>NZ_JACRVR010000043.1:0-19134 GCF_018811975.1 Acetobacter sp. P1H12_c | reverse complement strand
CCTGCGGCTTCTGCCCGCATCCAACCTGTCTTGCGTGGATCATTGCCAATTAAAACATCAAGGAAAGAACACGCTGAATCCGCGACACGCTTTTGCGTAAACAGTGGAGCAATCCGCTCCTTGGCTGATCGAAGCGAACGCACCCATAATTCCAGCGTCTCTTCAACAGACGCACCACCGGTCATCATATCCTGAATCATGGGTATCCATAGAGTCAGAACTCAACACAAAATGCAACTGTAGTGCTAGTGGCGGCGAGCATAAATATGAGGCACTCATCGTCTACTATTTTGTTTCGCCCAAAACCCGTCTCTCCGCTTCCCCCCATAACTGTCGGAATAATGCGAGGCGGGTACAGTCATGCTAGGTATAAATGATCTCGTGGCATGCGATATTCTGGTTCGGCAGGCTGCGGGAGGAAGACGAACCAGCTACATTCAGTTTTTTCCTGAAGCTCGAACCAAGGATTTGCACTCAATCTTTTTTGGTAATTTCTGGATTGCGGGAAAAGCGATCCATTGTCTCTATATAGTAATAGACTATCCGTAGGGCAGGGGCATTCGGTTGTTTCAGAGTAAGGATGATAAAGAGTTAAACGAAAATAGAGAAAAATATTTTTATTATTTCAGTCATTTAACTGTTCTGGCAGAAGTTTTCTTTGATTGTGTGTTCAGTAACCAAAATCCTACTATCTATAAATTACTACCATCATCCTGCCTCCTTCATGCGGGTTTTTGCGTTGCGCTCAATCACTCATAAGCCACGCTATCGAACCCATCCCCAGCAAATCCATAAAATCAATCACATTCTCTCAGAGCAGAGCATCTCAAACTGTATTATCCGTTCGACGGGTTGCTCAGATAAGCCAGATAGGCACCGGAACGGCCGCCATTGCCCCATCAAGATCGGCGCGATTGCTCACGACGAGGCGTCGTTGTATTAGACCCGGTTCGAGCAGGCGAAGAATAACCGCTTATCCAGTAACCGCAGTGATCTGCTGAGAGCAGACTGTTTTTTGCCCAGCATGCGCCTTGCCCCACGAAAGATGCCTTCTGGCGCAATCACACGGACAACCAGCCGTTCCTATAGATCGAGAGGGGACGATGCATGCCAATCTCCTGTAGCGGATATGAATGTCCTGCTAAGAAAGAAGACGCTTGCATGAAGTGGATTCAGCAACAAAAGAATATACGATATTGAGAACTATTATCATCTGTGTTAAGCAAAGCCGACGTGCAATATTTCTCAGGTAATCTTGGTCGTGAGCAAGGGGCGGATCAGCGGGCTGTTTTCGCGTCATCGGCGCGAACTTACCGACTATGTCGGTAAGCGGTTGCGCGACCGTGATCTCGCGGCTGATTTCGTGCAGGAGACATTTCTGCGGTTTGTCGAGCACGGCGATGCTCTCCCCGCAGGAGCCTGTCGTGCCTTTCTCTTCAGCACCGCCCATAACCTGACCGTAGACCATATTCGCGCGACGCAGCGTCGTCGTACGACTGCCGTCACGCACGAGGAAATCGCCGATATTGCTGACGATCAGGCCTGGCCTGATCAGGTGGCGGCGGCCCGGCAACGGATACGGCAGCTTGCCGCGCAGCTGGAGGAACTGCCCCCACTTACACGGCGGATTTTCGTGCTCAACCGTGTGACCGGTCTGAGTTATCAGCAGACAGCAACCAAACTCGATATCTCGGAAAGTTCCGTCCAGAAGCATCTGGCCGCAGCGCTCCAGCATCTCCTGCGTCGTCTGCCGCGCTGACGTCATGCAGATTTTTTTACGGTCCTGAGTATGTCAGGACATCTTATTCGGTATGACCCCGTTTTGTCTTCAGGGCAGTACCCATGACTGAATCCGTCGACGACCGGCAGGACCGGATTGACGAAGAGGCCGCTGCCTGGGTGATCCGGCAGGGCGGAACGCCTCTGACGATCGAGGAACAGCGCGCCTTCGCCACATGGCGCGCCGCATCCTCGGACCATGAGGAGGCTTTTCGCCGTGCGTCGTCCCTATGGTCTGATCTTGATGTTGGCACCAGACAGAAACGGGTGACACGTCGTCGTCAGATCGGAACAGGTGTGACGTTGGGCGTGGTCTGCATTGCTGTTCTGGTCATGCAGGGCGATGGCGGTTGGCTGAATCTTGACCGCTGGCGTGCCGATTATACGACCACGACCGGCGAAATACGTACAGTTTCCCTGCCGGACGGGAGCACCGCGCAACTCGACAGTCATACCGCGCTTGCGATTCACTATGGGACAGCCGAGCGACGGATCGTGCTGATCGATGGCGATGCTTGGTTCAAGGTGGCACCATTGGGCGCTACGGAGCATCGGCCTTTTGTCGTCGAAGCGAGGCATGGCACTTCGACCGCTCTTGGTACCCAGTTTATGGTCGAACGTGATCCTGATAGGGTGCGCACGACTGTGACCGAGCATAGCGTCAGGGTCGTAACGCGAACCCCTGATGGCCTGACACATTCGGTTGTCGTCGCGGAGGGGCAAAGCGTCCGATATGGCCGTGATGGCGCACTGGACACGCCGCAGGCCGCTCCGGTGGACGCCATGACAGCCTGGCGCAGCGGACAGCTTGTATTCGACAATGAGCCGCTCTCGGAGGTGATCGCGCGTCTGAACCGTTATCGGCGGGGGCGCATCATGCTGATGGGCGCACGTCTCAGAGATCGCCGGGTGAGTGGCGTCTTCTCCTGTTCCGATATTGACGGTGCGGTATCCTCGATTACCCGGCAGCTCGCCCTGCGATCTGTCTCGGTCGCCGGTCTTGCGACGATCATTTATTGAGGGGCGGTTATCCTTACTGCTCGTCCGCGCAGAAATGCGCCCTCTAATTCCTTGATGCAGAAACAAAAATAAAAAAATCTGCATCTGTCGCGCAGAATTCCTTACTGAGTCCTGAAGCCTCAGGCGTCTTACTCATTGACGCAAATGCAAGGCATTCTCGTTTTGAGAGTGCCGTGGCGATGGATGAAATGAGGCGATGATGGAACGTGGGGATGTACCGCGCAGGACAACAAATCGGACCAGATGTGGCGTATTGATTCGTCAGCTAATGGCAGGGAGCGCCTTGACCTGGTGCGCCGTTGAGCTTTGTCCATCTCCTGCACTGGCGCAGGGGACGGTCGCTCCGGCGTCAGTGCAGACCATATCGGTGAATATCCCGGCTGGTGAACTTAACCACGCCCTTCTGACACTCAGTCAGACCGCTCATCTCCAGATTTTCTATGATATGGATAAAGTGAAGGGACTGCATGCCAATGCCGTCTCGGGAACGATGACGGCGGATCAGGCTCTGTTCCGTATGTTGTCTGGAAGCGGCTATAGTTTTTCGAGAACTGGTAATAAAATCTCGCTCGTTCCAGCGTCCGCCAATATCACGCTTGGCCCGGTCCGTGTCGGCGGCAATCTTAATACGCATGAAGCTGCGATTGGACCCGGAGTCGGTTATGTCGCGACATACACAGACGCTGGAACAAAAACAGACACCCCCATTACAGAGATCCCTAATTCGGTTTACGTCATAACCAAGCAGCAAATCCTGGATCAGCAGGCTCAAACTGTTGCAGAAGTTCTGCGTTACATGCCGGGCGTATATGCCGAACAATTGGGGACTTCCAGTATTGGCTCTGCAGCAGGCGGCAATGCTAACGGTACCGGATCGATCATGATGTGAGGCTTCGCTGCCACGCAATACGTTGACGGTCTGATGTCACGCTCTTCGGTAGCGGGCGAAACCGCCTTTGTCGAGCGTGTGGAAACTCTTATGGGCCCAGCGTCAGTTCTTTATGGACAGGTAGGACCCGGGGGATTGATCGCCACTCAACTAAAACAGCCCGGTGAAACTCCAATACGGAATGTAAGTGTTGGTTTCGGTAACTGGGGACGTTATGAAGCGACTTTCGACGTCGGCGATAAAATCACGAAGTCGGGGAATCTTAAATATAGAATTGCAGGAATAGGTGTAACGCAAGGGAGTCAAACTGATTACCTTCATTACAAGCGAGTAGGGGTTCTCCCGTCAATTAAATGGGACATTGATGAGAAGACTAGCTTGACGCTCATCGGCCAATATCTGTATGCACCCGCGGAAGCACAAGGAAGCGGTTATCCGGGCGTAGGCACTCTGGTCCCGGGTAAATATGGTTACCTTCCACGGTCACGCTTTCTGGGAGATCCGTCTTTAAATGAAAATGGACAGAGGACGGCGTCATTCGAATATCAATTTCAGCACAAGTTTAATAAATTTCTCGAATTTCAGCAAACGTTTCGGTATGAAGATTCGTCAACAAATATGAAACAGGCCTATTTGTTTGGTTCTCTCCATGAAGATCAAACAATCAACCGTAGGGCGATGCATCAGGCTAGTTCGAATGCCACAGTGGCTCTGGATAGTAGGCTGGTCGGACATCTTAAGACGGGAGCCGTACAGCAAACTCTTGTGGCAGGAATGGATTTTAGGCGTGTGCATCTGACGCAGGATATTGCATATGATACGAACGGCACGGCCTCTGTCAATATTTGGGATCCTGTGTATTATCAGGTCTATCCCGATTTTAGTTTGAATAGTCCAGATAATATCGAATGGGATGGTTTTAAAGAAAACCAATATCAAAGTGGAATATATTTTCAGGACCAGATTAAATGGAAGCGGCTATCAATACTTTTAGGAGGACGTCAAGATTGGTATAATTATACTGCGGTTGGAACAACAGCGGACAATTTTGAATCCGCTGGTCACGGAGTTATTACTAATCCTTATGTAGATTACAAGCAAAATCCTTCGGCATCAAAATTCACTTGGCGTGCGGGACTAACATATAATTTCGATTTTGGCCTCACGCCTTATTTTAGTTATTCGACCTCTTTTATTCCACAAACGGGTTCATTCCAGTACGGCGGCGAAGCGGCTAAGCCGCTCACTGGGAAGCAGTTTGAGGTCGGATTAAAATATCTCGTTCCCAATACAAATATTTTACTGACGGCCGCTGCTTACGATATCAAGGAAAACCACTATCAGATTACAGACACTGAACATCCCGGTTATAATGCGGATGCAGGCACTGTTACGTCCAAAGGCGTCGAATTATCAGCCCATGCCAATGTTACGAAAGATATCCGTTTAACTGCGTCTTATTCATTTAATGAAACACGTGCCACAAAGAGCAATAATCAAGTAACACTTCGCGATATGGATGGAACTAATCTTGGAACTATCAGTGAGCAGGGGAAGTATATAGCTGGTCTTCCGCGGAACATGGTGAATATGTTCGTTGACTACACGCTTCCAAGACAGATATTTCATGGTCTTGGTGTAAATTTCGGCATTCGTTATATCGGATCGACATATGCCGATAATGCTAATAGCTACAAAGTGCCAGACTATTTACTTTTCGATGTGGGAGCTCATTATGATTTCGAAAACGCGTCCCCAATGTTGAAGGGTTTGCGTGCTCAGTTGGCAATTTCGAACTTGGCGAACACGCGCTACGTTACCTCATGTAGCTCTGGGATGGCTGGAGGTAGATGTTATTATGGGCAAGCGCAGCGTATTTACGGGAATTTCTCGTATAGTTGGTGAAATTTCCTCACCCCGAATTACAATAGCTTTTCCCCTTTAAATTCAGCATTTTACCCCTCGTCCCCATGCCAAAGTCGAGGGGCAGCTTCACTGCAATTTCTATGGGGCAAATCCCTGCAAGAAACGTGGGTTGTTCCCTGCAAGATCCGTGGGGCGACCTATGTCAAACTCGTGGGATGATCTTGTGCAAGTTACGAGGGCTGTCACGGGAAAGCTGTTCTCCTGCCAGTTCAGATGCGCATAAGTGGCATGTCGATTTTTTTGAGTTTTTCTTACTGAAAATTCCTTCCCCGATCGTCTTAGTAAATAAGGGCACGCTTTCTGGCGGAAGAGCAGGACGCTGTGTCTTGCTGTTGCCGACAGAAAGCGGGTTTTCCGGGAAGGAGGTCATGTGGGCGTTTATCGTTTCATCAATTGCGACTCACTCTTACACGCATTTGTGAGCGTACGGTTTTCATGAGCACCCGCACACTTCGCCGCTGGTTCATGGTTCATAAGTGGACGAGCCTGGTCTGCACGCTGTTCCTGCTGATCGTGTGCGTGACTGGCCTGCCGCTGCTGTTCTCTGAGCAGATCTGGGACACGTTCGTCGGCGATGATGACCCGCCGTATGAGGTTCTCCCGCCTGGCACGCCGAACGCTAGTCTGGACGTCATCGTGGAGAAGGCGAGGGCGCTTTACCCCGGCCAGATCATCACCAATGTTTCACCAGATGATGACGAACCCGCTGTTCTCGTCTCGATGGCGCCAAGCTGGCAGGCCCTGAAGGACGACGAGAATTATCCGGACCGCAATTCCGGTCACTGGATCAAGTTCGATGCCCGCACGGCCAAGGTTCTGGAACAGTCTCGTCCGGCGGATGCGCCTAAAGAGCCGCGCACCTGGACCGGCATCATTATGGGCATCTGCAATCGCCTGCATACCAGTTTGTTCGCGTATCTGCCCGGTCGCCTGTTTCTCGGCCTCATGGGCGGCGTCTTTGTCGCATCCCTTGTGTCCGGCACGGTGCTGTATGGCCGCTTCATGAAGCGGTTGCCGTTCGGCTCGGTTCGCCGGGATCGGGCTTCTCGCCTGACATGGCTGGACCTGCACAACCTGCTGGGGGCCGCCACACTGGTCTGGGCGACGGTGGTGGGCTTTACGGGGCTGGTCAACGAACTCCAGACGCCGCTGTTCGGCCTGTGGCGTGTGACCGACGTAAGGCAGATCCTGAAACCTTACGCCAACCTGCCGGTGCCGTCGCAGGATCATCTGTCCTCCGTGCAGGCCGCGTTCGACACGGCGGCCAAAGCCGCGCCCGGTAACGAGGTGACCGGCCTGTCCTTCCCCGGAGCGTCTTTCGGCAGCCCGGTGCATTACGTGCTCTGGACACGAGGCGCGACACCGTTGCGGGCGCGGCTGTTCACGCCGGTTCTGGTCGATGCCCGCACGGGCGAGCTGACCGGAGCCTATCCCATGCCCTGGTATCTGCGCTTCCTCGAAATCTCCCGCCCGCTGCATTTTGGTGATTACGGTGGCATGCCTTTGAAAATCCTCTGGGCGTTGCTCGATGTTGTTGTGATTGGTGTGCTGGTCAGCGGTCTGGTGCTGTGGGCTGGCAAACGGAAGATCGCCACTGACGCCCGGCTACGGGCTCTGGGATATGATCTGGATGATGCGGAAGGTGCGCCTGTTTCTGCCCTGACAGGGGAGGGCGCACGATGAACGCCTTGCGACCCGAAACGTCCCAATCATCCTTTGCAGCATCTCCGTCGCGTGCTCCGGTTGCTGTCTGGCCGTGGCCGATCGCATTGGGTCTGCTGACCACCTTCGGCCTGCTCTCTGCTCTGCTGGGCCAGCACGGTATCTGGCTGGCCCTGTCGTGGTCGGCCCTTTCCATTCCCCTCATTGTGACTGTCGTCTGCCTGATCCGGGCATGGAGCCGACCGTCTTCCAAAGGAGATCTCTCATGACCGATCTTGCGCCTATTTCCTTTTCTCCATGGGAGATGTTCCTCAACGCCGGTCCGGTCGTCCGCTGTGTGATGATCCTGCTGGCCGTGGCCTCTTTGCTAACCTGGACCATCTTCATCGCGAAGTCGGTCGAATTGTTGCGCGTGCGGGTAAAGCTGACAAAAGCAGAGAAAGCACTGGAAGAGGCCAACACACTGGATCTGGGGGAAGAGTGGACGCGCGGTACGTCTTCCATCGCTCACACACTGGTCATGGCCGCCGAGACGGAGCGCAAACGCTCTCAGGATATCCCTGATGATAGCGAGGGCCTGAAGGAGCGTGTTGTCCTGCATCTTGAACGGCTGGAAGCTGCCGAAGGCCGCAGGCTGATGCGTGGCACCGGCGTGCTGGCGACCATTGGCGCAACGTCCCCCTTCATTGGCCTATTCGGGACCGTCTGGGGAATCATGACGTCCTTTACCGGCATCGCGGCCAGCAAGGCGACCAGCCTCGCCGTAGTCGCGCCCGGCATTGCCGAGGCCCTGCTGGCGACGGCGCTTGGTCTGGTGGCGGCCATTCCGGCCGTGGTGATCTACAATCATCTCGCCCGCCAGACGGCTTCCTGTCGGGCGCAGGTGGCTGATCTGACATCACTGGTCATGCGTCTTGTCTCGCGTGATCTCGGGCGCATGCAGGCGCTGACGGCCAGCGGACAGGTGGTGCGGTTTGATGCCTCCCGTGACAGCCGTTCGGTTGCCGGGGAGTAATCCGCCATGATCCGCATCCGTCATACCGATGAAAGCCCGCATGAGGCGAGCGAGATCAACGTTACACCGTTCATCGACGTGATGCTGGTCCTGCTGGTGATCTTCATGGTCACCGCGCCATTGACCACGGTGAACGTGCCAGTGGACCTGCCGTCCTCGACCGAAAAGCCGACGCCGCGCCCGGATGATCCGGTGTTTCTGACGGTGAAGGCCGATCACGGTCTGGCGCTGGGCGAGGATGATATCAGCACCGATGCGCTTCCCGGCGCGCTGGAAACGGCGACAAAAGGCAAGAAGGACGAACGCATCTTCCTGCGCGCCGATAAGACGGTCGATTACGGCACACTGATGGGTGTCATGGATAAGCTGCGGTCTGCTGGCTATCTCAAGATCGCTCTGGTCAATCTGCAGGGGCAGGAAGAAGGCAGCGAAGCCGGAACAGCACCGCTTCCCGCAGGTGGCGGCGCGTCTTCCGCGTTACCGACTGCTCCCGCCGCGCCTGCGTCCGGAGCGACACCGTGAGCGGCACGGCGGACATGGCGAGTACGACACAGCCTGCTGGCGTATCGCAGGATATGGCTTCGTCGTCCTTCTCCGACTGGCAGAGGGGGCAGCTCCGTCTGGCCCGGCGGGATGACGCACTCCGCTGGGGCGTGTCTTTCCTCGCCGTGCTCGCCGTCAGTGGCGGGGCGGTCTGGTGGATCATGCGGCTGCCGCCGCCGGTCATGGCCGTGCCGGAACCGCCGCCGGCTGCGATTGCCATCGACATGGCTCCGGAGCCGATCTCCACACCGACCCCGCCCACCGATCTGCCGCCGGGACCGCAGCAGACCCAGTCCATCCCGGATCCGGCACCCGTCGAGCCGCCAAAGATCACGGCGCCACCTTCACCTGCGCCCAATCCGCCAATCCCGGTGCCCAAGCCCGAAAAGCCAAAGAAACTGGTCAAGAAACATAAGCCGGTACCGATGCTCAAAAAGCCGATCCCGGACAAGACGCCACCCGCTGAGGCCACGACCGCGCCGCCATCCTCGGAAGCGCCACCGGCTCCCGCACAGGCTGCTCCGGCTCCCGGTGCGTCGTCTTCAAAAGCCTCGCACGACCCGGTCACCTGGCAGGGGGCTTTGCTGGCGCAGCTTGAAAAGTTCAAGCGCTATCCGTCCGACGCGATGGCCGATCATCAGGAAGGCGTGCCGACTGTGACCTTCTCTATGGACCGCAAAGGCCATGTGCTTTCGGTGACACTCGCCAGTTCTTCCGGCCATCCTCTGCTGGATCAGGAGGCGGTGGCTTTACCCAAACGTGCCCAGCCGCTGCCCATCCCGCCGGACAGTGTCGCGGGTGACCCCATTACCCTGACGGTCCCCGTCGAGTTCTACATTCATGGCGGTGGGAACTGAGGKTTCCGCTGTTTCCTTATCTCTATCTCTGATCGTGACAGGATCAAAACCATGCCTACCTTTTCCGAACACCGCCGTTCGCCTCCAGTCGTGAACCAGATCCGCCCCGGCATGGGCGCCAGCCGCAGCGCCGTGCGCAGGCTGGAAGAGCGCAGTGAGGAGGTCGGCATCAAAATGACCGATCTGAGGCGCATCCTGTTTCACGGCATTCTGGAAGCCGGACCACGGGCGACAGCGGTAGAAATCTGGAAAACGCTCGGTCGGATTATGGAAGAGGGGCATGCTCCCTCACAGGGGTCGATCCAGCGTAACCTGAATCTCTTTGTGGAGCGGGGCATCCTGCGTCGGGATGTGACGCGGGACCGTCTCTGGCGCTACAGCGTGGCTCCGGAGCCCAGAGCAACGCTCGCGATTACTTTCGTGGAGGCCGGAACCGGACGGAAAATTGCCTGCAATGCGCCAGAAGTTGCAACCTTGCTGCGCCGGGTCGCGGCTGAGCACGGACTGGCCGTGCAGGGTGCGGCCATCACGGTCACATCGTCAGCCGGGTAAGCTTTGAAAGCCCGGTGAAACAAGGCGAATATTTTTTTCGTTTTCCACTGAAAAAATGCCCGCATCAATCGTCTAATAAAGTGAGCCCTCCCGCAGGGACGGGACATCTTCCTTGAAATTCATCGTCTGGTCTGTCCATCGCCCGGTGGCGACGCTCCTGCTGCTGCTCTCTGCTGTGCTGTCAGGGCTGATGGCATTGCCCCATCTGCCGGTTTCCGACCTGCCTGATGTCGACCTGCCGGTGATCTCGGTTTCCGCCTCCAACGCCGGCGGCTCGCCCGAGGTCATGGCCCGCACGGTGGCCGCCCCGCTGGAGCGGCATCTGGGCAATATTGCCGGTGTGACACAGATGCAGTCTACCTCCACGCGGGGCGAGACCTCCATCTCGCTGGGGTTTGAGCTGGGGCGTGACCTCAATGGTGCCGCGCGGGACGTGGAAGCCGCCATAAGGGCCGCGCGGCGCGACCTGCCAACCACGCCGGGGTCAGACCCGAGCTATCATCGCGCCAACCCCAATGCGACACCGGTGCTGATCCTTGCCGTGACACCGGGTATGCAGCCCATGCCGCGCCTGTATGATCTGGTGAACACTACCCTGCGGCCCATGCTGCTCCAGGTGCCGGGGGTAGGGGATGTGACGCTCATGGGCAGTTCCGCGCCCGCCGTGCGGGTGGAGATGAACCCTCTGCTGTTTTTCAAATACGGCATGGGGTTCGAGAACTTGCGCGCAGCACTTGCTTCGGCCAATGCCCATACACCGAAGGGCGTGATCGACATGGCGGGCCAGCGTTACCAGTTGGCCGTGAACGATCAGGCGGACCATGCCGCAGCCTACCGGGATCTGGTGATCGCCTACAAGAACGGACGCCCCATCCGACTGCGGGATGTCGCGACCGTCACTGACAGTATGCAGGACGTGAACGCGGCTGCCTTCTTTGACGGCAAACCGGGGCTGACTCTGATGGTGCGCGCCCAGCCGGGAGCCAATCTGGTCGGTATTGTCGAGGCCGTGAAGGCGCGTCTCCCGCAACTGCGGACACTGATGCCGCCGGGTGCAGATATTGCCGTGGCGCGGGATGGCTCGGCCGTGATCCGGTCTTCCCTGCACCACACGCTGGTGACGCTGCTGGCCGCCTGCATTCTGGCGCTGGTCGTGGTCTGGGTGTTCCTGCGGTCATGGACCGCTTCCATTGCAGCGGCGATCATCGTGCCGTGCTGCCTGATCGCCAGTCTCGGGCCGATGCGTCTGGCGGGGTTCGGGCTGGATAACCTCTCGCTCATGGCGCTGACGGTGGTGACGGGGCTGGTGGTAGATGACGCCATTGTGGTGATCGAGAACATCATCCGCATGCGCGAGCGAGGGCTTTCCATCGACGAGGCCGCCATTGCCGGGGCGAGCGAGGTGGCCTTTACGCTGCTGTCCATCACCATTTCGGTGCTGGCGGTGTTCCTGCCGATCGGGCTGGCCTCCGGTCTGACGGGACGGCTGTTCCGGGAGTTTGCCGGGACGGTGGGGATCGCTGTCACGGTGTCGCTGGTCCTGTCCTGCATGGTGACGCCCTGTCTGACGGCGCTGTGCATGCGGTTTGCCGAAGGAAGAAAACCAAAGTGTGTAACAGGTAATGTCAGAGGATCAGGAGATATTGCTGTCCCGTCTTATCGTGCTGATGCCGCATACTGTCTGGATCATGAAAAACACAATGGCAGCCTGTATCGCCGCACGCTGGACGTCTGCCTGACTCATCCCGGTAAGACCGTATTGCTATTGCCGCTGACCCTGCTGGCGACGGGCTTTCTGTTCCTGCGTATGCCAAAGATCGTGTTCCCGCGTCAGGATATCGGCATTGTCTCGGGCGGGTCGCGTGGCCGCGGCAGTTCTCTTGCCCAGACCAAAGAGCGGCTGGAGCGGTTCAGCAGGGTGCTGCTGGAAGACCCTGCCGTCAGCCACGTCATCGCCTATCTTGATACCGGCGAAGGCTCCAGTCATGGCATGGTATTCGCAACGCTGCGCGATCTTTCCACCGGGCGGGTCTCGGGAGCAGAAGTGGCCGCGCGTGTGGTGGCCCGGATGGGGAAAGACATTCACGCCGAATATCACGCACAGGCGCCCGGTAACATCATGATGCGGGTCGGTTCGAACAGCAGTGGGGTCAGCTACATTCTGCGCAGGAGGACGACCGACTGCTGGGACCGGCCACACGCAGGCTGGCAAAAGCCCTGCGGCATCACCCGGAATTCGCGGATGTTGACCCGGACATCGATCCACCGGGGCAGGGCATCACGCTGGCGATCGACCGTGATACCGCCGCCCGTGTCGGCGTCACGCCCCAGGTTATCGGCAATACCTTGTCCGATGCGCTTGGCCAGACCACGGCCTCGATCGTCTACACTCCACATGGGCAGTATAACGTGGTGCTGACGGTGGAAAACCGTTTCCAGCGCGATCCGGAAATTCTGAAACAGTTCTGGATCAGCCCCTCGGGCGGCTCGGCCTCGGGCAGCTCGGCGTCCAACACGATCCGGCTGGTAACCGCATCTGCGACCAGCACGACATCTTCAACCGGTGCGACGGAATTCAGAAACCAGATCGCCAATTCTCTGGCTGGCGGAGCCAATGTCTCAACGGGTTCAGCCGTGGCCACGGGGGCAGAGACACTGGTGCCATTGTCCGTCGTGGCCCGCATCACCCCCAGCCTCGACCCGGTGGCCGTCACCCATATCGGCTATGCCAGTTCCGCCTCGCTGGCGCTGGAACTGGCGCCGGGTATCAGCCTGTCTCAGGCGCAATTCGTTATCGATCAGGAATGGCGCAGCCTACACCTGCCGGAGACTATCAGTGGGGAGTTGCAAAGTGACGAAGGGGATCAAGGCAAAAGCACCCATGACAGCGAGATCCTGATCATCGCGGCTGTCTTGGCCGTCTGGATCACGCTGGGCATGCTGTATGAGAGCGTGTGGCACCCGCTGACCATCCTCTCCACCATTCCCTCGGCCGGGATCGGGGCGGTCATGGCGCTGGACCTGTTCGGACTGCCGTTCTCTGGCATGGCGGTGATCGCCATATTGCTGCTGACCGGCATCTCGCTGAAGAACGCCATCCTGCTGGTGGATTTCGCCATCCATGCCGAACGTGAGCGAGGTATGACGGGGCGCGAGGCTATCCGCGAGGCCTGCCTGCTGCGGCTGCGGCCTATCGTTATGACCACCTTTGCCGCAGCCCTCGGCGTGCTGCCGCTGGTGCTGATGGGCGGGTACGGCATGGAACTGCGTCAGCCGCTGGGCATTGCGCTGATCGGTGGCCTGCTCGTCAGTCAGGCCCAGACCATGTTCACCACCACCCGCCCTGTATTTGCTTGTGGCGAATGTTGGGCGCGCCTGGTTTCGGTTTCCTTCACGAAAACGATAGGCGCCTTCAGCTTTTCGGAGGAGGTGACTGACAGATATCACCATCATTCACGCAGAGCGCTCTTGTATCTGCTTTGCGCCTGGAGTAACTAAGAATCATTCTTATCCTTATCTGACAGGCGCGCTACGGAACGAACAAATGGTGCGATCGCCTTCTCTGGTCCTGCAAGTTTTCATCTCGCGGCGGAATGATCTTATAAAATATGCGGAAACGATCGCACCGAATCATGGTGATGATATCGTGCAGGAAGCATGGTTCCGTATCAATCGGACGGTGACCGCGACGGTCGAAATTGTTTCGCCTGACTCCTATCTTTTCCGTGTCGTTCGCAATTTGGCGATTGACGTAAAACGCAAAATCGGAAGGGAGGCACAAAGCACCTGTGATGCCTCACCGCAAGAGATGGGAAATGCGGTCGCGTCGAACTCGCCCGAAGCGGACATGCTGGCCAGTGAGCAAATGCGCCTGTTAAGCGAAGCTATGGATGAATTACCGGAACGAACGCGTATCGCTCTTGAAATGCGTCGTTCAGGCAAATACAAACTTAAGGATATTGCAGCCCATTTTGGCATCTCTATTGCTGTGACACATGAAATCATAGCGCGTGGTATCGCGCACTGTCGTAGCCGGGTTCTTCCCCCCGAATGACATCGAATTTCTGTTTCGACCGAAAAAAGAGAATCTTGTATCGTCTGTTTTGGCAAAGAGAAGTTATTTCGGGTGCTGCGCAACGCCTAATGGAGAGTGGAGTATGAGCAGCGATGAAACATATGAAGATATCTCTCTTGAAGCCGCGCGCTGGCTGGTTTCCCTTGAGGAAAGTCCTGACGATCAAAAGCTGAAAGATGACTTTGAACGCTGGCTTTCTGAAGACCCAACTCATCGTGAAGCGTGGGCTGCCACCTCGGGTATCTACGATCTCATGGGGCCGCTGTTCGCGAAAGAAAGATATTCATCCAGCACGCAGTCTTGCAAGTCTGGTTGGCGTCACACGAGCGTTTCTAAACGGATTTCATATGGAGCTACGATCGCATTAGCTGCTGCATTGGCGAGTTTGATGCTTGTTCCGGACTATTATTACGGACTGACAGCCGACTACTCGACTGGTAAGGCGCAGCAAATGACAGTCAAGCTGGCTGATGGGAGCGAGGTTAGTCTAGCCCCAAAAAGTGCAATGAATGTCGTTTTTCGGCGTGAGGGTGGGCGGGAAATCCATCTTCTCCGTGGAGAGGGATTCTTTAAGGTCTCCCATAATCCTGAGCGCCCGTTCAGGGTGACGGCAGGAAAAATCAGCGTGACCGACATTGGCACTGAGTTTGACGTGCAAGTGTCTCATAAATCATCCGCTGTCGCTGTGAAATCGGGCGAGGTGCACGTCGATGGAGACAATCATCTTTCGACAGACCTCCATTACGGTCAGCGGATTGAGAGACGAGGCCGAGGCATCGTGTCGGCCAGTCACGAAGATGCTGAGAATATCGGAGCATGGGCGACCAGCGGCCAGCTTGTTTTGGAAGATAGTTCCTTTGGTGATGCAGTTACTCGAATTAACCCATATTACAATGGCAGAATTTTTGTCGCCAACCGGCATCTAAGCGTTGGGAAGGTGACAGGAGTTTATAACCTGTCGGCTCCTGAAAGCGCTCTTAAAGCCATGGCTGACACGCAGGGTGCGAAGCTTTACCACATAACCCCTTGGATTATCGTTGTTTCCTATTAATTTTCAGAAAAATCAAAAAATCTGAATATCGCGACCGAAAAAAGATCCCTTTGCATCGTTCTTTCTCTGAGAAGTTAATTAAGAATGCAACGCAACCGCATTCTTGCTTCTGGATGTCGAGCGAAGTTGGAGTAGTGGTGTGGTGTTCGTGGGTGTCGATAACAGAACTTGGAAAAAAATTAGATTAGCCAAACGACTGGCGCTGGGAGTTTCTACGGCCGGGTTATCATGGCTGATAATCAATCCTGCTTATAGCGCGCAAGCATCGGCATCAACGGAAATGGAATTTGCCATTCCGGCAGGATCGCTGGCTGATGCGCTAACTCGTCTTGGACGTCAGGCAGGTATACAGATATCGGTCAACGGCGACCTTGCTCGGAGTATCAAATCGGGAGGAGTATCGGGAGGAATGACGCCCGATGCAGCACTCACACATCTGTTGGCGGGAACCGGGCTTGTCGCTCATCATACCAGCTCAAAAAACATTCTTATACAAAAAACATCGTCCGCCATCATGCTTGGTCCGGTGCGTGTTGGCGGAAATATAAGCCATCAGCAGGATCCTTCCGGGCCGGGTGTGGGGTATGTTGCGACACGCACCATGACAGGATCAAAAACAGATACGCCAATCATTGAAATTCCGAATTCGATCCATGTGATTACGAAACAGCAGATGATTGATCAGCAGCCTCAGAACGTCATGGAGGCTCTGCGATACATGCCGGGCGTCAGTGTCGAAGCTTTTGGAGCTTTTGGTAACGGTCCAGCCAGTGGACAAAATCCCGGTGCGATCCAGCAGCGCGGATTTAATACCTCGCAGTTTGTGGACGGCTTGCGATCCTATTCTAACAGCGCCGGAGAAACTGCTTTTCTTGAGCGAATAGAAGTCATGAATGGGCCATCTTCCGTACTGTACGGGCAGAGCACGCCAGGTGGCATGATCAACATGAGTTTGAAAAAACCGACAGAAACACCATTACATAATGCAACAGTTGGTTTTGGAAACTGGGGGCGGTACGAAGCCACTGTTGATGTCAGCGATAAGATTAATAAATCAGGAAGTGTAAAATACCGTATTGCCGCTATTGGTGTCACGCAGGGTACCCAGACTAATCATGTAAATTATCATCGTGTGGGCGTTTTGCCTTCTATTTCATGGAATATTGATGAAAAAACCAATGTCGCATTCGTGGGATCCTACATGTATACACCCGGTGACGGAACAAACTGGACCCAGTTGCCACCTGAGATACTTTTAAACACCAATCATAATGGTCGCATTCCCAGAAGCCGTTTTCTAGGAGACCCGAGATGGAATGTTTCTGGTCAGAAAGACGCATTTATTGAATATCAGTTTCGGCACAAATTCAATAAATGGATCGATTTCAGTCAGAATTTGAGATGGGAAAGGTCGGAAGATTTCGAAAAGAGACTTACACGTGGCGTTATCGTTCTTCCAGACCTTTACGGGCGAGAAGCCTATGAAGGTGGAGGGCGGGCCTCGACCATTGGGTTAGACACGAGAGTCGGTGGAAAATTTTCTATTGGCAAAGTACATAATAACTGGATCGTCGGGACCGATTTCCGGGAATATGACGACAAGAACGGCACTACGTCCGACGACACGCCCGGCTATAATGGATACCCGGGAACTGATGGCTACTCATTCGTGAATGTTTATGATCCGCACAGTAACTATGTTCCGTGTATCAACATTCACTCCACGACTTGTCAAAATTACGTCTATGGAAGTAATGCTTCCTATTTTCAGGAAGGTATCTATTTCCAGGACCAGATCAAATATAAAGGGCTCTCCGTGATTCTCGGTGGCCGTCAGGACTGGATTGATTATCATGGATACACTGAGTCCGGATCGAACGAAAGCGCGACCGGCGATTATGTCCTGACGAGACGTCACAACCTTCCCAGGCCCCAGAGTGCATTCACGTGGCGGGCGGGACTTGTCTACAAGTTCGATTTCGGCCTCGCTCCCTATTTCAGTTACTCGACTTCCTTCGTGCCGCAGAGCTTTGGTCAGAGAGACTGGGAAGGAAAGCTATTTCCTCCACTGACAGGAAGGCAATTGGAAGCTGGAATGAAATATGAGTCACCCGACCATAATATTTTCATCTCGGCTGCAGCATTCAGGATTGATGAAAACCATTTCCTGGTTAACGACCCCGATCATGATTCCTTTTCCAGCGATGCCGGAAAAGCACGTTCACAAGGGTTTGAGATTTCTGCCAATGCTAACATTACTCACGACCTGAGATTTAATGCTTCTTATACTTATGATGAGGCTACTTATCTGGACAGTAATCTTTCCGATACTCAGGCTTATGCCGATGGCAGCACAGGAAGTGTCGTAGCTGAGAAAGGAAAATATGTGGAAAGTATTCCACGCAACATGGTGTCAGCATTTGTAGACTACACACCGCCTGCACGTTTCCTGAAAGGATTCGGAATTAACGGCGGTGTAAGATATAAGGGGTTTACGTACTCAGATGCTGTCAACAGTTATAAAGTTCCTGCCTACGTGCTGTTCGACATTGGCGCTCATTATGATTTTGGGCAAGCATTTGCTTCTCTCAAAGGACTGCGAGCACAACTTTCAATTTCAAATCTAACGAATAAATATTATATTGCTTCCTGTGGTGGAACCTATTCTTGTTATATTGGACAAGGTCGACGTGTTTATGGAAATTTGAGCTACAGTTGGTGATTACTACTTTTTTTGTTAATATCAGAATGGAGTGCGTTGTTCCGTAATTCGAACAATACTGATAAGTGCCACGAATGCAGAGAAGATTTGCTCTATTTTCCTGAATAAATGCAATTCAGGGGTACTTTATGGTATTGTGAATAGAGGCGCGGTGTTTCTTGTTGTACGTTGCGGGTAGTCGAAGCATATATGTTAAATTCAATCTTCCAGTGAAAGCATTTTTATCAATTGCACCATATGGTGCGAACTGCGTTGCAGTAAGAGCCGATTAAATTTTTATCTCGATCCCTTTGACCGCGCGCTGGATCGGCTCTTTCTTGACGTGGGCATGACGTGCTGGCGACTTGAGATCGCGATGGGCCGCAGTTTACCGATCATGATCAGATCGTCGACGAGTTCCAGCGCATCTGATGCAAAAGAATGACGAAGATCGTGAGTGCGGGCGTTCTCCAGCCCGGCTTCCTTTCGGATGCGTCGCCACGGCTTCTCCAGATCGGTCAGATGACCACCGTCCTTCCGTCCTGTGATGACATACGGATTGCCCGCGATCATGGGAATGCTCTTCAGCAGGCCCACCGCACTCTCGCCCAACTGAACGGTGCGCACGCCATTTTTGCTGTCAGGTAAACTGATTATTCCTTCGTCCAGAAAGACATTCTCCCATTTCAGGCGCTGGATCTCTCGAAGGCGGAAGCCAGTTAAAAGCAGGAGCTGGAACGCGTTGATGGCTTCCCGCACCGCGGAACGGGCATCGGCGAATGTTTGGCCGAGGCACTGATGTTCTTCTGCTGTGATCTAGCACTACAGTTGCATTTTGTGTTGAGTTCTGACTCTATGGATACCCATGATTCAGGATATGATGACCGGTGGTGCGTCTGTTGAAGAGACGCTGGAATTATGGGTGCGTTCGCTTCGATCAGCCAAGGAGCGGATTGCTCCACTGTTTACGCAAAAGCGTGTCGCGGATTCAGCGTGTTCTTTCCTTGATGTTTTAATTGGCAATGATCCACGCAAGACAGGTTGGATGCGGGCAGAAGCCGCAG
>NZ_JACRVR010000042.1:0-19538 GCF_018811975.1 Acetobacter sp. P1H12_c | reverse complement strand
TCATCTTCCAAGGCCTTCAGTCGTTTGGCCTCAGATACCTCAAGGCCACCATMGCGGGTCTTCCATTTGTAAAACGTCGCATCACTGATCCCGTGTTTGCGGCAAAGATCAGAGACCTTGAGCCCAGCCTCCTGTTCCTTCAGCACCCCTATGATCTGCTCTTCCGTAAAACGACTGCGTTTCATTCGTCCGTATCCTTCTCGATCGGACTCTACTTTAAAATGGTTACATTTTCGGGGGGCACGTCAATGACTATCTGGTTAATGGCGTGCCGGTAGATGTGGTGCGCGAAGATGGCACCCAGTCTGGCGACCGGGTGCGCCTGCTGGATTTTGAAAACCCGGAAAACAATGACTTTCTGGTTGTGCGCCAGTTCGTCATTGAAAAGGACGAGGCCAACCGCAGGCCAGACCTTGTTCTGTTCGTCAACGGTATGCCGCTTGGGGTGATTGAACTCAAAAGCCCCAGTTCCGAGAACGCCACACTAGATTCCGCATGGAACCAGTTCCAGACCTATCGCAGCCTTATTCCCTCGCTGTTCCGCTTCAATGAAGCGTTGATGATTTCAGATGGTACACAGGCCCGCATTGGCTCGCTCACAGCCGACCGTGACCGCTTCATGCCATGGCGCACGATCAACGGTGAAGACCTGATCGCCAAAAACCATGAGGAAATGGAAACCGTGCTGCGGGGCGTGTTCACCCCACACTGGTTTCTGGGCCTGATCCGCGACTTTGTGCTGTTTGGCGAGAAGAGCGGTAGCCCGATCAAAATTCTGGCGGGCTATCACCAGTTTCATGCCTGCCGGAAGGCCGTGGCGCAGACCGTGCGCGCTTCGGCACCGGATGGAGACCGCAAGGTCGGTGTGGTCTGGCATACACAGGGGTCAGGCAAGAGCCTGCTCATGACCTTCTATGCAGGCGTAATCGCCCGCCACCCCGAGATGGAAAACCCCACCATCATTGTGCTGACAGACCGCAATGATCTGGACGACCAGCTCTTCGCCACCTTCTCCGGCGCACAGGCTTTGTTGCGCCAGACACCGGAACAGGCGGACAGCCGGGAGGACTTGCAGAAACTCCTCCGGCGCACCTCGGGCGGTGTCATCTTTACCACCTTGCAGAAGTTCCAGCCTGAAGACGGCGAAACCAGCCTGCCGATGTTGACCGACCGACGCAATGTCGTGGTCATGGCGGATGAGGCGCACCGCAGCCAGTATGGGCTGGAAGCCAAGTTCAACCCCAAGACCGGCAAAATGACCTATGGGTTTGCTAAATACCTGCGCGATGCCCTGCCCAATGCCTCCTTTATCGGCTTTACCGGCACCCCCATTGAAAATGCCGATGTGAACACACGCGGTGTTTTTGGCGAGTACATCGACATTTACGACATTGCGCAGGCTGTCGAAGATGGGGCAACCGTGCCCATCTATTACGAAAGCCGCCTTGTACGCATCGAACTGGATGAAGACCTCAAGGAAGAGCTAGACGACGAACTGGCCGATATTGTCGAAGGGCTTTCCGAGAACGAGGAACACAAGCTCAGCCAGAAATACTCTCGCGTAGAAGCGTTGGTCGGCTCGGAACCCCGCCTGCGTCGGATAGCCGAAGACCTTGTGATCCATTTTGAAAATCGCCTGACTGCCCTTGAAGGTAAAGGCATGATCGTGGGTATGAGCCGTGCCATCTGTGTGGCGCTCTATAACGAGATCATCCGCCTGCGCCCCACATGGCATAGTGATGATGACAACGAAGGAGCCATCAAGGTGGTCATGACTGGCAGTTCATCCGACCCTGCCGGGTTCCAGCCCCATATTGGCAAGAAGTCCAAAGCCCGACGTGAACTACTGGCAAAGCGCATGAAGGACAATAATGACCCGCTCCGTCTGGTCATTGTGCGCGACATGTGGCTGACGGGTTTTGACGTGCCTTCCATGCACACCATGTATGTGGACAAGCCCATGCGCGGGCATGGGCTGATGCAGGCCATTGCCCGCGTCAACCGCGTGTTCAAGGGTAAACCCGGCGGTCTGGTGGTGGACTATATCGGTCTTGCCCAGAACCTGAAAACAGCTCTGGGCGAATACTCCGCCGGAGACCGCGAACAGGTCGGCATTGATGAAGGCGAGGCCATCCGCGCCTTGCAGGAACGCTACGAAGTTGTGCGGGCCATGTTCAATCCCGGTCAGGCAGGTGGCTTTGACTACCGCCCTGCCTTGCAGGACGGCGCGACACCCAAGGCCAAGCTTTCCATCATGGCGGGAGCGCTTGACCATATTCTGGGCCAGCAGCAACGCGCCATAGCATCCGCCAAAAATGATGAAGAGCGCAAGGCCGCCCAGAAGCGCTACCCGGATGCCGTCAAAGCGCTCTCAGTCGCCTTTGCGCTGGCGTCCGCCAGTGATGAAGCCGCCAGATTGCGCGATGAAATAGGGTTTTTCGAGGCTGTCAGGGCAGCACTGGTCAAGAGCGTAAGTAATGGCAGCGATGGGCGCAGTGCGCAGGAGCGCGAACTGGCCATCAAGCAACTCGTCAGCAAAGCGGTCATTTCCACTGACATCATCGACATCATGGAAGCCGCTGGCATTGGAAAGCCTGATATTTCCATCCTCTCGGACGCGTTCTTGCAGGAAGTGCGGGAAATGCCCCAGCGCAATCTGGCTATTGAGGCGCTCAAGAAACTACTGGAAGGCCAGATACGCAGCCGAACGCGCTCCAATATCACGGAAGCCGAAGCCTTTTCACAAAGGCTGGAGCAGGCTGTTGCTCGCTACCATGCCAACGCCCTGACATCCGCCCAGATACTGGATGAGCTGATCCGCATGGCCCGAGACATGGCCTCTGCCCGTGACCGGGGAGAGGAGCTGGGTCTGACACAGGAAGAAATCGCCTTCTATGACGCACTGGCCCAGAATCAGAGTGCCAAGGAAGCGATGGGCGACCCCAGCCTGCGGGTTATCGCCACAGCACTGGTGAAGACCATTCGGGAAAATGCCACAGTGGACTGGACGGTGATGGCGCAGGCCCGCGCCAAGATGCGCACTTCCGTCAAACGCCTGCTCAGGCAGTATGGATACCCGCCGGATATGCAGGACGAAGCCGTGCAGCACATCCTGCGTCAGGCGGAACAGTTCGCGCCTATATGGGTAAAAGAAGAACAGTAATCATTTCGATCATATGGAAACATCATATAGGACTTTGAGCGCAATCAAAAAATGGCCATTCGCAGACCGTGGATTTGTAACAATCTAGCTTTTATGTTATTTGTAAACTCATGCTCCTAGCCACAGAATCACCACTTAGTATTATTCTTTATTCGAAATAAACATTGGAATTCCACTAAAAATGCTTGAACAAATCGCTTTAGATAGCCTCACACATACCGTCGCATCTAACCAACCAATGTTTTCTACAGTTCCTGATTACGCATCTCTCCTTCAGGAGAAGAGTAATATTCTTGAGAAATGGAAGGCATTAGGACAAAGTAACCAAAGAGGATTCGGTAGCTTACGAAAATTCGAAGCTGAAAATAACCTGATAGACATTAAAGATCCTGAACTTCTTCCCTCCAAAAATACCTATCTTCTTCACAATGAAATTCAGAAGCGTCTCTCACGCGAAGAACCGCTCAGTTTATTGCCAATCGAACCACTTGATTTTGATGATGCCACTCTCGAACTAGCCGAAAGTTTAGAAAATGTTATCGAAATAAAAGAGTTGTATAAATTAAGAAAAGCATCAGTTGGCAACAGTTCAAATGCAGGAATATCAACAGAAGAAGCCGCAAAATTAAAAAATTGCTTCAATCAAGGTAGGGAACTATTTCTTTCAGGAAGAAATGGATCTTTAATGGTTAAACCTCTTAATTTCTTCTACGCTTTGACTGCCTACACATATGGCGTGATTGTCTTAAATAGTCCGTTCCGATATAGAAAAGATATGCTGCCGGGCTCGCATGGAATGGCATACCTTCCGACCAGTATTCAAGCCCAATTCGGAGGAGATAGTGCCCGTGGCACTTTTAGTGATTTGGTTAGCTCGTTCCCGACTCATTTAATTAAAACTCCTGGGATTTCTTTTAATATTGATTGCTCTCGTTCTTTGATGAGTTTCTATGAAAATAGATTTGATGTAAGTTTGGGAACTTTACTTAGTATGGTCCCTGAAATGGCTGATTACTATCAATTAACCACGGGAAATCCAAGTCGTTGTTTTCCTTTAGAAATTGCTAGCACGAATAATATTCGAAGTGTTACTTGGGAATTCCAGATTGGTAATGGCGAAACACGCCCCTCAAGTGCATCAATTGAGCACGCTTTTAATGGCTTCAATGTGAGCGAACGTTATGGGAAAACAATCGTCACGGTGCCTGCGGCCAACGCTTCTAAATTAAATGCAATAATTTACACTGACCTTAGAGGAAATTTATGGTTTGTGGAAAACCCATTTTTCCCGATTATGTTACCTGAGATTGCCGTCCATTTTCTAATTACAAGTATATTTTCAAATATTATGAGATATCGCCCTGATGAATGGGGTAGTGTATTGCTAAATGAGGTTTCATCAAATATTTCCCTTCTCACTAGACATTATTTTTCTTCGTTTCAAAGGAAGTTTATGCTTCTAATTTTGAGAGCATCTTCGAGATTTATCCCGTATACAATATGAGATAACAGATAGGTTTATGCTCGCTTTCGGTTCACCACTTTCGAAGTTAATCACTGACACTTGGCGACAAATAGCTTGTTCTCTTTTTGCTGTCTGATACGAGGTTAAAAACCGACTCAATTTCCACAACGCCTTCAGTTTCGATGCTTCCCAGAATGCCTAACCAATGATATAAATCATTAACTGATTAGAAGACAGTTCGTCGTATTCTTTTTGCTGTTTCAACGGATTAGATTGGTGTCACTGCGGGTTGATGCGGGTTCGAGTCCCGCAGCTCGCACCACTAACCTATTGAAACGACAGAGAAAAACACGCCTCGGCGTTAAAAGGGGCGTTTGTCCCACAGTCTTTCCCATTCTGGGAGAGTTAGACGCATGCTGCGAATCGTCGGGTCGCAATATTATTTTCGGCGTTCTGTCCCTCTGGACCTGCGTCCTTGGTTGGGACGAGGCGAAGTCTCGCACCCGCTCAAAACGTCCAGTAAGTTGTTGGCACGGCAAAAAGCAGCTCTGCTCTACGCCAAGACAGGGCAATGCTTTGAGGAGATTCGGCGCATGACGACAGAGCCAGCACAAAAAGCTCTCACGGCCGCTGATATCATCCGCTTTTACGAGCAGTTCGTGAAAGACTGGGAAAACTATCACAATGTTCGGCTGCAAGAGGAAGAAACCAAGCACCGCGTCGAAATGGCCCAACAGGCGCTTCAGGCAAAAGCTTACATGCGGCAAGTCGACAATTTTTTGGACATCATTGCAGAGCATTTCGAACAGACCGACGCCTTTCTCGCTGCCTTGAAGCAGACCCAGGCACTGAATACGGCCGTTACGCAGACTCGCGAGGCGATGCTTCGTGATGAGATTGCCGGGCTTCGCAAACTGATCGTCGATATCAAAGCTTCAAGCGGCGCTTTAACGCCGGTGCCTACCCTCCCTGCTGAGGAGAAACCAGAAGACGAACCGCTTCAAGCCTTGCCGCCTCCGGCTCAAGGGAACCGTAAAAAGGCTAAGGCACAGACCATCAGCGCGATGGCTCAACGCTTTATTCTCAATGATGCCAGTAAGAGCGCAGACACGATAAAGGGAACGAAAACTACGCTCGACCTGTTCATCGAGGCTTTCGGAGACCTGTCCGTTAATCAGGTATCAGGCACAACGGCTGGAGACTTTCATGATTTACTCCTCGGGCTCCCTGCGACACATGGAAAATCCAAAAACCGTTTACCCATTCGAAAAGCCGTAGAAGCGGCCAAAGAGCAAGGGCTGGAAACAGTCAGCGGCAAGACCGTGAAGAACCACTTCTCCCGGCTATCGTCTCTCTGGTCCATGTTGGTTCAACGCGAAATCGTTGCCAGGAACCCGTGGTCGCAATGGTCTTTCAACACAACGAAAAAGACAGAACGACGCTGCTGGGCCGATGAAGAACTAGCCCTGCTCACACCGGATCAGTGGGAGCATCGCGGCATTTCCCGTCGAACGTACGCGGGGATGGTCAATGTGGCCCTTTATACTGGCCTGAGACTCGGAGAAATCTGCAATCTGCGCGGCCAAGACATCGAGAATATCCAAGGTGTAGCGTGCTTCCATGTCCGCCCCCATCCAGAGGACGGCTGGTCTCCGAAATCTGCCGCAGGAACGAGACTGGTTCCCATTCACTCCCAGCTTATCAAAGCGGGCATCATGAGTTTTTTGAAGCCAGGCCAGCACTTCCTCTTCCCGGACCTGCCGACATCGAGTGAAGGCGTCAGGGGCGCTGCCTTTGGGCAGGCGTTCTCAAAACTCAAAACCAAGCTCGACCTTCCGGCGGAAATTACGTTTCACAGCTTTCGGCACACAGTCTCAACGAAACTTCGCAATCAAAATGCGAACTTTCGAGAGTTATGGATTGATCGGGTGTTGGGACACGAAGCCTCGCACCGAAGCCAAGGAACGATGAACTACACCAGCTCAATCGATGTGCAGAACCTGAAAAGCGTTATCGAAGCTCTGGAATTCCCAACGTTCAGGTTAAACATTCCGGAGAGCTGACGGCGGTTATGGGGGGGGGGGGAAGGAGATTGTCCGCTATCGTGTGGCGATTGTGAAAAGCGGTCATACGTAATGTCGGCCGTCAAATAACTACAATCCTCATATATGCTGGGCATCTGCCAGCCTTTAAGATACTAATAGCACCTGAAAATCAAATTATTAAATCGGATTAGCTCTACTCATGTTTACACGGTTACGTTTAGTAAACTTCAAGGCTTGGTCGGACACTCAAGACATAAGTTTACGTCCATTAACGATGCTACTTGGTACTAACTCATCAGGGAAATCGTCTCTCATCCAAAGTTTGCTACTACTCAAGCAAACTGCTCAATCACCGGATCGGACAATCCACCTCAACCTCGGCGGAGACGAAATCAACGACCTATTTAATTTCGGTTCTTTCGACGATATTCTAAACCAAGGAGCCCAAACGCCGCGCCAGTTTTCTATTGAATTCGACTTTGATAATCGTGGCACTGGTCGGATCGACAAGGGTAGTTTTCGATGCTCTTATGGTCAGACTTCCTCTGGCAGTGTGACAGTCCAAGAACTTATACTCAAAACTGAGCACCGCCAATTTAAAGCAATCAGGCGAGAAAAGGGCGCATTTTCGATATTTGTTGATAGTGATCTCTCCCCTCGTGTTAAAGGACGTAATTATACGCCGGAGCGATCAATTGCTTTTTCAGCAGACGCTATCGCTGATCTCGACAAGGACGGCCAACTGGTCGAGGATTTGAGCCTAGCGATCCGACGTGAACTTGAGCATATAGTTTATCTTGGTCCGTTGCGCCGCAAGCCAGAGCGAGATTACCCTTGGAACAAAACAAAGCCGGGCGAGATAGGCCCCGACGGACGCAGCGCAGTTGATGCACTACTTGCCAGTGCTATTTTGCGAGGAGAGGAGCAAAATTATATTGTCAAAGAGGTTTCCTCTTGGCTCAAGAAAATGGGCATAGCAGATGAACTCGAAGTTCGTCAGCAAGGCCGATCAAATCGCTATGAACTAATAGTGCATCGAGATGGAACTTCATGTAATATTCGCGACGTCGGTATAGGCGTATCCCAAATTCTTCCAGTCCTGGTAATTTCTTACTTTGCTCCCAAAGGCAGCACAATCGTACTTGAGGAGCCTGAAATTCATTTGCATCCACTCGCTCAATCCGTCTTAGCCGAACTGTTTGCTGAGGTCAGTCGGAAGCGCGATGTCCAGTTCGTAATAGAGACCCATTCTGAGCATCTATTCCGACGCATGCAAACCTTGCTTGCCAAGGGAAAAATATCGCGGGAAAACGCGGCAATGTACTTTGTGGCACGCAAGAAAAAATCTGCTGATCTCAATAAACTCGAAATTGATGATTATGGCAGAGTGAAGAATTGGCCCGATGGCTTCTTTGGGGACGCGCTCGGTGAGACACGCGAACAAGCTCGGATTATGTTCGAGCGCCAGAAAGGTAGTGGGCGATGAAGCAACGTTATATCGTTGATACAAATGTTCTGATCGCTGCGAGCGCGGCCGACCCGGTGAATCCAACCGACATTGACGCGACGCCTAATGAACCAGAAGTACGACTTGCAGTTTGGAACTGGTTGGACACTTTCCAGCGGAGCGATAGCCGTCTTGTGCTCGATTTTGAACGTCAGATAGAAGCGGAATACAATAGAAAGCTCAAGTATGGTGATTTTGGTATTCAGGTGGTGATGTCGAAATGGGATAAATGTGCCGTTGACGGCGTGGTGGTCGACTATGATGGCGATGGAGATGGCATTTTACCTCCCTCGCTTGTGCCGGTAGTCCATGATCGGGCAGATCGAAAAATGGTTGCTGCAGCGCTGGCATCATATGCGCAGTTTGGTGAAGGTTGCATCGCTTTTGCAGGCGATACCGATTGGCACGACTGGGAGGATGAGCTTCTCGAGCATGATGTGTTAGTCGAGCCAATCATCGAAGAATGGTCCAGAGATAAACATTCAAAAAAGAAAATGAGAAAATAGTAGCACACAAATGACGACTTTCTTTCGTTTTCCATCGACCCCACATCTTGCATGGTTGAGTCATAATCCTGCTCCGCGCGAGGATAAATTTCTGTCGTCGTCTGAAGCTCTTAGCCTGCTTTCTGGCGAGGTGGAGGTCGAGGAAAAAATCGATGGTGCGAACATCGGGATTTCGTTATCTGCTGGTGGAAAAATACTAGTCCAAAATCGGGGGCAATATTTGACCCCCGCTTATAGTGGACAGTTTGGACGCTTATCTGAATGGTTAAATTTTCATGAAGAAATTCTTCGCGATTTCCTGACTTCGTCGCTTGTGCTTTTTGGCGAATGGACGGCTGCTCGTCATTCTATTGGATATGATCATCTTCCTGACTGGCTACTTTTTTTCGACGTCTACGACCGTGCAGCGGGAAGATTTTGGAGCAGCAGCCGACGAAATGCATTAGCGTCATCGGTAGGCCTGAAAGTCACGCCTACCCTGTTGCGGGGCCGAACAGATTTGGTTCAACTTGAAAAATTGTTAAATTCAAGTTCAAGCCGCTATCGAGTAGGGCCGATGGAAGGACTAATTATCCGCCGCGAGGATTCTCACTGGTGCGAATGCCGTGCCAAGCTCGTACATGCTGATTTTACTCAAGCTATTGGCGAGCACTGGAGCCGTCGGCGCATCGAGTGGAATCAAGTGGATTGGTCGGGAAGCATCGATGAATCTCAATTCAAATAGCCTATCGCAGACTGTCTGCTGAGCGGAAGGCCATTTTATAAGTGGCACGTCGGACTTGTAGGCGGAAGCCGTCGCTCCATGGCCCCAAGGGAAATGGTCGCTAAGTCGAAGGGTTTCGGACGCCGGCAGGCGTACGAAAGTCTTGCAAGTACGACCCGCGCGACGACCGCCGCTGCGAAGGAAGCGTGTCAGCAGCCCCTCAGGCCACCGAACATCGACCGGATCTCCACATCACTCATATTGCGATGGGACGTGATCCCGCCCCCGCGGTATCCCTCCTCCGGGTCGTGCAGCGGCGCATGCTCCTCCAACGTCTCCCGCAGCCATTGGATGTCGCGCTTTACCGTGTCGGCCGGGAACCCGCGCCTCTCCATCAGTGCGAGCACGCTCCTCTCGAACTCGTCGAGGTCATCGAGGGTTGTGATCGCCTCGAGGTAGCTGTCCACGCTGCGTGTGAAGGTCCACATGGCGGATTGGACGGCGGTGGCGGCCCGCTCTTGATCGTTGCCGTGCGTGAACAGCGCCTCGTCCATGCTTTCGATGTCCACGAGTGGCAAACACATCGTCTTCTTCTCGAGCATAGTGGCGGCAGCCTCCGTGGCGACGGACCGGACGCGGGTCTCGACCTCGGTCGGCAGAAGCGTCATCGCGGACCTCTCGAGTAGCGAGCAGATCTCCCGCACCTCCTCCTCATCGACGCCCTGCTGCTCAATCGCCACCAGTGCCGCGAGCATCCTGTCGATCAGCCCCTGGTCACGGAACTCATCGCAGAGGTCGAGGGAGAGCTCCAGATACGTGAAGCGCTGCGCACTGCCGCCATTGCGAACCCTGTCGAGTGCTGCGGTCCAGACCGGCGTCGCCCCCTTCCAATCGCCCCGATGGGCACGAAAGATCGCGAAGCACTCGCTAAGCTCGCTTGCGGTCTCGATGCGGGGGACGATGTGAGGCATTAAGCGATCGACCTGAATGACGCTTCTGAGATAGTCACGGAGGCCAGGATTGGTGAAGTGGACGAGATTGTTGAGAATGCTGAGAGCAGAGCCCTCGATTTCCTGATAGGCGGCTCGGAATCGAGCCTCGATCTCCGAGGGGTGCAGGGTGTTGCCCAATGCCATGGCAACGCGCACGAAACTGTCTTTCAAAAGAGTGATCCCGACGAACGCGCCGTTGATCGCCATTGCGAGCAGTACGGTTCGCGCATCCTCGGACATATGCTGCCTGTAGGGCCGGTCCCAGAGCTCGTGCGGATTATCGAGAGCGTGCTGGATCAACTCACGCATGGGCCGCTCGTCCAAGGCAAGATATTCCGACCGCGTCAGCATCTCGATCAGGCGCGGATTGAAATTCTTGTGGTCGATCATGGTCAGATAGAAGCCGTCTTCGAGAATGGCGCCCTTCTGGGTCTCGGTCAGGCCAGAGAAGTGGATGTGGTTGTAGAGAATCCGCGCCTTCGCCTCGCGGGTGTAGGCGCCGACGTTCAGGACGTAGCTGCGGACTCCCTTCGCCGCGCCGAGTCGAGCCGACAGCATCTTCGCCTGCGCAAGCACGTAATCGCGCGTCGTGAGGATGAACCTGATATCCTTCTGGGCCGCCACTTGGGATAGCAGGGGCGGCAGCCTCGCATCCAGGCCGCGGACGTGGTCCGCGGAGAGACCGACCTGACCGAGGAAGTCGTCGAAGAAAATCAGACGCCTTTCGCCCTTGCTGGCGACCGCCATTGCCTCCTCAACATCGTCCACGACGAAGATCCGCCAACCCTGCTCGGCATGGCGCCACAGCAGAATCTGAGCCAGCGTGGTCTTTCCGACGCCCGGCGTGCCCGCGATGATCAAAGCCCCCGTGTCTGCCAGCAGCGTCTCAGCGTCGGTCACGCTCTGGTTCTGAACAAAGCGGGGTATCATGCCCCGGATGATCTCTAACTCAGCCGCCGTCCGGTTATAGACGCCGCTGTGAATAATGCGCTCTAGCACGGCCGAGCTCGCCATCCACAGCTTGAAATGGCGCTGCTCTACCTCCGGATGGAGGCGCAGGAGATTGTTGATATCCTCACGACCCAGGATGTCGACCTCTGCCAGCGGCACCCCCGGCATCGCCGCCACGATCTTGGTCTTCAGTGTCTGCGTCATCGAGACGGATGTCGCCAGCAGGTATCGGCTCGGCACGAGGGCGATCGCCTTGGGGCATTCAAGACGCATCGCCCGCACCAGGGCCGCCGGGCCACTGCGGACGTAGTGCTTCGCCTGCACGACGACCTGGTGCGGTCCGGACATGTATCTGACGTCGACGCCCTGATCTCTACCGGGTCCGAAGCTCTCCAACCTCCGCGACCAATGGGCCTGCAGCAAGTCGCGGACAAGCTCTTCGAAATCGAGAGGGGAGAGATCGTGGAAGTCATTCATGTCGAGGGCACCATTCTCCTAATTTTTTCGCCAAAAGGGAAGCAGGAATTGATCAGCGCAGCCAGTTCGCGGCTCGCCTAGCAATGTCGGCTTTCGGGAAGCTCTGCTAACCGCCTGTGTGTCCGCGAAGTAGGCGAAAGCGAGGAGGTGGGGGACGTCTTCTTTCGCAATGCCATTGGCTGAGACCCTCGAGTGACACCAGAACGATGAGCAGGCGCCAGTGATACCGGCGCATTCCTGTTATCAAAACGATCCAGCTCCCTCAGCGCCATCTGAAGCTGTCCCTGTCGTTTCAAATCTCTGACTGCAAGGCGAACATCCTCGGGAAGCGACCATGACAGCCGGTACAAGCGCTCCAGTCTGGCAATGGTCTGCTTGGCCTGCTCACACTGCGGCACACGCTCCGCATGCCACTGGGCGATCATCCGGGCCCGTTTGTGCTCCGCCTCCCGGCAGCGATCCTTGATCCAGAGGCGACGGGCTTTCTCATCCAGCAGGGTCTGAAGCAACTCGCGTCTCTCTTGCAGATAATCCTGCAATGTCACTTCCCGTTCTATCGGAACCGGGCACTGGATCGGATCAGGCTTCTGACTGCTCAGCCCAAGATGATACAAAATGAACTGGACGAGATAACGCAGGATTTCCGCCAGTTGAGCCAGCGCCTGGCGGTATTGCTCCTCTGCTTGCGACAGTCTTCTCTTCCGAGAGAACAGGATTTTCCGGGCTTCCAGTTCATCCAGCTCCTGTCGCGCCAGCTCAACGGCCTGATGGGCCTGCTTCAGTCTGCTCCATCCTTCTTTCATCATCCGCATGATGCATTCGCTCTGGATATCGAGAGGGCTATCTGGCCCATAGCGCCGTTCGAGCGGATGCCGGGCATTCAGGATGCTTCGGGCAGCCTGCATCTCCTGCTTCCAGTCTTTTAAATAAATCCGGAACCCCTCGCTGAACTGTTCGGGGTATCGAAGCGAACCGATGGACGGCAATCGCTTTCGGATCGCGGCCGCTTCTCTTCGACCCTGTTCATGGAGCCTCTGTCGATCCAGGGCTGATAATGAGGCTGGCGGAACCCAGATCAGGTTTTTCAGAGCACGTTGTCGCTCTACCCGCTGCTGATGCCGTCCTTCCTGTTGCCCCAGTCGTCTCACGACAGGTCGAAGATCCACAGGGAGCGGTCTGGAAGACTCTTCATCGAGAAGACGACAGAACTCTTTTGTGCGGACCTTTGTCAGGCGTGTGAATGATCCGATCAGCAGGCCGTCATGTGTCTCAATGACATGAGCGTCCCGCCTCCGATCCGTACGGTCTCCCGGTCGCATGCGCCAGTTTTTCTCGGCAAGAAGGCGGCGAAACGTCTTCAGGTCATTTCCCGACTTTTCCCAAAACGCCATGATCTCGCGTCTGGCCGCAGGCAGATCAAACCCCTGACGTTCTGTCATTCGCCTTGCTTGTGATGTGTAAGCAGAAACTGGACGTGCCGAATTGTCTTCCAGAACCAGAGCCGCAACCTTGTCTGCGGCCTCAGAATTTCCGGCCTCTCTCAAAGCCTTTGCAATAGCCCGGTCATGCCGCCCAGGAACGAGGGTGTGACCCAATCTCAGTTCTTCCAGGCGAGCGATCTTTTCCAGACGCTGCCATGTGAATTTACTGCTGAGAACATGGTCGTCTTGCCATTCCGGCAGTAGGACATGGCCATGGGTGCTGCCATCTTTCTGGTGGATGACCAGAGTCATGCGCGCAGGGTCAGCGCCCAGCTCAAGGCAGATCTTATTGGCAAAATGGGCGAGTTGCCCATCGCTCATCGGTGCAGATGGATTGAAAGCAATATGCCGCAGGCCGTAGCGAATATTTTCGCGACGCGCTTCTTTCATCGAATCTTTTAACAGGTAGTCACTGCCTGCAATCAGACGAATAGCCTCGTTCTTTGCGCCAGACAGAACATGCCTTGAGACAGCTTGGTGCCCGCTACTGGTTTTAATTCTTGTTTCTTGAACAATCATGGCGTCGCACCTGCGAAAACATGACTATCGGTTCAGTGCATGAGAGGAACGGAAACAGACCGGGCCCTCTGGACACGAACCGGACGCAAATCTCGCAACAAATGATCGGTCCGGTTTTTCAGGCGGTCGATATCCTGTAACGTGTCACTACAGGCAACGGCGTCACCGAGATGAGCAGCGTGCGCCAGCTGATTCAAGTTATTGCCAATCCGTCCCAGCTCGCCACGCAACTGACGGAGCTCACGGCTGACCATTCCGCCGCGATGGTGAGACAGGACGGCATCCTGCAACAATGTCCGGACCCAGTCAGCGGTCGTGGCGTGACCTAGAAACCGGGCGCTCTGGCTCCATCGTGCCAGTTCATCGGGAGACGCACGCACGGACAGGCGGGAAGATCGGATACGGGATGGAGATGAAGCATCGGGCATAGCAGGGCATCCTGTTTTCTGTGGGGGTCAACGGGGGAGGTACTCCCCCTTGCCAGCTGTTTCGTGGGTAGCCACGAAGCACTGCTGGCTCAGGACAGAATAACTCCCAAAAACAGGATAGCAATTCAGAAGTCAGATTTCAGAAAACGACAGAAGAAAAATAAAAATACTTCGACTTTGATTATTCTCTCCCATCGTTTGACTGAAAATAATTTCTACACAGGCTCAGCATTTTCTGGTGGATGACGCAGGTCATTCAATGAAATCGTTTGTCCAAACACACCCCAATTTTCGGGGGGAACATCACGCAGAACAATATAGACAGGCACCAAATCATCAGCGGCCAAACCAGCCGCTTCGCGGACAGCCTCTGTAAACCCAGCAAACAGTTTTTGCTTGGCGGCTGTGTCAAAGCCGCCTTCGAAGGCATTGACCTCAATGCCAATCACATTGCGACCGTCTGTTTTGCCACCGTGATAAACCATACCCTCGGCGTATTCCCGAAAATAAATCCAGGTCGTACTGCGAACAAAAGGCGTGTCGGGCAGTTGTTCCGCATCAAGGGCGATAGTGGTCAGCGTCTCTGCCAAACCGTCCCGTTTCTCTTTGCTGAAGGTTCCAACCGGATAATTGATATAAATGAGGGGCATCGTTTGTCCTGACATCAACACAACGCAGAAAGGCGCTGGGACTTCGGACCGAACGTTAAGCTGCGAGACGTTACCCTCACAGCTTTGCTGCCATCACATGCCGGTGAAGCTCATTGGCGTCTCTCAACACTCCTGGTCTTGAGGACGTTCGAAACGAAAATCGACGGGCAACTTCCGGCCAATCGTTTTCAGAGACTGCAAAGCCTCTTCCTGGCTTTTGCGAGAAGGCTCCCGAACGTCCTTATCGTTCTCTTCCTGCATCTCAACCCCCTTCTCTCTTATGAGCTTCCAGTCGCCCAAACATATGTGGCTCATATCGCTTTCATGGCGTCTTGACCTTACCAGAATGTCTGCCAGAATCTGGTCTGATATTAAGGCACGGAAAGACTGACGTCGGCATTTTCGGCGTATTTTCAATGGCTTGGCTGCGGGACGCGTCCCGCAGCATTGGGTTCGAGTCCCGCAGTTCGCACCACAGACACCTGAAATAGCACGATTTTTCGGCTGAATGAGGGGCAAAGGCCGTCTTTGCTCCATCATCCTTCCCCATCGAGGGAAGATTTTATGCTCCGTGTCCGAGGCACTACCTACCACTTCCGCCGTATCGTTCCCCCTACCCTGCGAGCAGCCTTAAACCGGCGGGAAATCTGGGTTTCCCTGAAAACTGGCTACCAGAACGAAGCCCGCAAACGGGCATCACTCCTTCATGCCAGAACCACTGAATTATTCTCTCAGGCCCATTTGGCCCTCTTGGAACCAGACGCTTTAAGCAGGCTTGAGGGACTGCGGGTTGCACTGCGGGATTTGCAGAGCATGAACCTGCCTTCATCTGCTCAGGAAACGAGGTCCGTGCCAGCTTCAGCACTGGTGCCCAAACCCCTAACAGTGAAGAAAGCAACCAAACCCGCCAAGGCTACTCCCCTTATGCTTTCGGGTGCCTTAAAACGCTTCGTGCTGGATAATTCCCATGCCAGCACCGACACCAAGAAAGCGACCCAGCGGGCAGTAGATCTCTTCCTGCACGCTTTTGGAGATGCCCCTGTATCCATCATAGGGGGCGAAAAGGCTGGAGCCTTCCGTGACCTGCTGTTTTCCCTTCCTGCCTCACTGGGCAAACGTAAAAGCAGCCTCACCCTTGAAGAAGAAGCACAGAGAGCCAGAGAAGAAGGTCTGCCAACCTTGAGCGGCAAGAGCGTTAAAAACCACATGATGCGTCTCTCTGCCCTGTGGAACCAGCTACACCAGCGGGAACTGGTCACACGCAACCCATGGACTGGCTGGAATTTCGAGAACGGACAGAAGACCATACGCAGAAGCTGGACTGCCAGAGAACTGGCTTTGCTGGCCTCTGCCACATGGCATAGTACTTCTGTGCCAGAAGAGACTTTCCGGCTAGTCACATTGATTGCAGCCTATTCGGGGATGAGGCTAGGCGAAATCAGCACCCTGCGTAAAGAGGACGTCCAGACTGTTGACGGTATCCCCTGCTTTCTTATCCGCCCCCATAGCGAAACCGGCTGGGCACCCAAGACTGACGCTGGCACCCGCATGGTGCCAGTCCATTCAAAACTGATTGAAGCAGGAGTTCTGGCTCTTAAGGATACTACTGATGGCCCTTATCTCATTCCGGGTCTGGAAACCTCGAAACGGGGTGTCAGGGGCGCAGCCCTTGGCAGAGCTTTCTCATTGCTCAAGACCCGTATCGGCCTGCCCGCCGAAATCACGTTTCACTCGTTCCGGCATACTGTCTCAACCCAGCTTCGAAACGCAGATGCCAATATTCGGGAGGTCTGGATTGACCGCATGTTAGGTCATGAAGCAACCCACAAAAGTCAGGGCACCACGACCTATCTCACCGGCATCTCAACAGCCAATTTGCTGCAAACCACAGAAGCAATAAGCTATCCGGAAACAGCCTTCATAAGGAGCACGTTTTAAAAGGGAGTTTTAAAAGGGAGCCAGCAGTGTTGAATGGCTACCCATTCAACATCTGGCAAGGGGGAATACCTTCCCCCGTTGACCCCCAAAAGCCAAAAATTTATCCACACAAACCATACTTCCTATACCAGAGTGGTCTGCAAAATGATTTGTAGATTTGCAAGATATTCTGTAAAAGGAATAAATTGGAATTCAATCTTGGAATAATAAATTGTTCAAAATAATACTTTTTTTGTTAATAAGTTTAATACCGACTCTTACTTATGCACAAAGCAAAGCGAATTCTAAAATTTTAGAAAATTTTGTAGATTCCCTCGGCACAAAAAATGATGCTATAAAGACGCCTGAAAATCTGCCATCATCGCAATATCTAAAATCTCACTTCAGTATCAAACCTGATAAGCTATATCTTTTTTTTACTGGTCAAATATTTTCTTGTAATTTTCGGTCTGAAAAATGGACCCATCAATCAATTAGCTATTTTTTAAATGATATAAATAAAAAGGTTAATGGTTTTCTCGAATACTCATCTGAGAAAGACCATAACTTGCTACAAGATACACTCCGCGCCTCTCAAAAAGATGCAATGACATATTTCAATGCTGGAAAGTCCGTTATTATGTCTTCATCCGATTGTGATGCAAACATTCGTATTGAGGCTTCAAAAATTGATTCTATAATAGGATATGTACCTTAATATTTTTAAGAAAGAATTCTCTTTTGATTTAACCATTGAGCAAAATTCTTTTCTTCCAAGACGCCTGATGCGAGGGCAACCATAATTTCGACTGCCTCTGATGCACTTGCTTGAATATAAACTCCGTTCAAACGTAAAAAAAGTACGCCGCAATTCCAGGCCGTCCGTTTGTTTGCATCATTAAAAGGATGGTTACGAGCAATACCATAAGCATAGGCGGCCGCCAGAGTAGCCATATCGGGCGCTTCACTATCCGCATAATGCCAACGATTTTCTGGCCGCGCTAACGCGCTATGCAACAAGTCTTCGCTTTTGATGCCTTGTGTTCCGCCATATTCCCTGAGTGCTTGATCATGCATAAACAGCACCACATCAGGTTCAAGAAACTCTGGTTTCTCCGTCATTACCGCTTAGCCAACTCCTGAAGCACATCAGCCTGCTCTCGAAGCGTCTCACGCGCCATTTGCATCTGATGTTCCAACTTCAAATTACGCTTCACCAGCTTGATACCATCGGCCATCTCGACGAGTGTGAGTTCCTGCCCTACTTCCAGACCCAGCCGAATACGTGTTTCCGCAGGAAGGGTAATTCCGATAGAATTTCCCTGTTTCCGCACAACAACTGTTTCCATGACTCATCTCCGTAATACAACTTGTATTACATAGCAGAGACTATTGGCACCATTCAACAACGAAACACTTATGAGTAGTCCGCAGGATTGAACTCTGCGCCACTATCTTGACTGCCCCACGAGTTTGCTCCCACAGTGAACCCGCAGTTACCATATGAAGGATGATTTCGTCTAAAATTATCGTTCTGTTTCAATGTGTTATCTGATTGGTTGCGATCATAAAGAGCGGGTTCGAGTCCCGCAGTTCGGATGGCTTCTTTTTATATTGAAAAGCAGTACATTATATTGTTAATACTTATTATAATTATTAATAAATTTAGTTCCTATTTATATTGAACCTCATTTTTTCCTCGTCTTTTTGAGGTTTCTTACTCTCCATTCCCCAAAGGATTTTGGATTTCTTTCCTTTCTTCTGATTTTTTCAATGAGTGAGACCTCGTTCTTCTTCCTTTTGAACGAGAGAAAAATATCCATGTCACATCATGACTCTATAGCATCTACCGTCGAAGCAGATGTCTTCCAAATTGCAGCACTGCATCGCCTTCTGAGCTTTACCCTGACCGAGTGTCTGGGGGGAAATGGCTTTGACACCTCTGTCCTTGAAGGGGCCGTGGTCCTTACGCGTGTGATCAACCAGAAATTCAATCGCGTGACGAAAGCCATTCTGGACGGCCCATCTGTGCAACAGGATTGATCCCGACAGACGTCCTCATCACACTTTTCATCTTCCCACTCATCATATGTCGCTATCGAACAGTTCGTTGCTGCACAGACATAAAATTCTCCAGGACATCACCCATGACTTATGACCGCTTCAATAACCGGATGCCACACTGGCTGTCAGAGCAGTTCTTCCGTCCGGCAGAGCTAGACCACTATGCTCGTATCTCCCGTGAACTGCTTGTTACTCCTACACCACAGATGCTTGAATTCTGTAATGGCGCTCAGGAAATTGTCTCCCGCTACAATACTGACAAGACCCTCTGGCGTCTGTTTCGCCAGAAAGTTACTGAACGTCATCCAGATCTGCCAGCGTGGCAGCAGGATGTTTGCATCAATGGCCACAAAATTAGCAGCATGGTCGAATTGGCCGTGTATCGCCGGCTGCTTCTGGAAGCTCCTGCTATGCTCAATCTTAGGCTCAGGACCTATTAATTTATTGAACTGAGCGAGAGGTTGTGATTCACAGGTTTACCGATGGAGGGTAGCCTGTGAGTGATGTGTTTATGCTGTCTGAGCGCCAGATGGAGCGGATTGAGCCTTTTTTTCCTCTGGCGCACGGCGTGCCACGCGTGGATGACCGGCGTGTTCTGAGCGGGATCGTTTATGTCATCCGCAACGGCCTTCAGTGGAAGGATGCCCCGAAAGCGTATGGTCCGCACAAG
>NZ_JACRVR010000041.1:0-20978 GCF_018811975.1 Acetobacter sp. P1H12_c | reverse complement strand
CTGCGGCTTCTGCCCGCATCCAACCTGTCTTGCGTGGATCATTGCCAATTAAAACATCAAGGAAAGAACACGCTGAATCCGCGACACGCTTTTGCGTAAACAGTGGAGCAATCCGCTCCTTGGCTGATCGAAGCGAACGCACCCATAATTCCAGCGTCTCTTCAACAGACGCACCACCGGTCATCATATCCTGAATCATGGGTATCCATAGAGTCAGAACTCAACACAAAATGCAACTGTAGTGCTAGAAACTACCGGGCATCCTGTCCAGTATTTTAAGGTCGCGTCCCGCGAGCGGGGTGGCCTCCGCCTTAGCTGGGGGAAGCCACAACCGTCGCGCTGACCGTGACGGGGATCTGATGATCCTGAAACGCCTGCCAGAGGGCAAAAAGCGCCTGACTGCGCACGGCGGCGGTATCCATCCCCACCCGCGCACGGGCGGTGCCGGTCAGAATGGCGGAGCCATCCGCTACGGAGGTAATGCTGGCGGTGGGCACGGGCTGTGCCTCAACATTTTCACACTCCGCCAGCGTGCTCGTCATCACATTCATGGCTTTGTGCAGGTCAGACGTAAACGGCACCTGCAACGGAATGGTAAACACGCCCGGCTTTTCCGCCCGCGTGGCATTGCGCACGGCGGAGGTGATGAACTGGGAGTTCGGCACAATCATGGTGGAACCATCAGCCAGCTTGATGTTGGTAGACCGCACGCTGATGCGCGCGACCTCCCCGTGTGCGCCGGCAATATCCACCACATCCCCGATGGAAACGGGGCGTTCGGCCATGAGGATAATGCCGGAGACAAAGTTCTGCACAATGGATTGCAGGCCAAAACCAATCCCGACGGACAGGGCGCTGACAACCCATGTCATACTCTTAACCGTCACCCCGAGGGCTGAGGCCATGCACAGGCCGATAATAATCCAGGCGCTGTAGGACAGAATATTCAGGATGGACGCCTGCGCGCCAATATCCAGCCGCGTGGTGGGGAAGAAGCGCAGGCGGAACCAGTTTTTAACAATGCGGATGGCGTAATGCCCAAGGATGGGCAACCCGGCGCAGAGCAGCACGGCATCCATGGAGAGGTTAAAGCTGCCATCTGTGGGGGCCTGCCCTTTGAAGATGGACAGAATACGGCGGCTGACCTGTGTCGGGTCAAAATCCGCGCCAGCCGTGGCGACGGAAAAAGCAATAATCAGCAGAAAAACATTGATCAGACCGGGCACGACCACACTGGCCTGATCCACCAGCCGGGCAGGCAGACCCAGCCGCACCAGATGCGCCCCCACGGGTGCTGAGGACGGAAAAACACTGCTGCCCAGTGCCGTGGCCAGAAGGGAGACCAGTAGCAGGCCTGTCATGGTGATGGCCATGACGGACACCCATGAGATGATGGTGTATCCGAGCGGGATATATCCCGTCAGCACAGCCCCCCAGCAGACAAGGGCGATGGTCGTGACCAGTGTTCTTAAAAGCGGGGCAATATTGGCGGAGTTTGCGGAATGATCATCTTCCTGCGCGGACAGGCGGAGCTGGCGCGGGATGGCAAACAGCAGCGGGCTGACGGCCAGCGTATATAATCCGTCCAGAAGCTGGATGGGCAGCAGGCCGAACCCGCTCCGCGTATCCACATAGCGCAGCACCCCGCGCACAATCAGGGCCGAGGCAAACCAGAAGGGAAACAGGCGCAGATTACGGGCCAGCGTATCCGGCATGGAAAACACGCGCCATTCCGGTTTGCGGGACAGGATGCTCATGCCCAGTTCCAGCACAAACCCGCAGAGCGGCACCTGTGCGGCCACCATGTCTGCCAGTGCAGAGAGATCATCCGCTACGGCATCATTATTAAAACTGATAGCGTTCCAGATGATCTGGAAAGCGCCGCCCCATGCCACAACACCGATCAGGGAGCAGATGACAGCGGCTGTAATAGGCCGGATGCGGCCTGTGGGCAGAAAACGGGCAACCAGCATCCTGACTGGCGTATGGCAGAAAAAATGCAGGGCCAGCAGCAGGCCGGAGAGCGCCAGCGCCCCCAGTGTGAGCAGGGCATGCTGGCCAGTAAAGGCCTCTTTCAGCACGGCCCCGGTTTCAGACGCCAGTGCCGCGGCGCGGTTTTTATCCTGCCCGGAGGTGCTGGAAAGCTGGGACCAGAAATTGATCCCCAGCGGGGTGGGGAACCGCTGCGTCATGGTCGCCTGCTGGATGGCGGTGCCATGCTGGCGGAGTTCCTGCACCAGTTGCTGTGCTTCAAGCTGATACAGCCGGAGGCGGGTAATCCGGCCCGAAATGTCCTGCTGGCGGGCCGTCAGCATTTTGCGCTGCTGTGTAATGGAGTCCGGTTCAGCCGGGTCTGGCTTGCCCAGAATATCCACAAAGTTCTGATAAACCGATTCATACGGTTTGATCTGCGTCAGCAGGGTATCGGCTTTGGTCGCCACGGCGTTTGCACGGCGCAGCAGCATTGTCAGGGCGTTGGTGTTCTGGCTGGTGGAATAGTCTTTCCGGCTGCCCTGATAGATGGCGCGGATTTCATCGCCCATCGCGTTCAGCGTGGCATCAGACGCAAAAAGCGTGATGTCGGCAATCAGGGGGGCCGGTGTCTGGGCGGGCGCCGCCTGTGCTGCGAGGGGTGGTGCGTCTGCGGCCTGTGCTGCCGGACTGAAAAATGTGGGGTGGAGAAACCCTGCCAGCACCAGGTACAAAACAGGAAAAAGAACGCGGAACGGCAGGCTGGTCATAAGGCTTCTCTACACTCCGGCACAGGGAACATGGGGGTTCCAACGTGCCAGAGAACCGGGAGGTTGCGAAGAGAAGCGCGTGACGGAGAGGGAACGGACAGTCAGGGGAGGCGGCGTGGCCTCCCTCTCAGGCGTGGATCAGGAAGAGGACTTTTTCCGGTTCTTCTTTTTAGCGTCTTTGCCCTTGGCATCTTTGTGCGTCTGGAGCGGGTCGGCATCATCTGCTGAGCTGGGGCGGGTGGCCTGCGTTGTATCCTGCAGGTGGTCTTTATAGCCGTATTTTTCCCACTGGGCCGCTGTGGTCATATGGCGCGGCTCACTTTTGCCGAACATCCCGCAGGAGCAGAGCGTAAAAGCACATACCAGCATCAGAACCGCGTGTTTCATGGTCTTGTTCCTGTGTTTCAATCCGGTTGTGCTTCTATCTCACCCGGCGGGGAGGCGGGCAAGTGGAAAAGCATTGCGGCTCAGCGCCGCAGTTCCATGGTAATCGGGCCTTCACGCCGCCCGTGCGTAAACTGGTCGACCATGGCGTTTCCGCTGTCCATCAGGGCACTTGCTGGCCCCTGCCAGATAAGCTGGCCTTTGTAGAGCATCGCGGCTTCATCCCCGATGCGCTGGGCGGAGGCCATGTCATGCGTAATGGCAATGGCGGTGGAGCCCAGCTTTTTCACGCAGTCCACAATCAGCCCGTCAATCACGGCCCCCATAATCGGGTCCAGCCCGGTTGTGGGTTCATCAAAAAACAGGATATCCGGCTGGGCGGCAATGGCACGGGCTAGGCCGACGCGCTTCTGCATCCCGCCAGAAAGTTCTGAGGGGTAGAGTTCCCCCACAGACGGGTCCAGCCCCACCTGCGCAAGGATGCCGCCTGCATGGGTACGCGCCTCCTTGCGGGTCAGGCGCTTGAGCGCCAGCAGGCCGAAGGTCACGTTTTCCCACACCGGCAGGCTGTCAAACAACGCACCGTTCTGGAACAGCATGCCAATTTTGCCGCGCAGCACATCCTGCCTGCGGGGGGAGGCGGTGATCATGTCCTCGCCGTCAATTTCAATGCTGCCGGAATCAGGCGTGATCAGGCCGAGGATACAGCGCAGCAGCACGGATTTCCCGCTGCCGGACCCGCCGATAATCACAAAGGAGGTGCCGGGCATGACATCCAGATTGATGCCATCCAGCACCTTTTTGGAACCGAAGGACTTGTGAAGGTCCCGGATGCGGATTTTGGGGAGGGTGCCGGTCATTGTGAGAAGAACAGATCCGTCAGGAGGTAATCAAACGCCAGCAGCAGGATGGAGGCCGCCACAACGGCGGAGGTTGTGGCCGTGCCCACGCCTTCCGCGCCGCCTTTACTGTTATAGCCGTAATAGCAACCCATCAGGGCAATCAGGAACCCGAACAGGGCGGCTTTTACCAGCCCGACTGTGACGTCAATCACCTTCACGGAGTTCAGTGTGGCGGTAATGTAGGCATGCGGCGAAAAGCCGAGCTTGACGACGGAGACGGTAAAGCCCCCGGCAACCCCCAGCACGTCCGCCACCAGCACCAGTAGCGGCAGGGCAATCAGCCCCGCCAGCAGGCGCGGGGCGACCAGATATTTCATGGGGTTGGTGGACAGCGTGGTGAGGGCATCGACCTGATCCGTCACCCGCATGGTGCCAATTTCCGCCGCCATGGCGGCCCCCACGCGGCCCGCGACCATCAGCCCGGCCAGAACAGGCCCCAGCTCGCGGGTTACGGCTAGCACCACAATGCCAGCAATCGCGCTCTGCACATGGTACTGCGCAAAGCCGGTGTAGGATTGCAGGGCAATCACGCCGCCCGAGAACAGGGCCGTAAGGGCCACGACAGGCAGCGAGAAAAACCCGGTTTCCAGAAAAGTGGACAGGAACACGCGCCCGTAAAACGGCGGCCTGACAATATGGGACAGGCCGGAGAGAGCGAACAGCGTCAGAGACCCGGCGGCGCGGATTAGGCCGAGGGTGGTTCGGCCCAGTCTGGCCACAAGATCGAGCAACATATCCATACGGTCAGGCGGTCCGGTCCTGTTTCTGGGGCAAAACTTTCAAGGGTTCAGCCGTAGCGTGAAGTCCCGGCCCCGTCAAAGGGTGTGTGGTGCTGGTATGCCGTCCGGGTGCTGTCTCTGGAGGGAAAAGAAAGGTGGATGCAGGCCGGGTTAGCCGCCTTGCCGCGGTCTGAATGTCTGAAATCTGTGCCGCAGGCATTGCGGCAATCGTCTGCTGAGGGCATGTGTGTCAGCCAGTTTTGAAGTCCACCCCATCCGCTGTGATGAGTAGCAGCGGTGATGAGTAAAGGCAGGAGGGCAGCGGATGCGCATAGCCATGATTGGCGGCGGGTATGTCGGGCTTGTATCAGGCGCGTGTTTTGCCGAGTTCGGTATCAATGTTGCGATTGTTGAAACCAATCCTGAGCGTCTGTCCGCCCTGCGGGAAGGGCGTATCCCTATTTATGAGCCGGGGCTGGATGCGCTGGTGGCCTCCAACAGTCAGGCAGGCCGCCTGACGTTTGGGGATGATATTGCCACAGCCGTTGCCGGGGCCGAGGCCGTGTTTATTGCCGTGGGCACCCCGCCCCGCAACGGGGATGGCGCTGCGGATATGCAGTATGTCCACGCAGCCGCCCGCCAGATTGCGGAAGCCCTGACGGGTTATGCTGTGATTGTCACCAAATCCACCGTGCCGGTGGGCAGCAGCCGCCGTATTGCTGAAATTATCCGGCAGGCGCGCCCGGACGCGGATTTTGATGTGGCCTCTAACCCGGAATTCCTGCGGGAAGGGAGCGCCATTGGGGACTTCATGCGGCCGGACCGCGTGATTATCGGGCTGGACCAGACACGCCCCGAGCGCGCCAGCCGGGCGGAGGATGTGCTGCGCCGCGTTTATCGCCCGCTCTCCGTGATTGAAGCCCCGCTGCTGTTTACGGGGCTGGAAACGGCGGAACTGACCAAATACGCCTCCAACTCCTTCCTCGCGATGAAGATTTCCTTCATCAATGAAATGGCCGATCTGTGCGAAACGCTGGGTGCGGACGTGCATGATCTGGCGCGAGGCATGGGGCTGGACGGGCGTATTGGCCGCAAGTTCCTGCAACCCGGCCCCGGCTATGGCGGGTCCTGTTTCCCCAAGGATACGCTGGCTCTCTCCCGTATTGCGCAGGAAGCCCATAGCGCCTGCCGTCTGGTGGAAACCACCGTGCAGGTGAACGAGGCGCGGAAGGCTGGCATGGCGGGCCGTATTATTGCGGCCTGTGACGGGTCCGTCGCGGGGAAAACGGTCGCCGTGCTTGGTCTGACCTTCAAGCCGGAAACGGATGATATGCGCGAATCCGCCTCCATCCCGATTCTGCACCGTCTGGCGGAAGCCGGGGCGGACATCCGGGCGTATGATCCGGTGGGTATGGCCGCAGCCAGACCGCTGTTGCCGGAAAGCGTGACCTATTGTGCCGATGCGCTGGATGCGGCGGAGCAGGCGGATGTGCTGGTGGTGCTGACGGAGTGGAATATTTTCCGGGCACTCTCCCCCGTTGAACTGCGCCGCCGGATGCGCACCAAAACCATTGTGGACCTGCGCAATATTTTTGACCCCGCCGCCATGCGCGCCGCCGGGTTTACCTATGAGTCCGTGGGGCGTCCGTAACCCCCGGCTCTTGAGAACAGGGGTGTTCACCCCCAGATGAGCGACAGGATAACGGGGGAGAACACTCTTGGCTAAACGACCAGCCCGCCAGTTTGCATGCCGGGCCTGCGGGGCGGTGTATCCCAAGTGGATGGGCCAGTGTGAAGCCTGTGGTGAGTGGAATACGCTGGAGGAAATAGCGGTTGAACCGCTTGCCGCCTCGTCCCCCCGCGCCAGCAGCAAGGGGCGGCGCGTCCAGCTTGAAGGGCTGGAGGGCATGGCGGCACCCCCGCCCCGCATTAAAACCAGTATTGAAGAACTGGACCGCGTGCTGGGCGGCGGCCTTGTGCCCGCGTCCGTCGTGCTGGTGGGGGGAGATCCGGGGATCGGGAAATCCACCCTTCTGCTTCAGGCCGCCTGCAAGCTGGCCGGGAAGGGCGACCGCGTTCTGTATATTTCAGGCGAAGAAGCTGTGGACCAGATCCGCCTGCGCGCCCTGCGTCTGGGGGTCGGGCAGGCCAAGCTGGACCTCGCGGCCTCCATTAACGTCGCGGATATTGTGGCGACACTGGAAGCCGAGCCGGATGTGCGGGCCGTGGTGATTGATTCTATCCAGACGATGTGGCTGGAAACGGTGGAAAGTGCGCCCGGCACAGTCTCACAGGTGCGGGCCTGCGCGTTTGAGCTGATCCGTCTGGCCAAGCGCAAAGGGTTCAGCCTGATTCTGGTCGGGCATGTCACCAAGGAAGGTGCTCTGGCCGGCCCGCGTGTGCTGGAACATATGGTCGATGCCGTCATGTATTTTGAGGGCGACCGCGGGCACCAGTTCCGTATTTTGCGTGCCGCCAAAAACCGTTTTGGGGCGACGGATGAAATTGGTGTGTTCGCCATGACGGACCGGGGGCTGGAGGAAGTTTCCAACCCCTCAGCCCTGTTCCTTGCGGAGCGGCGCGGCAATATTGCCGGGTCCGCTGTGTTTGCCGGGCTGGAAGGCACGCGGCCTGTCTTGCTGGAAGTGCAGGCGTTGCTGGCCCCTAAAAGTGGGGATAATGCGCCGCGTCGCGCAGTGGTGGGCTGGGATAGTGGCCGCCTGTCCATGCTGCTGGCGGTGCTGGAAACACGGTGTGGCGTCAAGCTGTCTGGCATGGATGTGTATCTGAATGTGGCGGGCGGGCTGAAGGTGGCTGAGCCTGCGGCGGATCTGGCCGTTGCTGCGGCTCTGATTTCCGCAGCGACTGGTATGCCGACCAGTTCGGGTGAGGTCTATTTCGGGGAGGTCGGTCTGTCTGGTGAGGTGCGTCAGGTCTCACAGGCGGATGCCCGCCTGAAGGAAGCCGCCAAGCTGGGGTTTGATAAAGCCGTGCTGCCCCGCCGCATTGCCCGTGGCAGCGCGCGCAGCAAACCACCGGAGGGCCTGACGTTACGGGAGATCGGGCATCTGTCTGATCTGGTCACGGCGGATATGGAAGCGGACTAACGCTGAGCCCTATTGTCAGCCTTATAAGATGCCGCTATAGTCCGCGCCACGGAATGCGGATGTAGTTCAATGGTAGAACGGCAGCTTCCCAAGCTGCATACGGGGGTTCGATTCCCCTCATCCGCTCCAGTTCCCAAAAATCCAATGAAATCAACAGCCTGCGACCGTCAAACGGAAGCGAGTGCAACTGTGTTGGTCGTCGTTCAGCGGTAGTTCTTTCGCCCAGGAAGGACGCTGAAATGTTTGGTCTGATGCTGACAGGTGGCAGGACATGGTCTGCCTGCCTTTACCAGTCCTTGTGACCGCCGTGAAAACGTGGGCGCGGCTTTGGCCTCGCTTCAGGCATCAGCCAGATTTTGATATGCCCCTGTAAATAGAGGGCGAGCATAACGTCTTCAAACGTAGAGGCTCTGCCCTGAAAGCCTCTTATTTTCAGAGTCTTCCAGTGGAGAAAAATGGTCGTGCAGAGAAAAACCTTTCAGAGAGATAATCTGACTTTTTCCTATCTGGACACAGAAGGAGAAAAGCCGCTGCTGGTGGCACTGCATGGTCACATGATGGAAGGGGCAACCTTTCTGCCCCTTATGCAGGTTTTGCAGTCAAGCTTCCGGGTGGTTGCGATGGATCAGCGCGGACATGGGGCGTCAGACCATGCGACAAGCTACACGCGTGATGATTATCTTTGCGATATTGAGGCACTTTTACAAACGCTGGATTGCGATGCACCTGTTATTCTGCTGGGACATTCTCTGGGCGGGGTGAATGCCTACCAATTTGCGGCGCGTCACCCTGAGCGGGTACGGGCGCTGATTATTGAAGATATTGGCGCTGCGGTGAATGATAACCTCAGCTTTTGTCTAGCATGGTCAGGGTTTTTTAAAACACAGGAAGATCTTGTGGCTCGTATCGGCCCGAATATGGCGCGCTATCTTGCTCCGTCTTTCCGCCAGACAGCGCAGGGCTGGAAACTGGCGTTTGAGCCTGCTGAAATGGTGCAGTCCCAGACCTGCCTGAATGGAGACCACTGGACGGACTGGCTGGCAACGTCCTGCCCCGCACTCCTGCTGCATGGCGCGCAAAGCCCTGTTCTGACCAGCGTCATGAGCGAGGAAATGGCGACGCGCCGTTTCAGAACACAGGTGCAGACTCTCCCCGGCGGGCATGTTCTGCATCAGGATGATTTTCCGGGGTATGTTCAGGCTGTGGAGGGTTTTCTTGCGCGCCTGTCAGCCGAATAGACCTGAAAACTCTCTGGCTGCGCAGTAGAGTTTTCGAAAACCTAAGCGGCAGAATTTGTATAATACTGCCGCTCAAAAAACACTTTAAAACAGTTTTTGCGTATTACCGAAGAAACGGAATATTGGTTCTGGCAACATCCAGAATTTCATCACCGCGCCCGTTCATCACGGCTTTCAGGGCGTAGAGGCTGAAGCCGGTAATCTGGGCTTTTTCAATTTTAGGAGGGAGCGCCAGTTCCTGCGTGTTGGTGACGGCATCCAGCACAGCGGGGCCGGGGTGGTTGAGAATATCGTCCACAGCAGCAGGCAGGTCCGCCGGGTTTTCGACCCGCACGGCATGCAGACCCATGGCGCGCGCCATCGCAGCGAAGTCGGGGTTTTGCAGGTTTACGCCCGTTTCCAGATAGCCTGCGGCCTTCATTTCCATGGCGACAAACCCGAGTGAGCCGTTATTCACAATCACCAGTTTAACAGGCAGCTTTTCCTGCGTCAGCGTAATCAGATCCCCCATCAGCATGGTAAAGCCGCCATCTCCGGAGAGGCTGATAACCTGCCGTTTTGGTTGTGCCACCTGTGCGCCAATGGCCTGCGGGAGCGCATTGGCCATGGACCCGTGGACAAAGGAGCCAATCAGTTGTCGGCGGCCGTTCATGGTCAGGTAGCGGGCGGCCCAGACGGTCGGGGTGCCAACATCGGCGGTAAAAATGGCATCATCCGCTGCGACCTGATCAACCAGCCGGGTGAGATATTGCGGGTGGATAGGGGCTTTGCCGTTGCCTGCTGTTGCCAGATCATCCAGCCCGTGCCGGGCTTTGGCGTACAGGTGCAGGCTGTGGTCCAGATGGCTGCGGTCTGCGCGCACGGGCAGGCGGGGGAGCAGTGCGTCCAGTGTGTCGGCTACATCGCCCACCAGCCCCTGCGTCAGCGTGCAGCGGCGACCTAACTGCTCCGGGCGGAGATCAATCTGCGCGATTTTCGCGTTTTCCGGGTAAAACTGGCGGTAAGGGAAATCCGTGCCCAGCATCAGCACCACATCCGCCGCCATCAGCGTGTGATACCCGGACGAAAAGCCGATCAGGCCCGTCATGCCGACATCATAAGGATTATCGTAAGCCACATGCTCTTTGCCGCCTAGCGCATGCACGATGGGTGCTTTAAGGGTTTCCGCCAGTTGCAAAAGCTGGGTGTGCGCCCCCGCACAGCCGCGCCCGGCCAGCAGGGTGATTTTCTTGCCGCTGTTTAAAAGCGAAGCCAGCGCGTCCAGCTCTTCTTCAGAGGGGAGAATGCGCGGGGCTTTGGGCAGAAGGGCGGCCTGTTCAGAAATCGCGGTGGTCACCGCCGCCTTGAGCGCCACATCTCCGGGAATCACCAGAACAGCCACACCCCGCTGCCCCACCGCCGCCCGAATGGCGAGTTCTACAAGGCGGGGGGCCTGCTCCGGTGAGGAAATGGTCTCGCAATAATGGCTGCATTCACGGAAGAGCGCTTCCGGCCGTGTCTCCTGAAAATAGCCCGAGCCAAGTTCCGCGCTGGGGATCTGCGCCGCGATGGCCAGCACCGGCACGCGGGAGCGGTGGGCGTCATAAAGTCCGTTAATAAGATGCAGGTTCCCCGGCCCGCAGGACCCGGCACAGACGGCCAGCCTGCCCGTAACATGCGCAGCCCCGGCGGCGGCAAAAGCCGCGACTTCCTCATGCCGGACGTGCACCCAGCGGATGGATTTATGCTTGAGCAGGCTGTCGGTAATGCCGTTCAGGCTGTCCCCCACCACGCCGTAAATGGCATCCACGCCAGCGGCGGCAAGTGTCTGAACAATAACATCCGAAACATTGGGCTTCGCCATCGGTCGTTGGTCCTTCTGGCAGGGGAGGGAAAAGGCGGCACGGGCCGTTTGTGCGCAGAGAACGGATGAAGGCGGGGAGCGGTTAGAAAAGCCAGCGTCACAATTTTGTGACAACGCCCGAAGGGAACCAAAGACTCCGTTTTTGATCATGAACAGGAAAATGGGGAGAAATGGGCTGGAAAGCCGCAGTTCACGGGTTTGTGTACTCTTTGGAGAGCCATAAAAATCCGTTTTTTCCCTCAGAGCGGGCAAAAATTTGCCCGATATTTTTGTTTCGATTTCGTATGGTATAAGCCAGTAAACCTCCCTATTTCATTTTTATTTCAGAACCATATGCTTGAGAAACGTATTTTTGTTCTTTGCTTTTTCGGTAGAACTTAGGCTAATAACGTCCCTGTGCGGCAATAAATGAAAAGCCATCTTGTGCTTGAAAATAATATAATACCGTGCAAACCTTATATCACTGATTGGTTATTATAAGGTTTCTGGGCTTTTTTAGAGTCTTTTGGTGGCGTCTCTGCGGGGCTGCGCTGCGTGACTGTTTGCGTCCGTGCGTCATGCAATTATAGCCTCGGGAAAATATCCTGTAAAATTCAAAGATTTTGCAGGGTGAGAAATGCACCATGCCTGCTGTGGCAGGCCGGACTGTAAAGGCTGGCGGGGGTTCTCGCGCAGATTTCTGTGCTGAGAAGGCTCTGAAAAATAGGTGGAGTGTTTAAGGTATGAAACAGTGGAGAGCGGGCTGTGACCGCTGCCTGTGTTAGAACAGCATGCGTAAGACAGCTCATTTTCTGGCTCTTGGGGGCGTGTGCCTGTGTCTGGCTTTTGGGCGTCAGGCCGCGCAGGCTGATACCACGCTGGTTTCTCTGCACGGGCTGACGCTGCAAGGGGGGCTGGATATTGGCGGGTCCGCGTTTTTCGTGCCGCATGCCAATTTTGGCGCGGGCTCTTACGCGCCACAGCGGAACGGCACCTATCAGCGGAATAAGAACCCTGTGTATGGTGAACTGTACGGCAAGCCGATCCTGACGGGCCAGTGGGCACTGGGGCATGGATTTACCGTTATTGGCAAAGCCTCCGCCCTTGGCGCCACCACTCTGGGGGACGGGGATGCGGAAGAAGTTTCTCAGACCTCCGGCACACCGCGCTCGGTTTATCTGGAAGAAGCCAATCTGGGTGTGGAAATGCCCGTCAAACTCTTTGGCAAGCCCAATACGCTGACAGTTCTCGGTGGTCGGCAGGCTTTTGCGGTGGATGATGGTTTTCTGATTGGCAAAGGCACCTACAGTGCCGGGAACCGTGGCGCCTGGTGGTATGCGCCACGCTTTGCCTTTTCCGGCCCCGGTGTGATCAAACTGGAAGGTAATCCGGTACGCGCGGACGTGTTCATGCTGGAAAGCAATGCTGATAATGACATTGATAAAGGCTATGACCGCCCAAAAACCAAATTTGTCGGGTTTGATGTCAGCTGGTTTGTCAACCGCCCCGGCGGGCACGGGGAAAGTACCTATGCGGACCGGGCCGCGTTTGTCACGCTGACCTATTTCCATGTGCGTGAGGCCGATACCTCCGCACATTATGATTACTCTACACGCGCGGACAGGCAGGGCATGAATGTTGCGTCCCTGAGCTGGGGCGGGACGCTTTTTCCGATTAAACAGCTCGGAATTTCAAAGAATTTTACGTTCTACGGAGATTTTGTATCCGAACAGAACAGCCATGCGGGCAATGGCTATAAATCGGTTGAGGCCTACGGGATGTTTCTTGAGCCCGGCTACAGATTTTCCATGCTGCCCTGGCAGCCGTCCCTTTTCTATCGCTATACGCGCTATAGCGGCGCCAGAAATCCGGAAGGGTCCGTCAAACGGAGTTATGACACGTTCTTCCTGTATGACGGTAAACGCTACTGCTATGGCGGATACTGGCCGGGGGAAATTGTGGGCATGTATCTTGCCCCGCTTTCCAATCTGGAAGTGCATCAGATTGACCTGACCGCCACACCGCCGGTACATCTGATGAACCCGAAGGACAGCCTGAAGCTCGGCCTGCATTATTATGATCTGTCTCTGCTCTATGCCACCGGCGCAGGCCTTAAAGCCCATACCGGGCGGCATATTTCAGATGAGCTGGATTTCTCCGCGGAATATACATTGAACGCCACAACCTCTGCCGCGCTGGCAGGCGGCGTTGCGTTCTCCGGCCCTGCGGGGAAGGCTCTGGCGCGCGCCGGAGCGCCAGCCGCATATGCCATGCCGGATCTGGGGCACCATGCCGGTATTATAGAAGGATATTTCTTCAAGCATTTTTAACGGAAATTTCCATCTTTCTTCCGAATGGGCAATAATCTCCCGACAACAACACAGGATGCCGCGCTTATGGTCGATCAGGACAGTTCCCAACCCACCACACAGCCTGCGGGTTTAAGAAACCGGCATATCGCGATGATCGCCCTTGGCGGCATTATTGGCGCAGGCCTGTTTGTTGGCAGCAGCGCGGCTATTGCGGCCACGGGTCCGGCTGTTCTGCTGGCGTTTCTGGCCGTGGGGATTCTGGTCATTCTGGTGATGCGCATGCTGGGGGAGATGGTGACGGCAGACCCCGGCCGCGGCTCCTTTGTGGAATATATCCGCGCTGCCCACGGGGACAGGCTCGGCTTTACCGCAGGCTGGCTCTACTGGTTTTTCTGGGTGGTGGTGCTGGGGAGTGAGGCCATTGCCGGGGCCATCCTGTTACAGGACTGGATTGCCCTGCCGGTCTGGGTATTGTCCATCGCGCTGATTATTGTGCTCAAGCTGGTGAATTTTGCAGCGCCTCGCGTGTTTGGGGAATGTGAGTTCTGGCTTTCAATGATCAAGGTGATCAGCATTGTCGCCTTTATTGGTGCGGCTCTGATGTATGTGTTCCATGTCTTTGGGCCGGGCGTGCCTGTGCGTGAAAACGTGCTGGGACATGGTGGCTTTTTCCCGCATGGGTTTGTTGCGGTTCTGTCCATTATTCCCACCATTCTGTTCACCATGATGGGGTCTGAAATTGCAACGGTCGCGGCGGCGGAATCTCCGGAACCGGGCCGCAATGTCGCCCGCGTGACGCGGAGCATCGGTACGCGCGTCACCCTGTTTTATCTGGCTTCCGTCGCGATGATTCTGATGGTGGTGCCCTGGCCGTCAGTAGTGCCCGGTCGTTCCCCGTTTGTGGCGGCCATGGATGTTATGGGCGTTCCGGGTGCGGGCCTGCTCATGCGCATTGTGGTGCTGAGCGCCGTGCTCTCCTGCCTGAATTCCAGCATGTATATTACCTCTCGTATCCTGACAGAACTGGCCGGAAGCGGGGATGCGCCTGCCGTGCTGGCACGGACTTCCACCACCCAGACGCCGCGTCTGGCCATTACCGTCAGCAGTATTGCGGGCACGCTGGTTGCGTTTTCTTCCATTCTTGCGCCCAACACCATTTTTGCTTTTTTGCTGAGCTGTAGCGGCGGGGTGATTCTGGTGGTGTATTGCCTGATTGTGTCTGCTTATGTGCAGGCGCGGAGCAAGGCGGAAAAAACCGGGCAGGGGGAAGGGTTCAACCTGCCGCTGTTCCCGTTCTGCAATTACGGGACGTTGCTGGCTGTGGCCTTTGTTTTCATCGCCATGATGTTCAACCCGGAGGAACGGATGACCGCTATTGCAAGCCTTGGCACTTCGGTCTTTTTCTTCCTTCTGGCGTCTTTCAGGAACAGACGCGCTTAAGGGGGCTCTGTTTACAATGAGGAAAGGCGCTGGCTGTTTAGACACAACAGCCAGCGCCTTTTTTATGCGGCATGGTGTTGGTGTTGGTGCTGGTGCTGGTGTGGGTGTTGCGTAAGTGTCGGTGGGGTGCGGTCGCCCTTGAGTGTGCCGGAGAGTGTGCCAGAATATTTTTACAGACCGCGCGAACCGGGAAACCTTCTGTCCGCAGCGCGTTGTGTTGTAACACCATGCAGGCAGAGAAGAGCCGGAGCGTGCTGCGTTTCTGGCCTGCGTGGCGTGGTTTCACACATATTGTGAGGTTCTGTCATGGCCGACAAAAAAGATAAAAACACCAAGCGGCAGATTCAGGAAGACAATCTGGACGAAGCGCTGGATGACAGCTTTCCGGCGAGCGACCCACCGGCTCAGGGCGGCATTACGGGAGACCGTGGTCCGCCCAAAAAACCTGAAAAAGCTCCAAAGAAATAGCCAGACGTCCGGTTCTGGCACGGAGAGGCCTCATGGCCCTTCGTGCCAGAGACTGCCCGGTGACTGCCCAGTAACGGTCGCTGTATTTAATGTACGGTAATCTGGTCCAGATGCGCCAGAAACCTGTGGTCGCGCAGATGGAGCAGGGCGCCAGCACTCAGGATGGTGGCTGCGGCAATCGCAATAGCGATGGAAATGCTGTGGCTGGATGTCAGCGTGCCAATAACGGCCCCCACAAACAGGCTACCAATTGCCGTAAGCCTGCGCCATGTGCCGGGGTTGGTGCCACCGGCAAAGGTGCTGTTATGCGCCAGACCATGCAGCAGCATGGTGGCGGCGGGCAGGCTCATATCCGCAACCTTGGCGTGGCGCGTGGCGGATGTTTGTAGCCCCATGGCAAAAGCAAGCAGGCCGAGTGTGATATAAATGCACCCCGGCGGTTGCGCGGCCCATTCCAGTGCTGTTAGCCCCACAATAGAGCCGACACCCAGCAGAACATTGCCCACCGCAAGGCGCACTGTATGGGCCCGCCGCACAAGGCGGCCGCCCGTCAGCGCACCCAGAAGATACAGGCCAATCGCCTCAAACCCGGACAGAACGATGGTTTCTGACGTGGCGATATGTACGGCCATCAGCAGGACCGTGGCGGTCATGTATCCGGCAAAAATCTTGAGATGCACTAAGGAAATAGCGTCCAGCATCCCCATGGCCATGGTTACCAGAATAATGCTGATAACCAGTCTTGGGTCATGGCCGGTACGCGTACTCATAGGGGCTCCACTCACACGATAAACTCAGGAAAAGTTGAACAAGCCGGGCTTCATATCACTCTTTGCCCGGCTTGTGTGCGGTGTCTTGGCTGCTTTGCTGCCAGCGCAGGGCGGTCAGCCCAGCGCCATCAGGCTGGCATTGCCGCCTGCGGCCGTGGTGTTAATGCTGCGGCACTGTTCTTCCACCACACTTTCCGGCGCTGGCAGACCTGCTGCGGTGAGCCATGCGGAGGCAATGGGGCGGTTGCTTGTGCTGAGCGCCTTGCGGGCCTCGGCAAAGGCCGCATCATCCTGTTCACCCAGCACAATGGCGCAGGGTTCATCCTTTGCGGTGCTGACGGGGCGGATCACCAGTTGCAGCGCATCAGGCAGGCCCGCAATCCAGCCGGTCAGGCTTTTGGCAGCCAGAACAAGGGCTGCGTTATCGCCTGACAGGGCGAGGGAAATCTGGTCATACAGTCCGGCTTTTGTCTGGGCGAGGCACAGAATATTGCCGCGCCGCGTCAGGCTGTAGAGGTTGCTTTCCCCCACTGGTCCGGGGAGGGTGATCTGCCCGCCCACCAGTGTCTGGCGCGTCAGCGCTGCGGCGGTGGCGGCGGCTTTACTTTCCCCCTGCTCCCGCAGCCAGTCGGTCCAGCGTGCCATGGTGGCGGGGATACGCCCGCGCACCAGCGGCGGCAGGGCCTGAGCCTGTGCCAGCAGGCGGCGCAGAATCAGCGGGCCGCCCGCCTTGGGGCCGGTGCCGGACAGGCCCCGGCCGCCAAAGGGCTGCACACCCACCACCGCGCCAATAGTGTTGCGGTTGACGTAGAGGTTCCCGGCATCAATGCGGGACAGCACATGCTGCACGGTGGATTCAATGCGGGTGTGCAGGCCAAAGGTCAGGCCGTATCCGGTCTCGTTAATGCTGGAAAGCACGCTATCCAGCGCGCTGCGGGAGTAGCGCAGCACATGCAGCACGGGGCCGAACACTTCGGGGCCGATTTCCCGGATGTTGGCGACTTCAATCAGCGTCGGGGCAACAAAGCTGCCTTCGGAGCAGTGTTCCGGTAGCGGCAGTGCATAAACCGGCGCTTTTTTCTGGCGGAAGCTTTCCACGTGTCGGGTAATGCCCTCCGCCGCTTCTGCCGTAATAACCGGCCCGACATCGGTGGAGAGCAGAGCGGGGTTGCCAATCTGCAGTTCACGCATGGCTCCGCGCAGCATGGTCAGCACATGCTCTGCACAGTCTTCCTGTACACACAGCACACGCAGGGCGGAGCAGCGCTGCCCGGCGCTGTCAAAAGCGGAGGCCACAACATCCGTCACCACCTGCTCAGCCAGAGCGGAGGAATCAACAATCATGGCGTTCTGGCCACCAGTTTCCGCAACAAACGGAACCGGCTGGCCGGTGTGGGTACGGCGGCCTTCAAGCTGGCGGTTGATGATCTGCGCGACCACGGTAGAGCCGGTGAACATCACGCCGGATACGCGCTCATCCCCCACCAGAGCGCCCCCAATATCCCCTTCGCCCGGCAGGAGTTGCAGCGCGGCGGCAGGCACGCCTGCGTCATGCAAAATCCGCACGGCGAGGGCGGCAATCAGCGGTGTTTCTTCTGCCGGTTTGGCCAGCACCACGTTGCCTGCGGCAAGGGCTGCGGCAATCTGACCGAGGAAAATGGCCAGCGGGAAGTTCCACGGGCTGATACAGGCCACCACACCTAGCGGGGTATGAGTTGTGTTCTCAAAATCCCGCGCAATGGTGGCGGCGTAATAGCGCAGGAAGTCCACGGCTTCCCGCACTTCCGCAACACCATTGGGCAGGGATTTCCCCGCCTCGCGGGAGAGCAGGGCCAGCAGTTCATCCCGGTGGGCTTCAAGGCTGTCAGACGCTTTGACAAGGATATCCGCGCGGGCCTGCGGGCTGAGTCCGGACCACTCAGCCTGCCCTTTGACAGCAGCCTTAGCGGCTTTCTGCACGATTTCTGGCGTGGCGTATTCCACCGTGCCGACGCCATCCTGCCGGTTGGACGGATTGGTGACGGACTGTGTGTTTTTACCGGGTTTGACGCCCACAACCATCGGGCCAGCCTGCCAGGGGCCGGAGGCTTTGGTCAGGCCTGCCAGCAGGTCAGACAGGACGGAATCATCCGCCAGATCAGTCCCGGCGGAATTGCGGCGCTCCGCCCCGAACAAAGCGGGCGGTTTGAGAATATCCGGGTGAGACGCGCCATAGGGCGTAAAGCCATGCGCGACGTCTACAGGGTCCTGCACCAGACTGGACACCGGAATGGCGGCATCCCCGATCTGGTTGACGAAGGAGGAGTTTGCGCCGTTTTCCAGCAGACGCCGCACCAGATACGCCAGAAGAGTTTCATGCGTGCCAACGGGGGCGTAAATACGGGCAGGGCGGTTGAGTTTGCCAGCGCCCACAACCTGTTTGTAGAGTGGCTCCCCCATGCCGTGCAGGCACTGGAATTCATAGGAGCCAACGTCAAATTTCTCACCGGCCAGTGTGTAGATGGTGGCAAGTGTGCGGGCATTATGCGTGGCAAATTGCGGGAAAATAACGTCCCGTGCGCCCAGCAGTTTACGGGCGCAGGCAATGTAGCTGATGTCTGTGTGGGCTTTGCGGGTATAGACGGGGAAGTCTTTCAGACCTTCAACCTGCCCTTTTTTAATCTCGCTGTCCCAGTAAGCGCCTTTGACCAGACGCACCATGATGCGGTGGTTGCTGCGCCGGGCGAGGTCGATAATGTAATCCAGCACATACGGGCAGCGCTTGCCGTAGGCCTGCACCACAAAGCCGATCCCGTTCCAGCCTTCCAGCCCCGGCGTGTGGCACAGGGCTTCCAGCAGATCGAGCGAGACGTCCAGACGCTCGGTTTCTTCCGCATCAATATTGAGGCCGATATCATATTTACGGGCCAGCAGAGTGAGGTCCTGCACAACCGGCAGCAGTTCCGTCATGACCCGCTCATGCTGCGCGCGGACATAGCGTGGATGCAGGGCCGACAGTTTGATGGAAATGCCGGGGCGTTCATACACATTCGCCCCCTGCGCGCTCCGGCCAATGGCGTGAATGGCGGTGATGTAGTCCTGTTTGTAGCGCTCGGCATCCTGCGCGGTGAGGGCGGCTTCTCCCAGCATGTCGTAGGAGTAGGAAAAACCGATCTCTTCCAGTTTGCCGCTGTTGGCGCGGGCTTTTTCAATCGTTTCGCCCAGCACAAACTGTTCGCCCATCATGCGCATGGCGGCATCGACCGCTTTGCGGATAACGGGTTTTGTGCCCCGGCTGACAAAGCCGAGCAGGGCGGAGGTCAGGCTCTTATCATCCTGCGGGGTGACGAGCTTGCCAGTGACAGCCAGCCCCCATGCGGCGGCATTGGCAAAAATCGGTGTACTGCGGGAGACATGGGAGAGCCAGTCTCCTTCCCCGATCTTGTCCCGGATCAGCGCGTCCCGCGTTGCGGTATCGGGGATGCGCAGCAGGGCTTCAGCCAGACACATCAGCGCCACGCCCTCGGCGGAGGAGAGCGCAAATTCCTGTACCAGACTTTCCACAATGCCGGGTTTGCGCTCAGCGCGCAGGGCCGTGGCAAGACCGGCGGCAAGGTCCGTCACGCGCTGGCCTTCAGCGGTGGACAGGGTGGCATCGGGGGTCAGCGCGGCAACGCACGCCTCTTCCGGCTGGCGCATGGCGTGGATAATGGCCTGACGCAGCGGGCTTCGGGAGGCGAATGCAGGCGCAAAAGAGTCTGATAAAGACATGGCATGAATTCCGAACAGGACAAGCCGGACTTCACCTGAGAGCAGGGGACTCAGGAAGTTTTGGCTCCATAACGATTTTTCCTCGTTACACGATATTATATGATTTGCAAAATCATATAATCACCGCGCAGCCAGCCGCCTGTTTTCACGGGTTTTCTGCGGGGTGCAGACCAGTGCAGACTCGTCTGTCTTGTGAGGTGAGGGCTTTGCAGACGCCTTTGTCTGCCAGAAGTTCAGCCTGCTTTGTTCAGGCTGCTCTGCTTGCGGAAAACCTCTGCGGAAATGTCCGCGGCTTCCAGAATATGGATGCGGGTCAGGCGGGCGGCGAGGTCCGCATCCCGCGCGCGGCAGGCTTCCAGAATGGCCAGATGCTCGGTGTCTGTCACCGTCTTGCGGCCTTCAAGCACCAGATGGCAGCGAATATAGCGATCCAGCCGGTTATGCAGGTCATCAATCATGCCCAGCAGGCGCGGCTTGCGGGCGGCGGCGTAAATGGCGTTATGGAAGGCGCGGTTTAGCGCGCCGGAGGGGCGCGTGGTGTCCGGGTTGCGGGTGCCTTCGACAAAGGCCTCATACGCATCTTCTATATGCGCGAGGTCCACGCGCGTCATGTTCGCCACGGCGTCCCGCGCGGCCTGTTCTTCCAGTAAAGCGCGGATCTGCGAATATTCCAGAATATCCGCGGCATCCAGCCCCATGACCATAGCGCCCCGGTTGGGCTGGAATGTCACCAGTCCTTCTGCTTCCAGATGTTTTAAGGCTTCCCGCACGGGAATGATGCTGACCCCGAACCCCGAGGCGAGTTCAGACTGCGGCAGTGCCTGCCCGGCGCGCAGGGTATCGGCCAGAATGGCTTTGCGCAGAGCGTCGCAAATGGTTTCCGATGCCTTGCCGTGGCCTGAAAACTCGGTCTGGCGAAAAAGACTGGCCGGCAGCATGGGCGGCGGCTCCCTTCAGATCATTTCTGACTCGTGACTATCTATCATAGTCAGCGGAGGCCTTCTGTCCAATCAGTTTGCAGAAAGCTGCCGGAACAGGGGGTTGGGTGGTTTGGTCACACTATCGTGATCATCACGAAGCGGCGGTCTGGGGGTGTTTGAGGGGAGGCCGGTGTGCCTTGCGCTGCGGGAAGAATGATGCCGGGTTTCTGGACGGAAAAGGTCACAGCGCAAGGCGCGTGTATGGAAGAAATGCATGCGGTGCAGGACGTGGCGCGCGACCCGAAAATTCCTCTGTTATCAGGATATTTAGTCATCTTTCCAAACCGGATGCGCTCTGCGGTGCCGGGGCCTCTCCGGCCAGCCAGTCCGGGGGGCGGGCGGGAT
>NZ_JACRVR010000040.1:0-22681 GCF_018811975.1 Acetobacter sp. P1H12_c | reverse complement strand
GGTCCTCGCCCCCCCTCACCCCCGCGCGACCCTGATCCTGCTGCCCGGTGGCACCGGAGATATCGGGATTGCGCGCAACGGCGCACTTCACCACACCCAGAATTTTCTCTTACGGATGCGGGCGGAATGGGTGGCGCATGGCTATGCCGTCATTATTCCTGACGCACTGACCCATAATAGTCCGCAGACCCATACCAGTCTCCGGACCCACACCACTCTGCGGGGCACACGCAGTTCCCCCGCCTATGGGGAGCTTGTGGTCAGTCTGGCGCGCTATGCCCGCACACAGCAGGCCGTTCCTGTTTTTCTGGTGGGTACAAGTCAGGGCACCATTGCCGCGACTAACGGCGCGGCCCGTGCATCCGCAGGGCTGGTTGCCGGACTGGTACTGACGGAAACCGTCGCTCTGCCGGGGCATCTCAGCACGGAAACGGTTTTTGACGCCCACCCGCAAAATGTGCGCGTGCCTGTGCTGATTATCGCAAATCAGGAAGATGCCTGCCCGGTGGCGTCTCCGCGCATGGCCAAGCAGATTGCGCAGGCCATGACGCACGCGCCGGAGGTCCGTCTGCTTTCTGTCAGCGGCGGCCCCCGACACGCCGCAAAACCATGCAGCTCGCGCTCGGCGCATGGGTATGAGGGCATGGAAACCTCCGTGAGCCGCATGATCCTCTCATGGCTTCAGGCTCACGGAGCGTAACTCTCAGAGACAGGACGCCTCAGTAGGTAAAGCTGACTTCACCAAGGAACATTCTCCCCGCAGACGGTGTCGCGCGGTTGGAGAACAGGCTCTGATAGTTCAGGCGGTTTGCAAGGTTGTAGCCGTTCATGGAGACTTTCCAGTGCTTGTCAAAGCGGTGAGAAATCACGGCACTGAAATCCAGATTAGCCGGAGCCCGCAAGGTGTTGGCTGTATTGAGCCACACATGCTGCCGCCAGGTGATACCGCCGCCAAACGAGATATTGTACGGCGTATGCGCAAACGCATTATAGACAGACCACAGCGTAGCCTGATTATGCGGAACATACTGAACATTCTTGCCACGATTGGCTTTGGTAGCGGAATAGGTTGTATCGCTGTCATACAGAGCGTACGTCGCCGTTACGTTCCAGCCCGGCAGAATAATCCCGCCAACAGACAGTTCCAGCCCCTGATTGCGCTGCCGGTCAGATGATCCCTGTACTTCCCCCGTCACCGGGTCCGCATTGATGGTGTTGCCCTTATCAAGCCGGAAGACAGAGGCCGTTGCGCCAATCCGGTCATGAAACAGGCTGTATTTGGCACCAAGTTCATAAAGCTGAGACTTTTCCGGGCTGGCGAAGGAGTTCGTGCCGGGGCGGATCGGCACAGACCCGTTGGTGACATACATCCCCATCGGCGTGGTGGAGCTTGCCCATGTGAAATAGTACGTCTGGTGCTCATCCGGTGTGGCCACAAGGCTGACATTGGGGTTGAACACACCGCTGACATCATGGAAGTGGCTGTCAGGGTTTTTTGCAACATCCCCGCCTGTCAGATTATAGCTGGTCTGCCAGCGGTCCCAGCGGAACCCACCTTTGACAGACAGCCACTTTGTCAGCCAGATCTGGTCAAACAGGAACAGGCCGGTATCAAAACCATAGCCGCTGCTGTGAGATTTGGCATGCAGGCTACCCAGAGACACCAGTCCTGCCGGGTTACTGTCCCCCGGAACAAGGTCCAGATTGCCCACATACGGGTCAGGGTTAACAAGGCTGGCGTAAGGTTTGGCGTTCAGATACGTGGACTGTGAGCGCACATCATTCACGCGCTCAATATCAAAACCGGCCACAAGCTGATGCCGCAGGAAACCGGTGTTAAAATTGGCCACCATGGACGCCACATTCTGCACGGACCAGCTTTTCTGCTCATAGGGCAGCGGAGCCATATACGTGCCCGGCCCGGTGCCGTTCCCCGCCCCGACCGGGCCGGAACGCGCCACGAGAGCCGCTGCCGGGTCCCCGTTGAAGTAATTGTTCACGCAGGTTGTGTCACACGTCGCTTTGGACGCAGCAAAGGTGCGGTAATACTGGCCGCCGCGCAGATCATCATAAATGGTAATATGGTCGTTCACCTTATAGGTGAAACGGGCCGTTTCCATATTATCGTTCGTCGCGTTCTGGTCGTTATTGGTGCCGTACCAGTTGGTCCGCTTTATCCCGTATTCCGTAATGGGCATGCCGTAGGCCGCGCCGGGTTTTGTGACAACCGGCACCCCGAAGTCAGGCACGGAATTTTCCTGCTGATGCATATATTGCAGGACCAGCGTGGCGCGCTTGCCCAGACCAAAGGCAATGGAGGGCGCAATGCCCCAGCGGTGGGAATAAATAAAGTCCCGCCCGACAACATTATGCTCATCCCCCATGCCCGTCAGGCGGAAGGCGGTCGAGCTGTCCAGCTTCTGGTTGATATCGAGCGTGCCGCGATAATAGCTGCCGGAGCCACCTGAAAATTCGGACGAATAATGGTTCTGCAGGCCGGGGGTTTTGGTCACCATGTTAATGGCGCCCCCCGTGGTGCCATTCCCGAACACTTCCGAGGACGGCCCTTTAATGACGGACACGGAATCAAAATTGAAGGAGTCACGGGAATAGACACCAAAATCCCTTAACCCGTCTTCATAAATATCATTCTGCGCCTGAAAGCCACGGATCAGGAACTGGTCCCCGTTCATGCCGCCCGCACCTTCTCCGATGGAAGAGGTCACGCCGGGCACGTTGCGCAGGGCTTCATCCAGAGATTTTACGTTCTGCTGGCGCATGAGCGCCTGCGGCACGACATTGATGTTCTGCGGCGTGTGCATCACATCCTGCGGCATACGGGACAGGCCGGTAGAGTCATGCATGGTGTTAAAGCCATGCCCCGTGACGGTCAGGCGTTCCTCATCCGTGGAATCCACACTGGCAACGCGCGTGGCAGGCGTTACGGCCTGAGCATCGGCTTTATGGCGCTTGTTTTCGCGCTTTGAGGGCTTTTTATGCCCCTCATGCAGCGCGTCCGCAGACGCTCCCCACGCATGGGCTGAGAAAAAGAGTGCGCCCGCAACAGAGACCGGCGTGAGATACGCCTTATATGTCCTTGTCATTCACCTGCCTTCTGGAATTGTGTCAGTGCCGACACACATAAGGAGCAATTGCGAATTATTCGCAATGAATTTTTGTCTAACATTCCATAAAAACATGGCTGGGTTGCTTTTTATAAAATCCTCCCGGAAGCCGCTCACGGCACCCGCAGGCAGAAAAAAGTATAAAAACCATACAAACTTCAGAATTCTGCTATTCAGGACACCTCCCGGCATGGGCGCGCTATGCTGGTCTTTTTGCAACAGTGTCTGGCCTTCTTCTCTTGTCCCATTCTGCTCCGTCTTCAACGCCGCTCCGCCTGCCTGTGCTGTCTCTGGTATCCGTCGGGATGATTTTCGGCCTGACGTACGGGCTCAGCACCCCCCTCCTCACTTTTTCCCTGCTGGACCACGGCTACGGCCCGCATCTGATCGCGGCACTAGCCATGATGCACGGCGTTGGTGTGCTGGGCATTGCTCCCTTCCTGCCCCGGCTGGCCGGGTGGGCCGGGCCGCGCAAGGTGCTGCTGGTGGCGCTGGCCTGCACGGCAGTAACGCTTGTTCTGTTCCCCATCGTGCCCTCCGTGTGGTTCTGGTTCCCGCTCCGGCTGGTACTGGGCATGGCGACGGAGAGCATGCTCATCATGTCAGAAAGCTGGCTGAACCAGAGCACGGATGACAGCAACCGCACGCGCACCATGGGGCTGTACAGTGCCCTCATGTCCTCCGGTTTCGCCGCGGGGCCGGTGCTGCTCACGCTGGTGGGGCGGCATGGTATGGCCCCGTTTGCCATCTGCACCGTGTTTGTGCTGGCGGCCTTTACGCTGGTCAGCATGCCGTGGATGCACGCCCCCCGGCCGGAACGCCCGGCCCATAGCGGCCTGTGGCGCTATATCGGGCTGGCCCCCATTGCCATCTGCGTCACCCTGCTTATGGCCATGCTGGAGGCCGCAAGTTCCGCCTTTCTGCCGCTATACGCCCTGCATATGGGCTGGACGGAACGGCAGGCCACGCTGCTGCTCTCCGTCATGCTGCTGGGGGCTATTGTGCTGCAAACCCCGCTGGGCTGGCTGGCAGACCGGCTGAAAAACCCCCGCGCTCTGCTCATTGGCCTTGGCACTTCCTCCACACTGGGGGCGCTGCTCTGGCCTGCCGCCATCAGCACCCCGGCACTGGCCTACCCGTTGCTGTTTATCTGGGATGGCCTGTTTGCCGCCCTGTATACTGTGGCCATGTCTGTGGTTGGCAGCCGGTTTTCCGGCGGGGATCTTGTGTCCGTTTACGCGGCGACCTCACTGGCTTGGGGGCTTGGCTCCTTTGCCGGCCCCGGCATGGCCGGATCTTCCATGGCGTTTTCTCCCGCCAGCGGCCTGCCGCTGTTTGTGGCCTGCGCCTGTGGGCTGTTCACGCTGCTGCCGGTTTTTCTGAAGAACAGAGCCTGAAAACGCCTCTTCTCCTGCTCTTGCGCGCGACCCCAAAAAAGATAAAATCTACGCGCTTTGTAAAAAACATCTGTAACCCAAAAGATATTCTATGAAAAAATTCCTTTTACCTGTTTTTCTCTTTGCATCTCTTTCCGGCTGCCTCAGCGCCCATACAGAAATGCTGGACGAACGGACGGCCATCATTTCCGGCAAAGGGTCTTCTTTTAATGACCTCGCCAGCGTGACCCATAAGGTCTTTCTGGAAGCCGCGACCACGGCCCAGCAGCGGGGGTTTCAGTATTTCCAGATTCTGGATGACAAGCAGGGCTACCGCCCGACCTACGTGCAGAATGCCGCCACCTCCACCACCAGTGGCAGTGTGACAAGAACAGGCCGCCATTCCACTTATTACAATGAGACCACAACCAGCACCCCGGCCTCCGTCACCCGGCTGGACAAGCCGATGAAGGAGACGGTGGTGCGGTTCTATAAAACCGGGGAAGTCACACCCGGCCAGCCCGGCATCTGGTCTGTGCAGAGTATTCTGTCCGCCAACGGCGGCTGAGGACCTGAAAACCCTCAGCCTTCAGGCTGCACCGGCACCCTGCGTGTTGACCTGAAGGCGGTAGAGGGATTCCCCGGCACACATAAACAGCCAGTTCCGCTTCGGGCCGCCAAATGTCAGGTTAGACACCCCATGCGGCAGGCGGATGCGGCCAATCAACTGGCCTTCCGGGTTGAACACAAACACACCGCACAGCCCCAGCGGACCACCCACCCCGCACCAGAGATTGCCGAAGATATCGGCCTTCATCCCGTCCGGCCCCATCTGCACGCCCTGAAAGCGCATGTTGGTAAACAGACGCGGGTTGGAGAGGGTGTTGTCCTTTTTCACGTCAAACACATGTACGGCCTGATCCCCGTCATGCCCGTGCCCCCCGGCCTGCTTGCCGGAGGAAATGACGTACAGCCGCGCATGGTCAGGCGAAAAGCACAGACCGTTGGGGTTCGGCAGTTGTTCCTGTGTTAAAACACACTCGATCCGGCCTGAAGGATCAATCCGGAACGTATGGTCAGCCTGCCGTTTAACGCCGCCCAGTTCCCCAATCAGTTCCTCGCCAATCCGCCAGCGGATATGCCCGTCCGGGTTTGCCTCACCGCCCGGTTCATCCGCGTGGCCTTCGGTAAAGCCATCGCCATAGCCGGGGTCGGTAAACCAGATGCTGCCATCGGGATGCGCAATCACGTCATTCGGGGAGTTAAGGGCATGACCTTCATACCGGTCAGCCAGCACGTGGGCTGAGCCGTCATGCTCCCAGCGGATCACGCGGCGCAGAAAATGCTCGCAGGAAATCTGGCGGCCCTGATAGTCAAACGTATTGCCGTTGGAATGGTAGGATTCCGGGCGAAACACCGTCACCTCACCCGTTTCCCACAAATAGCGGTACTGGCGGCTGGTCACGGTATCGCTCAGCAGCAGATACCGGCCCTCGGCAGACCAGGCCGGGCCTTCCAGCCAGACGCCCTTATCCCATACCCGGTGAATCGTCGCCGCGCTGAACAGCAGGTCCCGGAAGGACCGGTCAATCACCATCACATCCGGGTCCGGCGTATAGGCCGGAGGCGCACCCGCCCCCCACTGGCGCGGCGGGGTGGTGGTGACATCCGCCGGGCGCGTCGTTTCCGGCTGGGCAGGTGCTACGGCATTATGGTCCGCCGCCTGTGCGGCAGAGGAGACGGCAAGACCCGCAGGCACACAGGCAAGACCCTGCAAAACCGCGCGGCGCGGCACATTGTTGCGGCGTATTGCCTGAACCATTGTGTCTGACTCCTGCCCTCATCCGGCGCGCTGTCCACAGATGCGCCCTGCTTGTCCGTTTCCAGTGTCATTCCTCGGGCGATGTGTCCACCCGGAGAGCGGACATGCAGGGCAAATCCGCAGAAAATTCAGATCTTCAGGGGATTCTGGCCACACGCAGCGTATTGGTGGAGCCGCTCACGCCAAACGGCACGCCTGCGGCGATCACAATAGAATTGCCGGAACTGCCTATTCTGGCCCGGCGTACCACCTCCAGCGCGGAGTCCACCATATCCTCCACGTTCATCACCTGCCGGCCTTCATTCACAAAGGCCCGCACACCCCAGACCAGCGCCATGCGCCGCCCGGCCTCATGCGTGGGGGTAATGCCCAGAATGGGGCAGGATGGCCGCTCCCGCGCAATGCGGAAGGCCGTGGCCCCCCGATGCGTGTAGGCCACAATAGCCGGTGCCTTGAGCGTATCCGCCACCTGCTGCGCGGCTCCGGCAATGGCGTCCGCCACGTAATCTTCCGGAGCCATGCGCGCCCGCGCCATCATGCTCTGCCATTCGGCATCCTGCTCGATGCGCCAGATAATCCGGTTCATGATCCGCACCGCCTCACGCGGATACTGCCCGGCGGCAGATTCGGCGGAGAGCATGACGGCATCCGCACCATCAAACACCGCCGTCGCCACGTCTGATGCCTCAGCGCGGGTGGGTGTGGGGGAGGAAATCATGCTTTCCAGCATCTGGGTCGCCACCACCACCGGCTTACCAAGGCGGCGGGCCAGACGAATAATGCGTTTTTGTACCAGCGGCACGTTTTCCGGCGGCAGTTCCACGCCAAGATCCCCACGGGCGACCATGACAGCGTCCGTCAGTTCCAGAATGGCGTCCAGATTATCCAGCGCCTGCGGTTTTTCCAGCTTGACCAGCAGGCTGGCCCGCTCACCCACAAGCGCCCGGGCCTCGCTCACATCTTCGGGCCGCTGCACGAAGGACAGCGCGACGTAATCCACCCCCAGATCCAGCGCAAACGCCAGATCCCGCCGGTCCTTTTCCGTCAGGGCCGGGATGGGCAGCGCCACATCCGGCACGTTCACGCCCTTATGGTTGGAGAGCACGCCCCCGACATCCACCGTGGTTTCCAGCCAGTCCGGCCCCACGGCCTGCACCACCACAGCCAGCTTGCCATCATCCATCAGCAGGCGGCTGCCGGGTCTGGCCACGGCAATAATTTCAGGATGCGGCAGACAGACGCGGGTTTTATCCCCCGGAACGTCCGAGAGGTCGAACCGGAAAGACGCGCCGGGTTCCAGCAGCACCTTGCCATCGGCAAAGACGCCAACCCGCAGCTTCGGCCCCTGCATGTCCGCCAGAATACCGATGGGTTCACCCAGTTCGGCCTCCACCCGCCGCACAATGGCGTGGCGGGCGGCATGGTCCTCATGCGTCCCGTGGGAGAAGTTGAAGCGGAACACATCCGCCCCTGCTACCGCCAGATCCCGGATTGTCTCGTAATCGCTGGAGGCCGGGCCAAGGGTTGCGACAATCTTGGTCCGGCAGATAAGCGCGTTTGAGGTCGGCATGATCAGTCCTTCTCCTTAACGTAACCGGGTACGGGGTTCAGGAGGGCGTGATCGCTTCCTCCGCATCAACACCCCAGATCGCACGACGGGGAACCCAGCCGGTATAATTCTTGACCGAGACCTTGCACCATTCAGCCCCGGCCGCACATTCCTTAACTGATCCCACGGCACCGGGTTTCAGAACAGCAATCACAGGTGCATCGTTGCTGGCCGTGCCGCGCATAACAACGGTGCCCGGCTCATGCCCGGCATCGGCCGCGGTGGGGAGGGTTGCCACCACGCGCGTATCCATATGGCCGGACTGCGATTCCTTGTTGCCGTTTTTGTCCAGCTTGACTTCAAGCGGAGCATCGCTGCCCGGCGCTTCACCCGGCACAAGGAAGTCCCGCCCGCCGGACAGCGTGGCCTGCTGAATCCAGCCTTTCTGGCCGGTCGAATCTTCCACCAGACGCCAGACGTCAAACTCGCGCTCAATCCGCACCGGCATCCCACGGCGATGATACACCCACAGGATCGGGAAACGGCGGCCCGGCCCGGCCCGCATATTCACTTCATCAGAGCGCAGGGCGGCATAACGCGGCAGCGGCAGACCCGTCACGGTCCCCTTCGGCGGTTCCGGCGGCGTTGCTGCGGCGGGCGGTGTGGCAGGCTGTTCAGCAGCCTCGGCCCCGGCGGCCCCGGCGGCGGCACCCGCTGCGGCCGCACCAGCAGCCGCGGCTGCCGCTTTATGGCGGGCAGGCGCGTGGGCCGTCTGGCCTGCGGCATGATGCCCCTTGGTGGAGGCCGCCTTAGCCGTCTCATGGTGGGGGTGATGCGCACTCTTGCTGTCCGCCGCAGCGGCTTTTTTACCAGCAGGCTTGTCCGCCGCTTTCTTTTTGGCAGCAGCGTGGCCCGCTTCAGCGTGGTGGGCATGGTGCTTGTGCGCGGCGGGCTTTTTCTCAGCAGCAACCGCGCCAGACAGCGCGACCGCACACCCTGCCAGGCAGGACAGCAGTCGGAACCGGAAAGTCAGAGGCAATGTGAACATCATGCCTGCATCCCTGCCAAGAGAGAAACGCCGGGGCAAGCGGTTTTTAGAAAACCGTCACGCGGGCTGCCCCTGCCCTGTCCAGAAACGTAGGCAGGCCCACAACTGCCACGCCCTCTGCCAGCTCTGCGGCAGAAAGCCCCATGGTCTTTACCCCGGAGTCGCACACCATCAGCGTGGCATCCATCTCCAGCAGGGCGGTCCGCAGGTCAGACAGCCCGGCAACACCGGCGGCCGTGCGCCAGTCCTCATGCTCTGCGTCTTCCAGCCCGTCCCACCCGGCCGTAAACGCCGCAACCCCGGCCCCCATGCCAAACAGCACCACACTCTGGCCCAGCGCGCAGGCTGTGGCGGCCAGCATTAAAGCCGCATGGATGCGCTCGTACCGCGCCTCCACAATCACCAGCGCCAGATCACACGGGGGGAACGCGGATGCGCCCACGGCAGCGGCAAACCCCGTGCGGCCAGAGGGTGCGGCAGAAGGTGCAGAACTTCCGGCAAAAATTCCGCCAGACTCATGTCCGGTCCGTTCAGCCATCAGACGTCTCCCGTTGCAGTGCCCCGCATACCGGGCATGTGGGGTCCCGTTGCAGGGCGATGGTTGTAAAACGTGTGTTCAGAGCATCCCACATCAGCAGCCGCCCGACCAGTGATGTCCCCAGCCCCAGCAGTTCCTTGAGGGCTTCCGTGGCCTGAAGGGTGCCCATCACACCCGTCACCGCGCCAAACACCCCGGCCTCGCCACAGCTTAACCCCTGTGCCTCACCATCGGTCTGCGGGTAGAGGCAATGGTAACAGGGGCCGCCCCGCGCCGGATGAAACGTGGAGAGCTGGCCTTCAAACCGCTGCACGGCAGCAGAGACCAGTGGCTTTCCGGCCCGCACGCACGCAGCATTGACCAGATAACGGGTGGTGAAGTTATCACACCCGTCACACACCAGATCATACCGGCTCACCAGATCATCCACCGTCGCGGCTGTGAGCCGCATCGGCCATGTTTCCAGCGTGACCTCAGGGTTCAGGGCTTCCAGCGTGGCGCGGGCAGACTCCACCTTGGGCGTGCCGACAGACTGCGTTGTGTGCACAATCTGGCGTTGCAGGTTGGAAAGCTCCACCACATCGTCATCCACCAGACCAATCCGCCCCACACCGGCGGCGGCCAGATAGAGAGCGGCGGGCGCGCCAAGCCCCCCGGCCCCTACCACCAGAACAGAGGCCGCCTTCAGCGCCGCCTGCCCCGTCCCGCCGACCTCGGGCAGGAGAATATGGCGGGAATATCGCTGAATTTCGGCTTCGGTGAAGTCAAACGCCATCTGAGCGCCTTTTTGCTGCGGGCAGAGAGCGGCGTTTATGCCATGCCCGCCCGTTCCGCGCGCCCCGCTTTTTTCAGGACAGCGCCAGAACACCCTAATTCACATTTTCGTGATCTCATGAAATACCCTTCATGAAACTATGCATGGGTGCCATGCGTCTGCTATACGTGATCTGCAATTTTATCATACGAGGAGTGCACCAGATGACCGCCCTCACCTCTGCCGGGCCTTTCGCCCGGCCTGCCAGTCTGAAGACGTTCCAGGCCGCGCGCAGAGTGTGTGTGGCTGCATCCGCGGCAGCGCTTGGCCTGTATCTGGCCTCCCCGTTTGTCACGCTCTGGTCCATCGGTTCCGCCATCCAGACGCATGACATGACGGCCCTCGGTCAGGCCATCAACTGGTCGGAACTGGACGCCTCCATCAAGCACCAGACGCTCTCCGGCCTGCATCTGGAACGGGTCTCGGATGATCTGCCGGATTTCGGCTCATCCTTCGCCACCACAGCCGTCTCCAACGCGGTGGATTTTACGGTGACGCAGGCCAATCTCGGCACACTGGTGGATCAGGCTGTGCCTGCGGCCATTCCGGCCAGCCAGCCCATGCCGTCCTTCGCCACGCTGGCGCAGAAGGCATCCGTGCGGTTTACCCGGCTGGATCAGTTTGAAGTGGATGTGCCCCTGCCCGGCCACGAGCAGGATACACCGCTGAAAATCGAGATGCGGATTCAGAACTGGCGCTGGAAAGTGACAAAGGTGGAATTTCCCGCCCGGCGCGCGCCCATCATGCAGGCCTCCGCAGCGCCGTCCAACGCCTGAAAGCCAGAAAGGGGGCGGCCCGCAGGCCCACCCCCGTTCTGTTCAGACCTGAAAAAAACCGCGGCTTATTTTTCAGCCGGCAGATCTTCTTCAAGAAGAATGATGTTGATGGCGTAGGACACTTCGCCTTCATCATCATCGCGATGAATGGTGCCAATCACTTCACCGTCTACAGCCAGTTCAACCGACATCCCGGCGCGCGGCGGCGGATTAACGGAAAGACCTTTGGCCCCAAGCAGACGGCGCAGCGCAACCTGCAAACGGGCAATTTCAGAAGAAGAAGGGGACGTGCTGCTCATGGGAAATACAATCCTCAGGGAGGTAGGGTTACACAGACAGACGCCTTAAACGCTCTGACCAATCCGGCCCGCTATAGGACACAGCCTGCCCCCGCCGCAACCTTTCCGTCGTCCTGCCTTCACGCCGCCATTTTTGACCTGCCTCAATAGCTACCAGTCCTTCTTATTTTCCGGCCCGCCCCTTCCGGTCTGGTCCTCTGTTCAGGAAAGGAGACACTTCAATGATGCGCATGCCCCGCTTTGTAATCCTTTCCGCTCTGGTTGCCGGAGCCCTGAGCCTGTCTACCTTTTCGCACACGCCGCCCCGGCCTCTGGTCGCGGATATGCGCCGGGCGGCTCTGTCCGCCCCGGCGTCCGGGCAGACGGAAACAGATACGGCCAGACCGGCACAGGCAGCCGCCGCTCCCTCAGCACCGGTCAGCACCTCGCTGGCGCGGGCGTTTGCGGCCCCGCAACAGGCCACGGCGTCTGTCAGCCCGCCCGTGCATGTTGAGGCTCAGGCAGACTCGTCCCTCCCCCAGACGCACCCGCAGACAGCCGCCACACAGGCCTCCACGCATCTTTTGCATATGCTGGAAAATGACGGACCTGAGCAGACGGCACGCACCCTGACCAAAAGCCGCAAATGGTCCGACGTGCGGCTGGCTGTGGCCAGCGGGCAGCCGGAAGCGGCCTCTATGGTGGCGGCCCTGATGCCGGAGGCGGACCCGGCAACGGCTCTGTCCCTCCGGGCGGCCATGCGCCGCGCCCTGCCCACACATCCGGCTGCCGTTCTGGCCGCCATGGACCAGACGGACGGGCCGCTGTTTGGCGCCCGCGCCGTCTGCTCCGCGCAGGGCATGTCCCGCAGCTGGCAGAGCAACGCCCGCAAGGCGGTGGCGAGCGTGCATGAAATCCATCTGATCACCCGCGCGCGGGACTGCCTGACCAAGCTGGGTGGCCTGCCACAGGCGGGCTGATCTTTCCACTTAAACATTTCGTGTTACACGCAAACGAGAGCTGACACGGCTCTCGTTTAGTCATACCTATAACGCACGCCAGAATAACAAAAAACGCATGGCAAGCTCTGAGCTATGCCATGACGCAATAAGGTCGTGCCGTCATGCTGATGTTCCGCTGTCCCGGTTCGGGCGCTGTTTTTTTGCCCCCTTACGCACCCGGTGCGTCTCTGCGGCTATGGCCGCGCACATCCTGTTCTGTGCTTTCACTCCTCCCGGTAAACCTTAAAGGGACTCAAGGCCCGCGCAGACGCGTCCTTCTTAGCGCCTGAGGCCTCTGGCGGCCGTATTTCCCATTGCGTCCGCCCCGCTCGTTTCCTGCCCCCTTTTCCGGTTTCCCCTTTTTCAGAGTGTTCTGTCATGAACCACCTGTCCGCCCGTCCTACAGGCGCAGGCCGTGCGCACTGCGCATCCGTCTGCTCCCCCCGGTTCTGCTTTTCCAGCAGCCTCTCCACATATGTGCCTGTCAGAGTCGTCCGGATGGCCCCGGCCGGGGCGCTCCTTGCTCTCTTGCTCCCGCCTGTGGCGGCCCACGCGCAAAGCGCTGTGCAGGCAACGCCCTCCGTCGTGCGGGACCACGCCCATGCTTCGGACCTCAACGTAACGCATGACACCATGCCCGCACGTCTGTCAGACGTGGTGCGCAAAACGCCGAAAGATCCGGTTGTGCCCAACGGCCCGGAACGTCACTCCACCGAGACCCCGGCGCAGGGCGGGTTCTGGGATAATATGCTGCTGCCGCCGCTGACCAGCCGACCGGAAGCCTACGGCCAGCCGCAGTCTCTGGAACTCAAGCCGCTGCCCACCGCGCTGATGCATCAGGGCCCGTGGGGCGTGTTTAACGCCAATACCGGGGCGGCCTCCGGGTTTGGCACGGTTGCGTATTACGCCGTCTCCCGCTGGGCGGAAGACTGGTCCAACCTGCGTGACAAGAAAAACCATATCGACTGGGCTGACCCGCTGAAATACATCCCGCTCAATAACAGCGGCTCTATTTACCTGACACTCAGCGGCAACTTCCGTCACCACGGGTTTTATGACCAGCGGGCCGGGTTTGGCACCATCAAGAAAGACCCGGCCTACCGCTCCACCCTGCGCTGGAATGCCGGAGCAGACCTGCATCTGGGCGAGCATGTGCGCCTGTATGGAGAACTGATGAGCGGTCAGGCCGGTGGTATCAACTATTACGGCTATACCGGTGGCCGCTGGCGCAGCAAGCTGGATGCCCAGCAGGCGTTTCTGGAAGTCAAAGGCCATCTGCTGGGCGCCAATATGGGGGCCATGATCGGCCGTATGTCCTTTCTGGATGCACCGCCCTACGTCACCGCAGGCAGCGTTTACCCGACACTCCCCTATTCCTGGAACGGTGTGCGCGGCTACGCCTTCTGGAAGCGCTTCCGCGTGGATCTGTTTGACCTCAGCCTGACCAACAACGCCCCCACAACCGCGTTCCATGATCAGGTGGGCTGGAGAACACGCCTGTTTGGCGCATACACCTCCTACGCCATTCCGAACTTTAAATTCATGGAGAAAAACAGCCAGATTTTTGTGGACACCTTTTATCTGGGCTACATTCTGGCCAGCAACCCCATTGCCAGCACCACCGGCACCATTGCCGGGTCCACGCATCGTGACACGCCCGGCATGCGCGTCTGGGGCAATGCCGGACCGATTGAATTTTCACTGGGGGGCATGTGGCAGGGCGGCTCCTTTAACGCCGCCAAAAACGGGCCGTCACGCCCTGTCTCGGCCTACTCGTTCAACGCCACCGTCTCCTGGCGCTTTGCCAGATGGTGGGGTAAACCGGCCATCGGCCTTCAGGCGGACGCCATCTCCGGCGGGGATACCCGTAAAAGTCAGACCAGTAGCTGGGGCAACTTCCTCTCCCCGTTCGTGCCCAGCGCCTACTATCTGGATATGAGCACCTATATCGGCAACTCCAACCTGATTGACGTCGGCCCGCTGGCCACCATTGCCACCAGCCGCAACACCAGCCTGCTGCTGAAAGTGCCGGTGATCTGGCGCAACAGCACCAATGACGCGATTTATGCCAACCCGACGGCCGCCTACAACTTCCGCCCGCAGGGGGGCTACACCGCCACCATGCCGCAGGCCAGCTTTACATGGCGTGCCACCCGGCACGTGACCTTCAGCCTTGATGGCGAATATATTTTCGCCTCCCGCGCTATGATCAAAGCCGGAGCCTCTTCCGGCGCGTATGTGCAGAGCAATCTGGAACTCACGTTCTGAGCCCAGCCTGCTGTGTTGAGATAACGGGCCTGATGACCGGGTTTCCCCCCGGGCATCAGGCTTTCTTTTACCGTCTCATTGCCTTTCCGGTTCATTCAGGGGAGACAAGGCGCATCAGGCAGCGTATCGAAATGCTTATGATTTCTGATACGCTGACAAGGTTCCGGGCATGACCGCACCCTCCCCCCTGCAAACCCCTTCCGTGCGGGAACTGACCGTACGCGGCCTGATTCTGGGCGCGCTGATCACCATCGTCTTCACCGCATCCAACGTCTATCTGGGGTTACGGATCGGGCTGACCTTTGCCTCCTCCATCCCTGCCGCTGTCATTTCCATGGCCGTGCTGCGTGCGCTGGGCCGCAGCACCCTGCTGGAAAACAATATGGTGCAGAGTCAGGCCTCGGCGGCGGGCACGCTCTCCTGCGTGTTTGCCACCTTCCCCGGCCTGATCATGACCGGGTTCTGGCACAGTTTTCCGTTCTGGCAGACGGCTGGCCTCTCACTGGCGGGCGGCATTGCGGGCGTGCTGTTTACCATCCCTCTGCGCCGCGCACTGGTGACGGAAAGCGCCCTGCCTTACCCGGAAGGCGTTGCCGCGGCTGAAATCCTTCGCGCCGGGGGAGAGACAGGCAACAGCAAAAGCCTCTCCGCTCTTATCGGTGGCAGCGTTGTGGCCGGGGTCTTCTCCTTTGCCTGTAGCGGCCTGCAAATTCTGGCGGATACCGTCAGCATCACCGGGTCCGTGGGTGCTGCGGTTTTCCGGTTTTCCGGCGGCCTGTCCCTCGCCCTTCTTGGCGCGGGCTATCTGGTCGGTCTGGCCGGAGGGCTGGCCATGCTGCTGGGCTGTGTGCTGGCTTGGGGCCTTGGCGTGCCCTGGCTGACAGCCCACATGCCCAACCCGGAGCATCTGGACGCCGCCAGCTTTGCCAACGCCATCTGGCTGCATAAAGTCCGGTTTATCGGGGCAGGCGCCATTGCCATTTCCTCACTCTGGACACTGGTGGAACTGATGGGCCCCGTCCTGCGTGGCCTGAGCAGCGTGTTCCGCAACCGCAGCGGCGCGCTGGTGCCCGACGCAGACCGTGACCTTTCCCCCCGCACCATGATGGCGCTTCTCGCCGTAACCGTGCTGCTGCTGGGCGGCCTGTTTGCCGCGTTCCTTGCCCCTATGGCGCATGGCATCTGGCCCGCCGTGTGTGCGGCGGTCCTGTTCTGCGTGGTGTTCGGGTTTGTGATGGCGGCCGCCTGCGGCTACATGGCGGGCATTGTCGGCTCCTCCTCCTCCCCTATTTCCGGCATCATTATTATCGCCGCCGTGCTGTGCGCACTGATGATTCTGGGGCTGGAATCTCTAGGCCTGATGCCCGCGGAAATGATGGCGGAAGGGCAGACACTCGCCACCGGCTTCACCATTCTCCTGCTCTCCGCCATTACCGCAACCGTCGCCATTTCCAACGATAACCTTCAGGATCTGAAAACCGGCCAGCTTGTCGGCGCGTCTCCATGGAAGCAGGAAGTCGCGCTGATTGCCGGGTGTGTTGTGGGTGCCGCCGTTATCCCGCCGGTGCTGAACCTGCTGTATCAGGCCTACGGCTTTGCCGGTGCCCCCATGCCGCGCCCCGGCATGGATCCGGCCCACGCGCTGGCCGCCCCGCAGCCCGCGCTGATTGCCATGATCGCCAAGGGGATTTTCACGCAGTCACTGGACTGGAGCATGCTCTCCATCGGGTTCGGGCTTGGGGCTGTGCTGATCGGGCTGGATCTGCTGCTCCGCCGCCGCCAGCTCTCCCTGCCGCCGCTTGGCGTTGCAGTGGGGATCTACCTGCCCGCCTCCGTCAGCGTCACACTGGCCGTCGGCGCGGTTCTGGGCTGGGTGCTGAACAGCGCGCTGAAAAAACGCCGTGCACCGGCCACTCCCACAGAAGACGCCAGCCACCAGCCAGACGGCACCGCACCGGAACATGATGCCAGCATCGGCACCATGCTTGCCTCCGGCTTTATTGTAGGGGAAAGCCTGATTGGCGTCGCGCTGGCCGTGCTGTCCGGCGCACTGGGGAAAGATAATGCGCTCTCCCTCGCCACCTTCCTGCCCGCCGGAACCCCCGCCATTCTGGGGCTGGTAGCCTTCTGCGCTGTGTGTTTCTGGTTTAGCCGGAAAGTGCTGCAAAAATAAAATATAAGTGTTTCTAAAGCATTGCGTCTCTGCCGTTCTGCTCTCTGAAAAAGACTGCGGTTTGGCTGGAGAAGCATGCTCCTCTAAACGGGGTGTGGAAAATCATGAGCGACGATGATATCTGATTTTCAGTGATTTTTTATTTTCTCCCAACCTGAAAGCCTTTCAATGCCTGCCAGTGCTCGCCCTGCGCCACGCCTTGCCATTGTAGTTCCCTGCTACAATGAGGAAGAGGTTTTTGTGTACTGCCATCAGGAACTGGGCGGGCTGCTGCGCGCCATGATACAGGACCAGCAAATACGCTCAGACAGCTTCCTGCTGTTTGTGGATGATGGCAGCCGAGACACAACATGGGATCTGATCCGGACCACATGCGATAAAGAGCCCTCCGTGCAGGGGCTGAAGCTTTCCCGAAACGAAGGCCATCAGTCCGCTCTGCTGGCAGGTCTGGCCGCTGCTGCGCCGCAAGCGGATGCTGTTGTGAGCATTGATGCAGACCTTCAGGACGACATAAACGCCATCCGTCGAATGGTTGAGGCCTACAGCACGGGCTATGATGTTGTATATGGCGTGCGAGAATCCCGCCAGACAGATACATGGTTCAAGCGTACCTCTGCCGAAGGGTTTTACCGGCTCATGGCGATCATGGGGGTGCAACAGGTTTTTAACCATGCGGACTTCCGCCTGCTCAGCCAGCGAGCAGTGGAAGGACTTCTGCTGTATACGGAACGAAACGCCTATATTCGTGGCCTCGTGCCGCTCGTCGGCTTTCCATCGACAGAAATAGGTTACGCCCGAGGTATCCGTACGGCAGGTGAGTCCAAGTACCCGCTCCGCAAAATGCTCGCTCTGGCTGTAGAGGGCATTACCTCCATGACCATCACCCCCTTGCGGCTGATTGCCACACTGGGACTCTGTATCTGCCTGTTCTCAATTGCGGCGACGTTTTATGTGCTGGTTATAAAATTCAGTGGCAACACCGTGGAAGGCTGGCCCTCCATCATCTTGTCCATTTTCTTCATGGGCGGCGTGCAAATGCTCTCTCTGGGCATTATTGGGGAATATGTCGGCAAAATTTATCTGGAAACCAAACAGCGCCCCCGCTTCCACGTAGAGAGCTTTCTGAAGCTCTCTACGAAACAAAAATAACATAATGAGCAGAAAGACAATTTTTATCTTCCTGCTCATTCCTATACATTAATAGCCCATATTTTTGATTTCAGACATTTTTATATAGTAAATATTTTTATTTCCAGGATCAGAAACAAGTATACCATCTGTCATTTTTATATCACTCAGACCATTATTCTTGATAATGTCCATTGCCATAGCCTTAGGTGTCCAAGTGTTATTGATAGATATTGTTCCATATTCATATTGATTGAATTTGGAATAAGCGTTTCCATCAACCCCACGGATATCAAAATCAATCGTCCTGCCCCTTGGAACGAATTTGAACGCTGCGGCCAAATCAGAAAGCTGATGCTGCTGAACATCTATAATATAATAATTAATGTTATAGATGGCAGAAAAAGCAATGCATGGCATGACAAATAAGAAAACATACCGATGGTATGAAATAAATCTGGAACATATATTAAAAATACCGTTCAGAAACAGAACAGCTAGAATACTTTCTACCCCAACAAGAGTTCTATAAGGTGAAGATGTTTCTGCCACCATAATATTAGGCATATAGCTTGCGAAACAAAACGCAACGACAATTAAAATTTTTACAAAGAAATTCCATTTTTTCGGAGTAAACCATACGCCACAAAGAATGATACACGCGCTGACAACATTATAGAAAACGGAAGGATGAATATTGTAATTTGCAATTGCGTCCATAAAAGGTCGATTGAAAAACCACAACACCTTCTGAAAAAAATGGAGGTTTAGCGCCTCACGGCCAGTAGAGCCATATAAATGTGTATAAATTTTTATGAAAATAAAGTTTGTTAGCATAGCACAAAATAAAATAATTCCATTTCTAATAATTTTCTTTAATATATCTCCATCCTCAAAAAATGTTTTTATAAAAACAAAAAACACAAATATCATTCCTGTTGGCTGGTAAATAAGAAAGCTTATTGCCAACATAAGATAGCCAACAATAATATTTATATTTTCTTTGCCAATATTCTTATTCACAAAGGTAAATGCAAAAAATGCCAGGATAATAGAGAGTATAAAAGGGTATGTAATTGTCCACGAAGCATATATCTGCAGAGATGGAAGAAAAGCAAGGCTACTCGCCACAGAAAAACGTATAATATTTGATTCAAAAATATGCTTCTTATTCATATATATATACAAAAGAACAGAATAAGAAGCAATAAAAAACACTGCAACAAACCGGAAATAAGAAAATGCAGAGACTTTTCCTACAGTCCATGTCATGATCTGCCTCAATGCTCCATACACAGGGCGACCAGACATGGATTCCCACTGCACATTCCACCCTGGATTGGTATAGTGATAATATATCACAGAATAGTCATCAGATAAGCCATAACTTCTTATAAAAACGCTTGAGTAGCATATGAATACAAATATAAATAAACATATATAATTGTATATGCTTTCTTTTTTTATGATCTGATCGGACTGTCTAGTCATAAGTTTCTCATTTTACATCGTATTTATGATTCGTGCTTTATATCTCTCATCTTCCGTTATTACAATCAAACTGTTTTTCCATGATTTTGAAGTGGTATTCCCTATGGCCTATTAGGCCTTGATCCAGTCTGCAGCGACAACGATATGGAGGATTCGAAAAACCTCTTTTTTGAGTCCATTTAAAATCATAACCCATTGATATAGTTGCGGGCAAAAACGCCTAAGTAGGGGTTTTTCGAACCTTCCAGATCGCCAATGTCTCGTCCGTAAAAATGCCTGCTCCGTCTCTTTCTTCCATCACTATGAGATGGGAAAATTTCAAGATCTAACAGGTCTTAAAATAAAATCGGATATTCGATAACCTTTGCTAGTAATTGATAAGCCTCTTCAGAAAACAGATAAGCCACTACCTTCACATGAAATAATTTTCATAAGAAGGAGGTGAATTGCGGCGGAAATATTCAGAGTTATTTTTATGCATATATAAAATTTTCTGCATTGGATTTTTTTTAAAAAAACATATAATGTTATTATTAATAGTATAGTTCTTAAGGCGATATAATACTATGAATCTAACTCTAGAAAAAAACCATCCGACAAGGTTTTATGCCTTAGACGGCCTCAGAGGCATTCTGGCTCTCAGTGTCATGCTCAGCCACATGATTGGCGTTGTCACAGGTTGGAGTGAACAACGGCCTTTAATTGGTGCGTATATCAGCGTTATTTACTTCTTCATCATGTCAGGTTTTGTGCTGACCTATGCTCACAAAACCAGCCATAAATTTCTATATTTCTTCCTTTTGCGGCTCGCCCGCCTCTGGCCTCTGCATTGTGTGACGACCCTCACGATGATTGTCATCTATGCCTATAACAGCAGGCATATGGGCTATGTTGCAGGACATTATATTTTTGACTGGAAAGTCATCCTGCAAAACCTGTTCTTTCTACATGGTGTAACACCACACCAGTTTCCGCTCATCAATGAGCCGTCATGGAGCATCAGTATTGAATTCTGGGCGTCTCTTTTAATTCCGCTAATTTTTATCAGAATAGCGCCGTTTAAAAGACTGTTAATAGCATGCACATTTATTCTTTTTTTATGCATCCGGTCTGCTGCCGGATTTATTGATATGTCCTTCGGCGGTATGTTCCCGTTCTTACTGGCCTCATCAGCCATCATGCTGGGGTCTGCCGTCTATTCACTTCTAACACCGGAGCGGATCACCAAAATCACGACAAAAAACAGTTTTGAAGTCTTTCTGTGGGTCTGTTTAGCCAGTTGTCTGGTTGGCATTTACGGGCAGCTTCATAACAAGTTGGATTATTTATATATCCTGCCGTTTATCCCCCTCATGCTAATTGATTTCCAGCCTGACTCCTCGCTGATCAAAAAGATTTTTCTGTCTCCGCCTGTCCAGTTTTTCGGGTTTATCAGCTTCCCATTATACCTCATCCATTCCTCAGCTATCATTATCGGCATGCAATACAGATCAGATAGCCCGATCCTGTCCATCCTTATGGCTGGCGGACTCTCCATCGTCATCTCGTATTTATATGCGGCATTTTTTGATATCCCGCTTTATCGCTACCTGAAGAGCAGAATAAAAAACCTGTGCCACGTGTCGTAATCAACACGCGGCTCGCACACATCACCCCCCTTTACGACCTCGGGTAGTAAAGGGGGGTGAATGCGTCGTCTTTAATACGTCATGGACAGGTTAAACAGGAAGGACCGACCAACCGAAGGTGTTACGCGGTTGCTGAACAACCGGATGACCTTGATCATTCTCTCCAAGGGTGCTTACAGAAACTCTCTCTGGGCATTTTTAGAGAATATATTTGAGTAGCCCCTAGTTTTCTAGACGCCTTGGTTATTCAAAGTCTGCTGTTGTTCGAACTGCACGGGTGACAGCACCCCGTTCCTGACCTGCTTGCGCACCGGGTTATAGAACATTTCGATGTAGTCAAACACGTCCTGTCGGGCTTCCTGGCGCGTTTTGTAAGTTCGACGCCGGATGCGCTCACGCTTGAGCGATGAGAAAAAACTTTCAGCGACAACATTGTCGTGGCGATTGCCGCGGCGACTCATCGAGTGTTCCAGATTGTGAGCCCGTATGAAGGCAGTCCAGTCCATGCTGGTGAACTGACTGCCCTGATCGGAGTGGATCAGCACCCGGCTTTTGGGCTTTCGTCGCCAGATGGCCATATGAAGCGCCTGCAGTACCACATCCGAGGTCTGGCGGCTCTGCATCGACCAGCCCACCACAGGACGCGAATAGAGGTCGATGACGACTGCAAGGTAGGCAAATCCTTCCATGGTGCGGATGTAGGTGATGTCTGTGACCCACACCCTATCGGGTGCCTCGACATCAAACTGCCGGGCTAGCGTGTTGTCGATGACCAGAGATGGCCTGCCACTATGTCTACCTGGCCGCCGCCTGTAGCCAATCTGCGCTTTGATGCCCGCCAGTTTTGTCAGGCGTGCTACGCGATTCGGACAGCAGGTCTCGCCCTGATCGAGCAGATCATCGTGCAGCTTACGGTAGCCATAAACCCTGCCACAGTCGTTCCAGGCCTGACGGATCAACGTGGTCTGTCGGGCATCCTCGCAAGCCTGTCGGCTCAACGGCTCCTTCCGCCAAGCATAGTAGCCACTGGGCTGCACGGCCAGACAGCGGCACATCGCCCGAACTCCAAAACGATCACGATGCTCGGTAATGAAGGCGTATCTCACTTTGCATCCTTGGCGAAATACACGGTGGCTTTTTTTAAGATGTCGCGCTCCTCGGTGACCCGGGCCAATTCGCGCTTCAACTGCCGGATCTCGACATCCTTGCCGGCATCGCCCGATACCACCTTCGCGAATTGCCGCTTCCACGCATACAGCGAATGTGTGCTGACCCCGAGCCGCTGCGAAACTTCCGCTACGGGATATCCCCGCTCGGTAATCTGCGTCACCGCATCACGCTTGAACTCATCACTGAAATTGGGCTTCCCCATCAACGCCTCCTGTCCTCATTTTTAGGAGCCAAGGCGTCCAGAAATCTAGGGTGTGTCGTCAGTTAATTCCAATGATGGCGGAGACGAATTGCACGGCTGCGAGGAAAGTTGACTTCAGCTTGTCATATCGTGTTGCAATACCTCTGAACTGTTTAAGTCTGGCGAAGAAGCGTTCGATGATGTTTCGTTTTTTATAAAGCGAAAAGAGGATTTTCCGTGGAGTGCGTCGGTTTTTCTTTGACGGAATAACCGGTGTGATCCCCCGCTCTTCAAGCTTTTCGATGAGGGGATCGG
>NZ_JACRVR010000004.1:0-170895 GCF_018811975.1 Acetobacter sp. P1H12_c | reverse complement strand
CAACCGCATCGTCCTCACCCGTCATGCCAGACTGGTACCAGCAGGGGCTCCCGCATATCTGGCTGCCTTACAGCCAGATGAAAACCGCTCCGGCCCCTCTGGCCGCCCGCAGCACCCACAATGCCCGCATTCAGCTTACGGATGGCCGGGAACTGGTGGATGGCGTGGCCGCATGGTGGACAGCCTGCCACGGTTATAATCACCCCCACGTCCGCGCCGCCGTTACGGCACAGCTGGGCACCATGCCGCATGTGATGTTCGGCGGGATGGTGCATGAACCAGCCCTACGGCTGGCAAGCCGCCTGTGCGCCCTGCTGCCGGGGGATCTGGACCGGGTCTTTTTTACAGATTCCGGTTCTGTCGCGGTGGAAGTTGCGATGAAAATGGCCATTCAGTACCGCCTGAACACCGGGGAGCCGAAACGCACCAAAATGCTGGCCTTCAAAGGCGGATATCATGGTGACACACTTGCCACCATGTCCGTCTGTGACCCGGAAGAAGGCATGCACCACCTGTATGGCGATGTGCTGGCTCATCATATCATCGCCCCACTGCCACAGGACGAGGCCAGCACCGCTGCTTTTTTCCAGCTTCTGGACGAGCACGCGCATGAGCTGACTGCCATCATCACCGAGCCACTGGTGCAGGGTGCGGGCGGCATGCTGTTCCATTCCCCCACTGTGCTGCGCACGCTGCGCGAGGCCGCAGACCGTTACGGCCTCCTGCTCATTCTGGATGAAATTTTTACCGGCTTTGGCCGCACCGGCACGATGTTTGCCTGTGAACAGGCCGACATTGTGCCGGATATCATCACCCTTTCTAAAGCCCTGACAGGCGGCACCATGGCGCTGGCTGCCACCGTCGCCCGCCCGCATGTGTTTGAGGCCTTTCTGTCCGACAGCCCGGACCACGCTCTGATGCACGGCCCGACCTTTATGGCCAATGCCCTGGCCTGCGCCTGCGCCAATGCCTCGCTGGACTTATTTGAAACCGAACCCCGGCTGGCACAGGTAGCCACCATTCAGGCGCATCTGACAAAAGCGCTTGAACGGTGCCGCACGCTGCCGGGCGTTAAGGATGTCCGTGTTCTGGGGGCGATTGGCGTTGTGGAACTGGAAAAAATTGCCAATCCGGACGCTCTGCGGCAACGCTTTATTGCGGAAAATGTGTGGATCCGCCCGTTCCGCTCAATCGTCTACCTTACCCCGGCCTTCACCATCCCACCGGAAGATCTGCGCACGCTGACCGATGCCATCTATCGCGTTCTGTCTACGGAAAACTGAAAACCGCAACACCGGAGCAACAGCAGATTGTCTGGCTGTGGCTGTGGCTGTGGCTGTGGCTGTGGCTGTGGCTGTGGCTGTGGCTGTGGCCTGACAGAACTTTCAGATTCACAACCAAAAAAAAACAACAGATTTCATTAAAAAACAAATCTTTATGAGACGTTATTCATCCCACAACGCAGATGCTTGATCGTCCGCTTCCCGCGCATCCACCCAGACACAGCGCCCATCATGATAGCGCTCACACTTCCAGAATGGTGCTCCGGTTTTAAGGCGATCAATAAGGAAATTGGTGCCCGCCAGCGCTTCCGCCCGATGCGCGGAAGACGTCCCGACAAACACAATGGGAGCACCCACAGGCAGCGTGCCAACACGATGGATCAGTGTACAGCCCGTCAGGCTGAAACGTCGCACCGCTTCATCCGCCAGCGCCGTCAGCACTTTTTCCGTCATGCCGGGATAATGTTCCAGTGTCAGGCTTTCCAGCCCATCCGGCCCGTCCCGCACCTGCCCCATAAAAACGCTGATACCGCCAATAGAACGGGACCCGGCTGAAAGGCGGTCCATTTCCGCCCCCATATCAAAAAGCTCAGGCTGAACAAGAACGCGCAGCACGCCCTTAGCCCCCGGTCATGGGAGGGAAAAATGCCAGTTCATCACCGGGCTTTACAGTATCCTGAAACGTCGCAAGCGTCTGGTTAATAGCAACACGGATACGCGGTGCGGCAGCAAAAACCGTATCCAGCGTGGTATCCTTCTGGCGCAGTTCGGTAAGAAATGCCTCTACCGTGACAGACGGCTCTGGCAGACGGACAGTCTCCCTCTCCCGCCCCATCTGCTCACGCAAGGCAGCGAAATAGAAAATTGTGACGTCCTGCGCCATAGCGATGTCCTTGCTTTTTCTCGTATCAGGCAGCCTGTGCCGCGCCCCGGCGCCGTCAGGAGCGCGGGGTGGCTGGAGCCTGCGTCTTTTTTGCCTGCGTGGTCGTCACAGACCCGTCCGGGTGGATCAGCGTCACAGTGCCGTCACCATTCGGAATTTCAATGGTGGAGGCAGATCCGCGCTGCACACCGTATTTAGAGGCCGCATCCGGCTCGGCATCCGGCAGTTTTCCTGTCACGGACTGAGACGTATCAGGCTGACCATCCGGCTCTCCCACGCTCATTTCTCCACCATCAGGCAACTGGGAGCCACCACCATTGGACGCACCGCCTAGAATGGTGCCAATACGGTCCTTCTCAACGTCTTCCAGAGTAGGCAGTGGTGCCGGCGGCCCGGGCCAGATATTCCCGCCTGCGGGCAGGAGTGGTGTTTCCGCGGTGGAATATCCACGCACCCGACGCATGTTGAGGTTTTCACCGCCCGGCGCATTCGGGTTCGCGCCTGGCAGGGTTGCGGTATCGGTCACAAATTTCCCGAACCCGGAACAGCCGCTCAAAACCAGACATATTCCAACAAGAGCGGATTTCCGCATCACCTGACTCCGCTAACCATGACACCATGCAGGCAAAACAGAGATACCTGCTGCGGCAAAACTATGCCGCCTAAAGCTTAAATACCGGTTTGCGGAAGGGATACAAGCCGAGGAACGCCATTTGAGACTTATGAGACACACCGTGCGAGGGTTTCAAACGCCTCTTCACGAGAGATTAACGTGCCGCAGCCCGGTTGTCAGATAATCCCAGCCTGTGATCAGCGTAAGAGCCGCAGCAATCCACAGCAGAACCGCGCCAATCAGAGCCACGGGCAGCCAGGGCATCCCCAGCAGAACACCCGTGCCGTCCCCTGCCAGCAGAAACCCGATTGCTGTCATCTGGAAGCCGGTTTTCCATTTTGCGAGGCGCGTCACCGGCAGGCTGGCCCGGCGTTCCGCCAGATATTCCCGCATGCCGGACACCAGAATTTCCCGGCACAGAATAATGATGGCAGGCCACAGGCTGAAATAGGCCATGCGGCCCAGCCCGGCCAGCACCATCAGGCAGGCCCCCACCAGCAATTTATCCGCAATGGAATCAAACATCCGGCCGAAGTCAGACAACTGATGGCGAGAACGGGCCAGCTTGCCGTCAAAATAATCCGTCACCCCGGCAAGAATGAACAGGAAGCAGGCCAGCGCATCCGTTTGCGGAGCCCCCCATGCGGCAAAAAGCACCACAATCGGGATCGCCACGATACGCGAGATGGTCAGAACATTCGGCAGATCTGTCAGCATTGGCGGGATGCTAGCCTATTTCCCGCGGAGCTGAAATGGTTTCTGGCGTCTGCTTTTCACCACTCACCCAGAAGTTTAGTGCAGGGCTGAAAACCGGGGTCAACCCGGCGTCCAGTCCGGGTGAAAATGCCCGTAAACCGCCCTGGCAGTCTCGCGGTTAATCCCCGGTGCCGATTCGAGTTCCGGCAACCCGGCCTGCTTTACCCCACGGGCCGAACCAAATGTATTGAGCAGCATCTTTTTCCGCGCAGGCCCAACACCCGGAATATCATCCAGCTCGGACGTCACCAGCGTTTTGGAACGCCCGGCCCGGTGCGTGGTAATGGCAAAACGATGCGCCTCATCGCGCAGGCGTTGCAGGTAGTAGAGAACCGGGTCCCGTGGCTCGAGCTGGAACGGCGGTGCGTCGCCTGTGTGGAACCACTCCCGGCCCGCATCCCGGTCCGGACCCTTGGCAATGCCCACCAGTTTGACACCCGTTACACCAAGATCATCCAGCACGCCGCGCACGGCGGAATATTGCCCTGCCCCGCCGTCAATCAGCAAAACATCGGGCCAGTTGGACAGATCGCCTTCCGCAGCTTCCTTCAACGCCCGCCCGAAGCGACGCTCCAGCACTTCCCGCATCATGCCAAAGTCATCTCCGGGTGTGACGGGGCCTTTGATCAGGAACTTACGGTACGCCCTGCGGTCAAACCCCTCTGGCCCGCCGACAATCATCACGCCATAGGCATGGGACCCCATGATGTGGCTGTTATCATAGACTTCAATCCGCTCAGGTGGGACATCCAGCCCCAGCACGCGCGCCACGCCCTCCAGAAGTTTCGCCTGCCCGGCACTTTCCGCCAGTTTGCGGTGCAGCGCATCCCGCGCATTGGCGACGGCATGGTCCAGCACCTGCTTTTTCTCACCCCGCATAGGGTGCAGAATTTCTACCTTCCGCTCACGCCGCAGCGTCAGGGCTTCAGCCAGCAGGGCTTCTTCCGGCAATTCATGATTAACCAGAACCTGTGCCGGGCATGGCTTATCGTCATAAAACTGCGCGATGAAGGCGGCGAGAATATCACCCGGTTCCTGATCCTGCGTATGCGCTGGGAAGAAGGACCTGTTGCCGTTATTGCGGCCGCCCCGGATAAAAAACACCTGAATGCAGGCCTGCCCGGCCTCCTGCCAGATACCAAACACGTCCGCATTTTGCAGAGAGGCCGGGTTGATCACGCTCGAATCCTGCATCTGCGCCAGCGCGCGGATCCGGTCCCGCATGGTGGCCGCGCGCTCAAAATCCAGCGCCTCGGCCGCCCGGTGCATCTCGGCACTCATCTCTTCCCGCAGCACGTGATCCTTGCCGGACAGAAAGTCCCGCGCCTGCTCAACCAGCTTTGCGTAATCGGCCTGATCAATCCGGTCCACACACGGGCCGGAGCAGCGTTTGATTTGATACAGCAGGCAGGGGCGAGAGCGGCTGTTAAACACGGAATCGGCGCAGGAGCGCAGCAGAAAAACCCGCTGGAGCAGGTTAAGCGTCTGGTTCACCGCCCATGCGGACGCAAACGGCCCCCACAGGCTGGCCCCTTTCACCGGCTTGCCGCGGTGTTTGGCAATCTGCGGAAATGCGTGCGCATCCGTGAGCGTCAGCCAGGGGTAACTTTTATCATCCCGCAGAAGGATGTTGTAGCGGGGCTTCATGCGCTTGATGTAGTTGGCCTCAAGCAGCAGCGCCTCGGCCTCGGTATGCGTCGTGACAATCTCCATGGAGGCAGTCTCGGACACCATGCGCCGCAGGCGTTCAGGCAGGCGGTTGACCTGCGTGTAGGACGTCACCCGTTTTTTAAGCGCCAGCGCCTTGCCGACGTAGAGAACATCCTCCTTCTCGCCCAGCATGCGATACACACCGGGGGACAGCGGCATGGTTTTGAGCGCCTCCCGGATAACCTCCACCCCCTTGAGCGGGGTGGCAGGCCTGTTTTCTCCGGCGTCCGGCGTAGTCGCGTTTGGGGAATTTTCAGATGTCATCAGGCGCTCTTTCGAGAAAATAATTTCATCCACTGATTTTGTGGATAAGTCTGTGGATCAGCCGGGCTTGACACCCCGAAATCCGCAGATTTCCCGTGGTCCTGACGTATTGCATATTTTTTAGCCAAACAAAGCAACCTATTGATTTAAAACAACTTTATATCGCATGTTGCGTGACCACTCCGCCACACCCGCAGACTTTATGGAAAATAAAGTCTGTCAAGGGTGGAAGTGGACAAATGCCCTAAAAATCCGGCTGTGGTTTTCAGCCAATTGTCCCGGTTTGTTCTGCCACAGCCTCGGCCTGCCCCAGCAGACGCATGAAGTTTCCGCCCCAGAACGCGGCAATCTCACTTCTGTCATATCCACGGCGCAGGAGTTCCGCCGTCAGGTTCACCCCCTGCGTGGCGTTCTGCCAGTCGGCCAGCGCACCGCCGCCATCAAAGTCTGATGAAATCCCGACATGCTCCACGCCAATGCGGCGCACCACATAGTCAATGTGGTCCACAAAATCGGCCACACCGGCAGAACGGGGTGCCTCGCCGTCGCGCGGTTTCAGGAACGCAGGCATGGCGGTAATCTGGATTACGCCGCCACTGGCCTTTAACGCATCCAGTTGTTCATCATCCAGATTGCGCGGGTGGTCACACAAAGTCCGCACACAGGAATGGCTGGCCACAACCGGCACAGCGGAGGCCGCGACGGCCTGCAACATGGTCTTTTTAGACGCGTGCGAGACATCAATCAGCAGGCCAAGGCGGTTCATGTGCCGCACAGCCTCACGCCCCAGAGCAGACAGTCCGCCGTGGTTTTCCGGCTTATCGCCCAGACTGGGGCGATGCACCGCCGCATCCGCCAGCGCATTATGTCCGTTATGGGTCAGCGTGACATACCGAGCACCTCTGGCCCGGAACTGCGCCAGAACAGCCGGGTCATCCCCCATGGCGTAACCATTTTCCACGGCCGGAATAACGGCCAGAACGCCTGCTTTATACGCGGCCTCAATTTCCGTCACTGTGGAGCACACGCGTGCCGTAACGCCGTTCTGGCTGCCCTGCATCCCGTTGATCACATCCAGCATGGCCAGACACTGCGCCTGTGCCTGCGCATGCCCTTCGGCATCTACCTTTGCCTGCGCGATATAGGCCACAAAGCACCCGGCGGACATGCCACCCTTCTGCATTTTGGGCAGATCAACCCGGCGGGCCTCCGTATCCTCAAACGCGTCTCCCCGGTCCGGCCAGGGGATATCAATATGGCTATCCAGCGTGAACAGCGCGCGATGCAGCGCCTCAGCTTCGGCGGAAGGAGCAGGAGTCTGGCCCGTATGAGCCTGTGAGGAAGACGTCATGAGAGAAAAATGGTCCTGTCAGTCAAGATTACAAGGCGCACGCCCCGCCGCGCCTTTGCTTTATATGTGGCTGTTTTTTCTTGCTCCGCAAACCCGGATGCGCAATGGCTCATGCCCATGCGACTTGTGACATGGAACATCAATTCCCTCCGCCTGCGCCTGCCCCGGCTTGCTGATCTGGTGGCCGCACTGGCCCCCGATCTCATCTGCCTGCAGGAAACCAAGGTACCAGACCCGCTCTTTCCGGAAGAGGCCGTACGGGCTCTGGGCTTTGAGCATCTGCATTATAAGGGGATGAAGAGCTACAACGGCGTGGCCATTCTCTCCCGCCATCCCATCACCCCGGTGGAGAATCTGCCGGGCTGGTATGGCAAGGAAGATTGCCGCCATGTGGGGGCTGTCATCAGCACACCATCAGGCCCGGTGGAACTGCATGATTTTTATGTGCCTGCGGGCGGTGACATTCCGGACCCGGACACCAACCCAAAATTTGCGCACAAACTGGCCTTTGTTGAGGAAGTGACTGAGTGGTTTGCTGGCCGCAAGCCCGAACGCGCCATTCTGGTAGGGGATCTGAACATCGCCCCGCTGGAACATGACGTCTGGAGCCACAAGCAACTGCTCAAAATCGTCAGCCATACGCCCCCGGAGACCGAGCGGTTAAACCGCTGGCTGGAAACCGGCTTTGTGGACGCCATGCGGCATTTTGTTCCGCCGCAGGAAAAACTTTATACATGGTGGTCCTACCGCAACCGGGACTGGCAGAAATCCAACAGGGGCCGCCGACTGGACCATGTGTGGGTCACCCCCGATCTGGTGCCGAACCTCAGCGGCATGACCGTCGTGCGGGAAGCGCGTGACTGGGTCAGCCCTTCCGACCATGTGCCCGTGGTGGTCGATTTCCAGTTTTAAGGCTGCTTTGTTACTCTTGAAGAGAGCCGTTCCCAGCCTCTCTTCAAGGGTCCCTCTACCGCGTCCACACACCCGCCTCAGTAACGATACTGCCAGAGCAGGCCGACGCTGCTGCCGGGGTCATTTTCCGGGGTGGTAAAGCCCGTCACGTTGCCGCCCGTGCCGACTGTGGTGTTCAGCTTAAGGTGTTTGGTCAGGTCCACCTGCACCTGCGCCTGTGTGCCCGAGCCAGAGGTTGCCTGCTTGGCCCCCACATACACGCCGCGCATCACATATTTCCCGGCTTCCACCGTGGTACCGCCATTCCCCACGCCAGACCCGCCGCCAACCGCCAGACGGTCCAGATGCAGGGTTTTGCGCAGGGTGCCCATCGGGTCAAACGTCGTCACACCCGTCAGGGTCGCCAGTGCCGTGCCAAGTTCCACCATCTGGGTGGAGGAGAGAGAGTGCGCATCCGTGCCAAACAGCAGCATGGCCAGAACCTGATCCTGCGGCAGAGACGGAATGGATTCAAAGCTGATTTTTGGCGCGCTGGCATAGCCGCCCACCTTCAGCATCGCCGTTTCCCCGTTCACGGCGCGGTCTGCTTCAAAGTCCAGCGTGGGGTCCAGCTTGTGGTCCACGCTGCTGCCGTTAAAGGCCACGCGCCCCTTGGTGAAGTTGAGGGAAATCCCCGCCAGATCAAAATTCCCGCGCTTGAGGTCAAACCCACCGCTGACGAGAGGAGCCGTACTGATGCCTTTTACCTTCAGTCTGCCAGCCATTTCCGCATCCAGACCATGCCCGCGCACAAAGAATTTGCCCGGCGATGTCAGTGTCAGATCCAGCCCGATCACGCTGGCCGTCGCGCTGGTGGTTGCGGCTTTCTCGGCCTCTGTTTTGTCACCCGGACGCACGACATCCAGCCGCGCGACAGACGATGGCAGGGAGTTGGGGATGTTGATTTCCACTTTCCGCAGATCAACATTCCCGACCACATCCATCCGGCCCGCCGCCTGACCTTTAATGGTCATGTCCGAATTCATGATGGCTGTAATCAGATCACTGGAGACCGGCCGCGCATCCCGCGCCACAAAATGAATATCGACCGGCAGACCGGGCGCCAGAACCCCAACTGAGCCCGTCACACCCATCGTGCCGTCGCCCGCTTTGGCGATCAGGTTCTGGATAACAATGCTGTTGCCCTGCCCGACAATACGCCCGTTGATGGCGGACAGATGCACGCCCTGTGCAAAATCCTGAAACTCTGCGTTTTGCAGGTCTACGGCGCCCGCAATCCGGGGAGCCGCCAGCGTGCCCTCCGCCTGCAAGGCCAGTTGTACCTGTCCCAGAGCCTGCCGCGCCTGCGCGCCCAGATAGCCATTGGCAATGGCCAGATCCAGATGCCCGCTGGTCCGCAGACTGATCGGCCCTGTGCTGGTCAGCGGCGCTGTGCCATTTACACCCAGCGCCAGCTTTGCCCCGGCATCCGCCTGCATTCTGACTTTGGCGGATGTCCCGGCCAGATCAGCCGTTGCATCCAGATGCAGCGGTGTCAGAGACGCTGCGGCAGAGGCGCCCTGCATCCGCAAACCATTCCCCGACAGATGCACCTGCCCCTGCGGGCGCTCCATCGTGCCGCTTACCTTGGCCTGCATCGCCAGCGTTCCCTGTGCATGCAGGTCAGGCATAAAGGGGTGCGCCAGTGCGGGTGTCAGATTCCGCACATCCACCGTGGCCGCCAGTGTGGGCTTGATACGGCCTGCAATATCCGCCGTTGCCGGTTCCGCCCCCTGCGTCCCCAGCGTCACCCGCAGACGGTCTACCCCCATTGTCTCCCCAAAGGAGAGAAGGGCCGGAGCCAGAAGCCGCAGATTTTCCTGCTTTGCCGTCGCCGCGAGCTTTTGCAGGCGCACCTGTTTGGCAGGCAGGTTCAGCAGAGCCGCCGTATCGAGAGAAAGCGGGCTGCCAGACCATGTGGCAGGGCCGATCTGGGCCGTCAGCGCCATCGCATTGTCCGGCCCTCTGGCCGTTACCCGCGCCTGCCCGGTCATTCCTGCCGCAGCAAGGCCGCCGAGCTTCAGGGTAAGGTCCGCGTCCGGGTGGGCCGCCGGGTCTTTTACCGTCCCGGCCAGAGAGAGCGTGCCAATTCTGGCCTGCGGCATAGCCACATTGCCATCCAGCTTTAACGCAACCAGCGGCTTCTGATTAACCTGTGTGGTTTTAACGGATGCCGCCAGCGCGCCGGAAATCGGCTGGCCGATGACGTCTTTCAGGTCTGCCAGACGCCCTATTTTCACATCCAGCGTGCCCAGCGGAACAACCTCACCCGCAGCCAGAGACAGTGCGCCCTGCCCCTGCACGCTGTTCCATGAGAGTTTTTTCAGATCAATCTGGCGTGCACCCGTCTCATCCTGCGCCAGCGCAACATTCAGCAGCAGCGGCGCACGATTGACGGACCCATGCGCTTCAACCGTTCCCGCAGGAGCGGACGGCAGATGCGCCACATCCGCATCCAGCACCACCGGGCCACGGGGCATGGTTGCCGTGCCGGGGTCCCCTTCCAGATGGAGCTTCGCAGCAAAATCCTGCATCAGCCCTTTGGCCGAGAGCGCAAGCGTGACCCCGCCCCGCAGGGAGGGCAGCGCCCGGGCCAGATCCGGCAACGCCAGAGTGGATGTCACATCCAGATCCTGCCCGGTATTCACCCGACCCTGCGCCTTGAGGTGCAAGGCCTGCCCGTCGACAGTCAGGGAGGCCAGATCAATCTGCTGCCCGGCAGCCTGCGCGGCAGGTTTATCCGCCTTTTTTGCCCCCTCGGTCTGCTTTACCTCCGCACCGGAACCCGCAACACCTGACGTAGCAGGCTGTGCCGCACCCGGCTGTCTTGGCGTGGCGGCCGGATTGTGCTGAGATGCTGAGGCATCCGGGGCCGGGGCCGGAGCGGGGGCCGAAGAAACTGAAGCGGCAGCCCCCGGTGCCGTATGGGGCCGCAGAGTGGCTGCCAGCGCAAACGTGCCTTTGGGGCCAATGAGCCCCACGGCCTGCGGCTGGCCGCCGGTAATGGCCAGCGTGCCATCAGCTTTCAGGTGCGTATCACCCTCTGCCTGCGCAGGCAGGTCAAACTGCGCGGTCATTCCGGCATTGCCCTGAAGCGGCGTGCCCGCCACCTGCCCGATAGGGCGCAGGTCCGGCAGGCTCAGCGTCAGAGTGCCACGCTGGGGGGATGCTGTCAGAACGGACCCTGTCAGATGCAGAAGCGGATGCGAGATATCCAGTTGCAGTGGTTTGCCCGCCGGTTGCGGGGAGAGTTTTGCATCAAGCTGCACCGGAGCAGAGGCCAGCAGATTTGGCGCACTTCCCGGTATCCGCACGCCATCCGCCGTCATCACCAGATGCAGCAGATCCTCAACACCCGCCTGCCCGCTCTGGCCGGTAAAGTTTGCCTTCAGGGTGCCCACAGCAGCCCCGGCGGCAGCCAGCCTGTCAACCTGAAGCGTCGCGGTGCCATTGGGCGCGGTCATTTTGCCTTTAAGCTGCGCGGCAAGGTGAATGGCATCCCAGCCGATATCCGGCGTCAGAGCCAGTTGTGGCGACTCAAACTGCGCGGACAGGCGCGCCATATCCCCGGCCAGAAGGTTCAGTTCCCCTTCTGCTTTCGCCTTCACCGGCCCGGCAGATGCCGAAAACCCCAGTGCCGCAGCGTTTGTCGGGCCTTTGATATCCAGCGCGAGAGACAGCGGCGTAAGCTGTGGCATTTTCAGTCTGGCGGCTGCAAACCCATCCGTGCCTTCCTGCGCGTCCAGATGCAGACCCAGCTTGCCGCCGCCGGTCTGTGTCGCCAGATCAATCTGCCCGGATGCATCGAGCCGCTTAACATGCAGAGCAATGTCAGACTTCGGCAATGTGGGCAGCGTCAGCCCGTCAATCACCGGGTCAATGGAAGAAAGGCTGCCATGCCCGGCCAGCGAGAAACTGGCAGGCACGCCCGCCAGCGCCGCGCCCACGGTAATGCGCTGCACGGCCAGCGTGCGGATATCAACACTCAGCCCCAGTCTGGATTTCGCGCCAGAAGACGGGGCCGCAGGCTGTGCCGTCGGGTCTGAAACCGGCAGACGCGGAATATTCAGCTCATCCGCTTTCAGGGCGTAAATCCGCGCGGTGCGCCAGACCATGCTGAGCGGAGACCAGTTGAGATCAATATTCCGCAGGGAAAGCCAGACGCCGTCTTTGTCCTTCAGGGCGATGGAGTCCAGATGGAAATTATCCGGGAAACGGCCGGACATCCCGGCAATGTTGACCATGCCGCCCGTCAGCGCTGTCGTCTGCTTCATCAGCAGCCTGCGCCCCGGCCCGGTATTGGCCCCGACCAGAATAACCCCTACCGCCAGAACGGTCACACCCGTCAGCACACCAGCGGAAAGACCCAGCACGCGGCCTGCGCGCCGCAGCGCGGAACGGCGCGGTGCGGGAGCGGTCTCGTTGTATTCAGTCATCAGAATGTTTCCCCAAGACCGATATACAGATCCCACTTGTCACCACGATAAGCGCGGTTCAGCGGCACAGCGACGTCAACACGCACCGGCCCGATGGGGGTGTAGTAGCGCACGCCACCACCCGCACCGACGCGCAGGGTGCCGGTAAACGGCATACTGCTGCTGCCCACCTGACCGGCATCCACAAACCCGGCCATCCCAAAACTTTTGAACAGCCTCTGCCGGTATTCAATGGTCCCGGCATCCAGCGATGTCCCGCCAATTGCGTAGCGCGTGCGGCCATATTGCGGCCCCACGCCCTGCCAGCGATACCCGCGCACCGTGGCGCTGCCACCCGCATACATGCGCTGGTCGGGCGGGATATCGTAAGTCGATGCGCCCTGAATACTGCCGATCATGGCGCGCAGCGCGATGATGCTGCGTCCGGGTTTGCTGATCCCCAGATGTTTGAGGTCAAAATAGGTGGAGGCAGAGGCATTCAGGATCGCGAAGAAGGACGTGCCGCTCCCCTTGTTGCCCAGAGAAACAGACGGCGTGGCGTTAATGCTGGCCCGTACGCCATGCAGGGCTGGCTCAATGGGGTTCCCAACGCCAGTATTATCAAACGTCGCGCCCAGCGGTGCTGAGACAATGGTGTAATCGCGGCTCACGTTAAACTGCTCGATATTTTCCTGCTCAGCCGCCAGCCCGAAATTGACATTCCAGTGTTTATCAATCCGGCGGGTGATCCCGGCATTCACCAGAAACGCCGTCTGGCGATAGGACCAGAACAACTGCCGCAGAGCTTCAATCCGCACGCTCAGATTCTGGTTCCGGCTGTAAAAATCCGGCTTCATGAAATCGGCATACACATCATAGCCCAGCCCCTGCTGGGCAGAGCCACCAAGGCCGGTGATCAGCGCCGTCAGTTTCAGCCGCTCGGCATTGCCGAGAATATTATAGTGGGTCCACGTCGCACCCACGCGTGCCCCGAGGTCTGTTGAATACCCGGCTTCTGCCCCTACGGAGCGGCGTTTGGCTTCCTTGAAGGTAAAGTCCAGCGGCATGGTGCCGTTCACCGGCTTTGTGGAGCCATCCTTTACGCCCACGTTGGAAAACACACCCAGTGAGCTGAGATCCTGCCGGGCCGCCTCAATTTTGGAGGGCTGGTAAAGTTCGCCTTCCTGCACGGTCAGTCTGCGGCGCACAAATTTTTCATGCACCCGCTTCAGCCCGTCCACATCAATCGTGCCGATATTCAGCACCGGCCCGGCGGAGGCCGGATAGACAATGTCCAGCGTATGCGTCTGCGGCTGGAGATATGCCCTCGGCTTATCCACCCGCGCCAGCGCATGCCCTTCTTCCCGCCAGACATCCAGCAGGTTGCCACCACTGCCCAGCACATCCTGCGCCACAGCGTCCTGCCCGGTTTTCAGGCCGAACGCCTGTTGCTGCACCTGCGTGAGAGCCACTGGCATATTGGTTTTGGGGTCAATGACCTTCACGGACCCAAGATGATAAAGTGGGCCCTTCTGCACTTTGATCTCGGCAGTCACTTTCTCCCCTGCCGGGACGCTGTTCAGCCAGTCGGACAGCGCAGGAGACATCCCGTCTACCGTGACGGAGTCTTTCTCTTTGGCGCGATGCAGGGAAATCTGCACCGTGCCATCATAATAGCCGTAACTTTCCAGAGCAGAGCGCAGGCGGTCGTAGTCGTTGCGCACACGTCCGGCCAGAGCAAATGGCCCGACAGCATGGGTGGCCTGAAGGTTCAGCAGCTCAGAAGAAGACTTGAGCGCTGCATCCAGGTCCGCCTGTCCGCTGCCCGCAAGCTGGGTCACGTAAGGCTGCGGGTCCGCGGCCCATGCGCAGCCTGCGGCAGCCCCCCACAGCGTAACACCTGTCATGACACGATTCGCGGTCAGCACGAGGCCATCCAGAACGCCTTTACTGCTCACCTGCACGCACCTCTGCTCTCACGGCCTGTTCTTCTCCCCTGCCCCTGCGGGCGTGCATTCCGCCATTTCACGATCCCGGCGAGCGTCATGCCGTATCACCATGACAAAAATGAGATCATTTTCAGGCTTTATGGATTTCTCCGCCCCATAATCCCTTCTGCCATCTTGAACGCATCTTGCGAAGCACGATTGTCCGCAGGCATCAGTTCGCGTTATGAGGGCCTATGATTTGCCATTCCTGCAGCAAACCCGGTTCCTGCCCGTGCAAGGCAGCCTCAGGATCATGACGCGTAATTCCACCGCTCAGACGCGGTTTTCCGGAACCTCCGCGCCCCCGGAGCGTGATACAGTCTCCCCACTGCCCGCATGGGTGGAAAAGTGCTGCACGCTCAGGGCGCAGGTGCGTGGCGGGTTGCGGCTGGGAGCCATTACCCTGTGGGTCCCGCTCTCTGTCGGGTTTGAAGCCTGCCTGCTGCTGGTGCCCGGCACCCCAAAAATCCGCTGGACGCGGGTCATCTGGGGTGTGCTGTGCAAACTGCTCGGCCTGCGCATCCGCGTGATTGGCAAACGGGCTGGCACCGTGGGCGGGGCACGCGCCCGTGCACGGGGGGAACGCCCTGTTATTTATATTTCCAACCACTCCTCCTGGCTGGATGTGCTGGTTCTGGGCACGTTGCTGCCGTCTGTTTTTGTGGCTAAGGGCGATATCGAGAAATGGCCCGTCATGGGGCTGGTCTCCAAAATTGGCCGGACCATTTTTGTCAGCCGCCAGCGCAGCACCACCGGGCGTGAGCGGGACCAGATGATCAGCCGCATGGTGGACGGTGATAATCTGGTGCTCTTCCCGGAAGGCACATCCTCTGACGGCTCGCGCGTGCTGCCGTTCATGTCCGCCTTTTTCGCCATCGCCAGACTCCCCCGGTTGCGGAATGGCGAGAAAAGTCAGCTCCCCATTGTTTATGCGCCCGGCATGTCCCCCATCATCCAGCCTATTTCCGTGGTGTATGATGAACTGGAGGGCCTGCCTGTTGCCCGGCTGCGCCGCCCGGTTTTTGCGTGGTATGGGGATATGGATCTCGGCCCGCATCTCTGGCAGCTCGTGCAGTGGCATAATTCCCGGGCCACCGTTGTTCTGCATGAACCGCTGGACCCGGAACTCTTCCCCAGCCGCAAGGCTCTGGCGCAGGCGGCATGGAACGCTGTGGCGCAGGGGGCTGCGGACCTGCGGCAGAACCATGCAGCGCAACCGCAGCCCGGCCGGTGTGAGCCTGCGGAAATTCCGAGCAATAAACCACGCGTCACAAAACGTCTGCTTGACAGAGTGGCCCTGCATTTTGCTTCATACAGGAAGACACGGTAAGGACCCCTTCTATGGTGCATTGCCCCTCCGTTTGCGGAAAAGAGTCTTGACCTCTGGCCTGACTGGCCTGATTTCCTCCCCCTGCCGTATGGAATGGGCCTGCGGTGTGCCGGAGCCGCTGCTGTCATGACTGGACTTCCCCCTTCCTCCCCCGCCCCGCGTGGCCTGCATGTCATTACATGGGGCTGCCAGATGAACGTGTATGACAGCGCACGGATGAGCGACGTGCTGCGCCCGCTGGGATACCAGCCGGTGGAAACACCCGCCTCGGCTGACATGATCATCCTCAACACCTGCCACATCCGTGACCGCGCGGCGGAAAAAGTCTTTTCCGAACTGGGCCGCCTGAGAAAAATCAAGGAAGAGCGGGAAACAACCGGCCAGCAGACCATTATTGCCGTGGCAGGCTGTGTGGCGCAGGCGGAAGGGCAGGAAATTCTGGCCCGTGCGCCCTATGTGGATATCGTCCTCGGCCCGCAGACCTACCATCGCCTGCCGGAAATGGTCGCCCGCGCCGCCCGCGCTGGCGGCGCGGTGATTGAGACCGATTTCCCCGCAGAGCAGAAGTTTGACTTCCTGCCGGATGCCGCCGCCCCGCAGACGCCGGGCAACCTCACCGCGTTCCTCACCATTCAGGAAGGGTGTGACAAATTCTGCTCCTTCTGTGTGGTGCCTTACACGCGGGGTGCGGAAGTCAGCCGGTCCGTCACCTCTGTTCTGGCGGAAGCCCGCCGTATGGTGGAAAGCGGCGTGCAGGAAATCAGCCTGCTGGGCCAGAATGTAAACGCCTATCACGGCACCGGGCCGGATGGAGACGTCTGGGGTCTGGCAAAGCTGGCCTATGCTCTGGCCGCCATCCCCGGCCTGAACCGCATCCGCTACGCCACATCCCACCCGCGCGATATGGATGATGCCCTGATTGCCGCCCACCGCGATCTGCCGGAACTCATGCCCTACCTGCACCTGCCGGTGCAGTCCGGGTCCGACAAGATCCTGCGCGCCATGAACCGTGGCCACACAGCGGATGATTACCGGGAGATTGTCCGCAAGCTGCATGCCGTGCGCCCGGACCTTGCTTTGTCTTCAGACTTTATTGTCGGGCATCCGGGGGAAACGGATGAGGACTTTGAGGCCACCATGCAACTGGTGCGGGATGTTACCTTCGCACAGGCCTATTCCTTCAAATATTCTCAGCGCCCCGGCACACCGGCCGCCGGTGCCCCCCTGCAGGTGCCCGAGGATGTGAAGGATGCACGTCTTCAGGCTTTGCAGGCCCTGCTGCGTGAGCAGCAGGATGCCTTCAATCAGTCTCTTGTCGGGCAGACAGTCTCTGTTCTGTTCACATCAGAGGGCCGTAAGCCCGGCCAGATTGCGGGCCGCACGCCATGGCTCCAGCCGGTGCATGTTGCCGGAACACCGGACCTGATTGGCCGTGAAGTGCCTGTCCGGATTACCGAACGTCTGACAAACTCCCTGAACGGCATTCTGGAAGAGGAGACCGTTTACGCTTGAGCACGACTGACCAGCCCCTGACCTCCGCACCGGAAAAACCGGTTACCCTCTTATTTGAAGATAACGCGCTGCTGGCCCGGCTCGTGGGGGACCATGACCGCAATCTGCGCCATATGGAGGAAGGGCTGGACATACAGGTTGCCCATCGCGGCAACCGGATTTCCATCCGCGGCACACCGGCGGATGTCGCCATCGCCCGCACAACGCTGAGCACCCTTTATCAGAAACTGGCCGCCGGGGGCATGGTCGATGTCAGCACGCTTGAAGCTGTCATCCGCATGACCCAACTGCGTGAAAGCACAAGGCACACCGATATGCAGCGTTCAGCCCCCGCTCACCAGACCACGCACGCCACCTCCCACACCGACTCTGCAGGGACGTTCCCGGCCCTGAAAATGCGCCACGGCGTGATTGAACCCCGCTCCCCCGGTCAGGCCGCCTACATGCAGGCCCTGGCCAAAAAGGAGATGGTGTTCGGCATCGGGCCTGCGGGGACCGGCAAAACCTATCTGGCCGTGGCGCAGGCCGTCGCCATGTTGCAGGCTGGCTCCGTGGACCGCATCATCCTCTCCCGCCCTGCGGTGGAAGCCGGGGAACGGCTGGGCTTTCTGCCCGGTGACATGAAGGACAAGATCGACCCGTACCTCCGCCCGCTTTACGACGCCCTGCACGATATGCTGCCGGGGGATCAGGTCATGCGGCGCATGGCCGCAGGGGATATCGAGGTCGCTCCGCTGGCCTTCATGCGCGGGCGGACGCTCTCCCACGCGTTTGTCATTCTGGATGAAGCCCAGAACACCACCATCGCGCAGATGAAGATGTTTCTGACGCGTCTCGGGCCGGGCTCCCGCATGGTCATTACCGGGGACCTTACCCAGATCGATCTGCCCACGGGCACCACATCCGGGCTGAAAGATGCTCTGGAAACGCTGAAAAATGTCAGCGGCATCAGCATCACACAATTTGACGCAGCAGATGTGGTGCGGCACAGACTGGTCGCGCGCATTGTAGAAGCGTATGATGCAAGGACGACGGCTCTCAGGGGATCGCCCCGCAATAACGGCCGTCAGGAGAACAATGGAACCGCCAAGTAGCACAAGCCACGTTCACGCAAGGAACGTGGCTGGCCCGGAAAATCCTGCCTCAGCAGGCTTTTTCCCATCCTGCGCGTTTGAAGAAACGCCCGAAATTCTGATAGAAGACCGGCGCTGGCACTGTTACGTGCCCCGGCCGGAGCAGGTCATACGCCGCGCACTGGCCGCCTGTGAGGGCTATGGCCGCCAGCCCGGCAGCGTTGTGCTCTCAACAGACCGCGTGGTGCGCGTTCTTAACGGGCAGCATCGCGGCAAGCACCGCCCCACCAATGTTCTGACCTTTGACCCACCCCCCGGTATTCCGGGCGGCGATATTATTCTGGCGCTGGAAACCGTGCTGCGGGAAGCCCGGCAGGCAGGCAGGCCGGTCAGTGACCATCTGGCGCATCTGATCGTGCATGGCAGCCTGCATCTGGCTGGCTATGACCATCATCAGGCGGGGGAAGCCCGCGAAATGGAAATGCTGGAGGCGCGCCTGCTCTCCCGTCTGCATGTTCCTAACCCATGGAAACCACGGGCATGAGCGATTACGACTCTTCACGGTCTGAGGGGCAGGATACACCGTCCCGCGGCCTGTTCTCCTTTTTAAGCCGCAAGAAGCAGGCCCCCGGCCTGCGCAGTTCCATCGCCGCCCTCGTGCAGCAGGCCGCCAACGAATCGGAAACACCGGAAGGTGAAAAACCGGAGCTGGACCGGCAGGAGCGCGTGCTGATTGCCAACATCCTGCGGCTGAGAAACATCTCGGCGTATGATGTGATGATCCCGCGCCCCGATATTATCGCCATGCCGGTCTCCATTAGTCTGGATGATGCTCTTGCCATGATGCGGCGGGAAAACCACTCGCGCATGCCGGTCTACCGCAACCAGCTCGATGATATTGTCGGCATGATCCATGTGAAGGATCTGATCGCCTATGTCGGCACCAGTGAAGCGTTTGACATCGAGCTTCTGCTCCGCCAGCCGCTGATGATTGCCCCGCAGATTCCCGTAATGGACCTAATGCTGCAAATGCGCCTGCGGCAGACACATCTGGCGCTGGTGATTGATGAATATGGCGGTGTGGACGGTCTGGTCACCATTGAGGATCTGATTGAAACCATCGTCGGTGATATTGCCGACGAGCATGATGAACCCGCCGCCACCATGATCACGGAGCGGCCGGACGGCACCTATGACGTGGATGCCCGCTGCCCGGTGCAGGAATTTGAGCACCAGATTGGCGCGATTCTCACCGCCTCCGAAAAGGAAGCGGAAATCGAGACTATTGGTGGCCTCGTGTTCCGCATGGCTGGCCACGTGCCAACCCGTGGAGAAGTACTGACGCACGAAAACGGGTATGTCTTCCGGGTGCTTGATGCGGATGCCCGGCACATCCGCCGGGTGCGGGTGCGTAAACTGCCAAACGCGGCAGACCCCACCGGCAACACGGGCGAGAGTAACGCCGAGACAACGCGTACGGGTTGACGGACAGGCTATTCTGCCGTCATCCCTAAGTCTGTACTCTGTTCAACCAGTCATGAAACCGGGATTGCCCATGTCCTTTTCACGCCGCTCTCTTCTTGTCACCGCTGGTACAGCTCTGGCCGCCACGGCAACGCATGGCCTGGCCTTCGCCGATACGGCAACCGGGGCAGACCCGCGTATGACAACGCGCCAGCTTGGTGACCCGAACGCAAAGGTGGTGGTGGAAGAATGGTTCTCCCTCACCTGCATTCATTGCGCCCACTTCTCTGAAAATACCTTCCCGCTGGTCAAGAAAAACCTGATCGACACCGGGAAAATCCGTTACGTCTTCCATGATTTCCCGACAGATCAGCTTGCAACCGTTGCAGCCATGGTCGCCCGGACCCTGCCGCCGGAACGCTATGAGCCCTTTACGGCGTCTCTGCTCGCCAGTCTGGACCGCTGGGCCTACATCAAGGATAGCAGCCCGCTGGACGCCCTGAAGAAAATGGCGGCCTTCGCCGGGATGCCGGGCGATGTGTTTGATAAAACTGTCGCGGACCAGCAACTGATGCAGTTCATCCTGTCTCAGCAGACGGAAGCGCAGGACAAATATCATTTCGATTCCACGCCGACCTTCCGCTTCAACAACAAAATTCAGCTCTCGAATGACATGACATACGAGGCCTTCACCAAGAATCTGGCTGACGCCAGCTGACGCGCCTCTTCTCCGTCACCCGGCCTTAAGTCCCGCCCTGCATGACCGTCCGTTTCGTCCGTTTGCGGATTGTCGGGTTCAAAAGCTTTGCTGAACCCGTCACTGTAGAAATTCTCCCTGGCCTGACAGGCATTGTCGGGCCTAACGGCTGCGGCAAATCCAACGTGGTGGAAGCGCTGCGCTGGGTCATGGGGGAATCCTCCGCCCGCTCGCTGCGCGGCGGAGAAATGGATGATCTGATTTTTGCCGGCACAGCCGGGCGGCCCGCCCGGTCTCTGGCGGAAGTGACAGTCACGCTGGAAGGCACGCAGGGTCACGGTCCTGCCGCCTTTGCGGATCAGGATGAACTCCAGATTACCCGCCGGGCCGAACGCGGCTCCGGCAGCGAATACCGCATTAACGGCAAACCCGCCCGCGCGCGGGATGTGCAGACCCTGTTTGCCGACCTGGCCTCCGGGGCGCGCTCCTCCGCCATGGTCAGTCAGGGGCGCGTGGCCATGCTGGTGGGAGCCCGGCCGGAAGAACGCCGCTCCATTCTGGAAGAAGCCGCAGGCATTACCGGCCTGCATGCCCGCAGGCATGAGGCGGAACTCAAGCTCCGGGCAACCGAGAACAATCTGACCCGCGCGGAAGATCTGCGCCAGCAACTGGAAACCCGGCTGGGCGGCCTTGCCGAACAGTCCCGCGAGGCCAGCCGCTACCGCGAACTTTCCTCCGCCCTGCGCGATGCTGAAACCGAATTGCTGGCCGTACTGCATGCCCGCGCCCGGCAGGCGGTTGAACGCGCCATTGAGACCGCAGCCCGCGCCCGCCATGCCCTGACAGAGCATGAGGAAGCCGCAGAAGGCGCCGTCATAACGGAATTTGAGGCCAACCAGAAACTCCCTGTCCTTCGTGCCCGCGCGGATGAGGCCCGGACCGTTCTGGAGCGCTGCCGCGTGACAGCGGAAGGTGTCACGCGGGAAGAAGAACGCGCCGCCGCACAGGCCAGAAGTGCGACAGAACGCCTCCGGCAGCATGAGGCCGATACGGCCGCCGCCCAGACCCGCGTGGAGGATGCCACCAGCACGCTGGAACGCCTGAACACGGAAAAAGCCGAAGCAGATGCCGCCGAAACCTCGCTCCCGCAAAGAACCGCCGAGGCAGAAACGCGCCAAACAGATCTGACGCAGGCTCTGGCCGGAAGTGAACAGACCCTCGCCCGGCAAACCGAAACACTGGCCGCCGCCCGCGCCCGCAAACATCGCGCCACGGAAGAACTGGAAACCGCCACCGCCCAGCTTACCCGTGCTTCCGACGCGGTTTCTGCTCTCCAGACCGAACTCTCCGCCCTGCAGGACCGCCTGCCGTCAGATGACAGCATGGCGGTCGCAGCAACAGCCGTGCAGGCGGCCCGCGCTGCCCAGACCGCTGCCCGCACAGCGTTTGAGGACGCTGATCGCGCCCGCTCCGAAGCCAGTGTGGCGCTGTCCATCGCCCGTAACGATGCAGAAAATGCCCGCCAGACGCAGGCTGAAACCCGCAAGGCGCTGGAACGCAGCCGCGCAAAACTCACCACCTTGCGGTCGGATCTGGCCCAGCTTGAAAAACGCCATGCGGAAACACAGGGCGCCCTGCTGGAAGACGCAGCGCTTCAGGCCCTGAAAGACAAGGCAACGCAGGCCGCCACTGCGCATCAGGCCGCCACGGTCACGCTGGATACGGCGGACGCGACCCGGCGCGAAACCTCCGCTGCCCTCACACAGGCCAGCCGCACGTTTCAGGAGCACGAAAGTCACCGCAAAACGGTGGACGCCACCTGCGCCGCTGCGCGGACGGCTCTGAACCGCGCCCATCAGGAAGAAGAAACCCTAACAAGAGGGCTGCAACAGGCACAGGCCGATGCCCTGCCGGAGGACACCCTCAAAGCGGCCCAGACCGCCCGCGCCACACAGGAAGACAAACTCCGCACCGTAACCGAAGCTCTGACGCAGGCAGACTTCAGTCTGGCAGAGCTGAAAACCGCCCATAACGATGCGCTCACCCGCCAGAACGCGCTGCATACGGAACTCACGCGCCTTCAGGCGCAGGCCGACGGACTGGCTCAGGCGTTGGGAACGGATGCCGCCACCGCGGAAGAGCCTGTCTCCGCCCGTATGGAGATTCCGGAAGGGTATGAGGCCGCTCTGGCTGCGGCTCTTTCAGAAGGGCTGGATGCTCCGGTTGCGGACACGGCTGCGCGCGGCTGGCATCTCCTGCCCCCTCCGGCTGCTCCGCCACCCCTGCCCGGTAATGCCACGCCCCTCAAAGCACATGTTCAGGCCCCGGATGCGCTGGACCGCGTGCTGTCCTGCATTGGTCTGCTACCGGACGGCGTGGATGGTCTCTCACTTCAGGCCGACCTTAAACCGGGGCAAAGCCTTGTCTCACGTGCCGGGGACCTGTGGCGATGGGATGGGTTTTATACCCGCGCAGGGGAGCCGGACGCCGCAACCCGCCGCCTTGGCCAGCGCCGGATTCTGAAAGAAACCGAACAGCGGATTGAAACGCTCCGGCAGGATGCGCCGGACGTTGAGCAGACTGTCACGAAAACCAGCGCTGCCTTGCAGGAGATGGAGCGGCAGGCCGCTGAGCATCGAGCACAGCGCGCAACGCTGGAACGCGCCTTACAGCAGGCCCGCACGCAGGAAGCCGACCTTGAGCGTCGGCACGCAGCCTCCCGCGCCCGGCTGGATGGCCTGCGTCCGCAGCAGGAACGCGCCGTTGCCGCAAAACAGGATGCCGAAGCCGCACTGACCGCCGCCATAGCGGCACAGGACGCGCTCCCGCAGACGGAAGCCCTGAAAACGGCTCTGGATCAGGCCCGCCAGAAAGATTTGGCCGCCCAGCAGGCTGAGCAGCAGGCCAGAACCGCCCTGAAACTGGCGGAACAGCAGCTTCGCTCAGCACAGGACACCCTGACCCGTGCGGAAAACCAGCAGGCTACGGCCAGTTCCCGGCTGGAGACGCTTCTGCCGGAACGGGAGCGCCTGCGGCAGGATGTGGCGGCGGAAGAAACGACCTTACAGGATCTGGAAACCCGTCTGGCCGCCGGGCAGGCTGACAAGCAGATAGAAGAAGCCCTGCACGCGGCCCAGACGCGGCAAACCGAGGCCGAAGCCGCCTGCCGCACGGCAGAACAGGCCGCCAGCACCGCAGAAACCGCAGTGCAGCAGGCCGCACAGCAGCACCAGACGCTTCAGGAACTCTCGCTTGAACTCCGCTCCCGTCTGGCGGCCCTCACCCCGCGTCTGGAAACACTTCAGACAGAACAGACAGAAGCCGAAGAGCGGAAAGACCGCGCCACCGCAGCACTGGAAGAAGCCGCAGCCGCGCTCCCTGAACGTGGGGAGGAAGCCCTGGACGCCCTGCGCGCACAACGGGCCGCCCTCTCTGCGGAACTGGAACAGGTGCGGGAACTCCGGGCGGCTTTGCAGGCGGAAAAAGCCACGCTTGCCAGCAAGCAGGCGTCTCTGACCGCCGCCATACAGGACTGGACAACCCGCGCGGAGAGCGCGCACACGGACCTCACCCACGCGCAGGCCCGTCTAGAGGCCGCCCGCACAGAGCACGAAACCGTCTCGGAACTGCCCGCCGAGGCTGAGCGGCTGAAAAAAACCACCCTTCAGGCTCTGACCGAAGCCGAGACAACCTATGCCGAGGCCGACAAGGCCCGCGCGGAAGCGGAAGCAGCGCTGACGGATGCCAGTGAACAGCGCCGCAAAACCGAAGCCCAGCTCACGACAGCACGGGAAACCCTTCTGAAAGCAGAAGCGCGAAGCGAGCAGGCTCAGGCCATTCTTGAGCAGCTTCTGGCTGAAACCCCGGAACCGCCCCGGCCGCCCACCGGAGATCTGACAGAAGCGGCGGAGAGTGCCCTGCGCCGCAAGATCTCGCGCCTGACGCGGGAGCGTGAGGAGATGGGCCCGGTCAACCTGCGGGCGGAAATTGAGGCGGAAGAAGCCTCGGGACAGGCCCGCACCCTTGCCGCGGAAATTGCTGACCTTGAAGCCGCCATTGCCCGCCTGCGTGGCTCCATTGGCTCACTCAACAAGGAAGGGCGTGAGCGCCTGATGGCGGTGTTTACGCAGGTGGACCAGCATTTCCAGTCGCTCTTCTCCCGCATGTTTGGTGGCGGACGGGCGCATCTGGGCCTTGTGGGCAGTGATGATCCGCTGGAAGCCGGGCTTGAAATCTATGCCCAGCCACCCGGCAAAAAGCTGGCAACTCTCTCCCTGCTTTCGGGAGGTGAACAGGCTTTAACAGCTCTTTCATTGATTTTTGCAGTCTTTCGCTGTAATCCTGCCCCCGTTTGTGTGCTCGACGAGGTTGACGCACCGCTTGACGATGCCAATGTCGGACGTTTCAGTTCCCTGTTAGGGGACATGGTTACAGAAGCAGGAACCCGTTTTCTGGTTGTTACTCACCATCAGCTGACCATGGCGCATATGGACCACCTCTTTGGTGTGACCATGCAGGAACGCGGCGTAAGCCGTGTGCTGTCAGTTGACCTTGCCCGCGCCGCCGCCATGGCCGGGCAACAGGACTAGGGATTAAAGACAGATGCCGCATCTTGATACGACATCAGACGAACCCCGAAAATCCACCGGGACCCCCCTCAAACGCTGCCTTGGCAAAGGGGCGCTGGCTGTTGGCGTGTGCATGCTGGCCTGTGCCGGGCTGGTGCTGCATCAGTCCAAGGCCTATGGGCTTCTGGCGCGTATTCATCACGGGCTGATCATCTGCACACCCGGCACGGGGCTGAGCATGACAGCAGCCTCTGCTGGCCTGCCGCACCAGAACAACCCCGGCATGCTACGGCTTGAACTGGCGTCTCAGGATGATGGGCGTGTGATTGTTGTTCCGGGCTCAAACCCGCTGAACGAGGTTCTGGCATCTTCCCGCCGCGCGCATACGCTGCTGATGCTGGATCTGAACGATACTAACCCGACCGATGTCGCGCTGCTGGTCCGCAAAGCCAGAATGCGGGATCGTGTGGTGCTGGTTCCCTCCAGCAAGGAAACGACGGAAGTCGCCCTGCAGGCAGACCCGTCCATACTGGTCGCTATCCCCGTACATTCCACGCGGGAGGCCTATGCCGCGCACCGCATGGCGGGGCATCACCCCTATGCAGCGTACCTCTCGCCCAACGCAGCGCCAGACCTGTTCACGCTGGTGCACCGCGATGCGGAAGCTGTGATTACGGAAAACCCGATTGCCACAAACTTCCAGCCAGATGAGTTTCTGGCTGAACGTCCGGTAGATATTGTGGTGACACCGCAGACCAGTCAGGTGCCCCGGACTCTCGCCCGGGACAGCTAAACTCAGGCGTCCGGCTAAACGCCGGCGCCCCCTCTGGCCTCACCGGCCTTTTCAGGCCGGTATCATGCTCCCCGTTTCCACAAACCGCTGGTGCCAGGACAGCGCTTCCTGCAACAGGTGCGGCGTATGTTTGCCGAAGGACTCTTTGCGGGCGCGGTCAAAATAATCCTGCAACATCGGCTGGTAATCCGGATGCGCGCAGTTCGTGATGATTTTCTGCGCACGCTGCACGGGTGAAAGCCCACGCAGGTCGGCCAGACCACGTTCCGTCACAAAAATCTGGGTGTCCTGCATAATGTGGTCCACATGCGCCGCCATCGGCACAATGGCGGAAATCTTTCCACCCTTGGCTGTGGAGGGGGACAGGAAGATGGACAGGTAAGAGCTGCGGGCAAAATCGCCGGAGCCGCCAATCCCGTTCATCATTTTGGAACCCATGACGCGGGTGGAGTTCACGTTACCGTAAATGTCGGCCTCAATCATGCCGTTCATGGCGATACAGCCCAGACGACGGATCACACCGGGGCTGTTGCTCACATCCTGCTGGCGCAGAATGATCTTGGTGCGGAAGAAATCCATACGGTTGTTGATTTCTTCTGCCGCATCCGGGCTGAGCGAGAAGGATGTGGCAGAAGCCACCCTCATCCGGCCGGAATCCAGCATGGCGAGCATGCCGTCCTGAATCACTTCACTATAGCCGACCAGATTTTCAAACGGCCCTTCATTCAGCCCTTCCAGCACGGCGTTCGCCACGTTGCCCACGCCGGACTGCAACGGCAGCAGAGACGGCGGCAGACGATTCTGCTTCACTTCATGGCTGAAGAAATCAAGCAGATGCCCGGCAATGGCCCGTGCGTTTTCATCCGGTGCTGCAAACGGGGCATTCCGGTCCCTGTCATGCGCTTTTACCACCGCGACAATCTTGTCCGGGTTTACGCGCAGGGCTGAGCCGCCAATCCGTTCATCCGCTTTACGGAGCGGGATAATGTCACGCGGGGGAATACCGCTGACATTGCCGTCCCAGATGTCATGAATGCCTTCCAGACCCGGATTCTGCCAGTCATTGACCTCGATAATCACCTTCTCGGCGATATCCAGAAAAGTCTGGGAATTGCCGACTGAGGATGTCGGAACAATGCCGCCATCTTCGGTAATGGCCACAGCTTCAACCAGAGCAATATCAAACTTGCCGTAATTGCCCTGCACCGCACGCCCGGCAACCTGGCCGAGATGGTTATCAAAATATTCCGTCTCGCTGTTATTAATCCGGTCGCGCATGGCGGCATCGGTATTAAAGGGCGAACGGAAAGAAACACCGTTTGCCTTGGCCAGCACGCCATCAAGCTGCGGGCCGGTAGAGGCGCCGGTAATCAGGCTGATGCGGTAGTCTTCACCCCGTGAATGGGCCTGCTCCATAAGCCCGGCCAGCGCTTCCGGCACAGCTTTGGGGTACCCTGCCCCCGTAAAACCACTGGCGCCAACCACGGCACCGGGACGGATCAGTTCGGCTGCGGCTTCTGCCGAACAGACTTTGCTACGCAGGGCGACATTACGAATGCGCTCTTTCATGAGAGGCCTTCCTGTTCTTTATTATTCCAGTTCCGACGCGAAGCGGACCAAACGGGCATGAAGCGCTCTATATCCCATCGTGCCGCTCCTTCCCACCGGCACACCTGCGGGGCCGGATGATGCGCGTAGCGTATGCAGAAAATTGCAGGCGTGGCGCGTCACATGCTTGTGCACAAAACACGCGCCCGTAAAAAATTACCGTTCCTCCCTTCCCTGTGTCCGCCTGTGGCGCCTACATGGGAAGGAGAAAGGTGGATAATAGCAGATGCACACAGGCCTCTTCCCTGACGAAAACGTGAAAGCGGCAATGCGGAAAGGACTCCGCATTGTGGGAGACGTGCATGGAGACCTTCAGGCCTTTCGTCACGCTGTTGCCACCGACCGTTTTATTATCCAGCTTGGAGACCTTGTAGATTACGGCCCGGACAGCGCCGGTGTGCTGCGCCTGATGCACAGCGTGATGCAGGAAGGACGCGGACTGTTTCTGATCGGCAATCATGACCGCAAGCTGGGCCGTGCCCTGCTGGGTAAAAAACTCCGGCCAGACCCACCGCTGGAAGCCACCATGGCCCAACTCCACCGGCCCGAAAACGCGGACGTGCTGGAGTTTGCTCTGGACATGCTGGAAGCCGCCCCCGCATGGCTGGTGCTGGGCCGGATGCTCTTTGTCCATGGGGCGTTTGATGTCCGGATGCTGATGGAACCGCCCCCGCCCGCTCTGGGCCGCGTGACGTTCCTGCTCTCCCGCGCGCTGTTCGGGGAAACGACCAGCCGTGTCCAGAAAGATGGCTTCCCCGAACGCTGCCTGAACTGGGTCAATCATATTCCCACCGGCTATACGGTCTATTGCGGGCATGATCAGCGGTCTACCAACGGCTGCCCGCTCACCATCCCCGGCCGGGCCGGAGGGCAGGCAATCTTTACAGATACCGGTGCGGGCAAAGGCGGCCATCTGGCGTGGCTGGACGTGCTCGCTAACTTTTTGGAAGAATCAGCTCCCGCCATGTAAGAGTGTTTCGTGCAATAGCCTTGCAAGAGACACTTCATTACAGTGCCAGACAGAAACAGAAACAAAGAACCGTGCAAACCGTGACCGACCAGCCCTCCCCGACTGATGCCCTGCTGGACCTCCGTCGCAGCATCGACAATATCGACGCAGCCCTTGTTGCCATGCTGGCGGAACGCTTCCGCTGCACCAAAGCCGTAGGGGCGCTCAAAGCCCGTTACGATATGCCCCCGGCTGACCCGGCCAGAGAGGCCCGCCAGATTGCCCGCCTGCGCACACTGGCGGAAGACGCACATCTGGACCCGGATTTTGCCGAGAAGTTTCTGAACTTCATTATCCATGAAGTCATCCGGCACCATGAAGCGATTGCAAAACAGTCCTCCGAATCGGCTGTAAAGTGACCCGCCGCCTCCTTCTGCTGCGGCACGCTGAAGCCGCCAGCCCTCCGGGGGGTGATTTTAGCGAGGAGGCCGATCTGGCCCGTGCGCTGACAGCAGAAGGACGGCTGGCCGCGAGCCGCTGCGGCGCTTGGCTCCGGGCACGCGCACTGGCTCCTGACCTTGTTTTATGCAGTCCGGCCCGCCGCACGCGGGAGACGCTGGCAGCACTGGCCCCTTTCCAGCCGCCTCCGGCGCTCCCTATCCGGTTTTGCCCTGAAATTTATGAGGCGCCGCCTGCCGCCCTGCTGGCCTGCATCCGGCAAGCCCCCGCAGGCGCCCGCACAGTTCTGCTTGTAGGGCATAATCCCGGCATTTCCGCGCTGGCCCGCTGGCTGGACCCGCAGGCCGAAGCACTGGAACAGGGATTCGCAACAGCCTCCCTCGCAGTCTTCCGGATGTGGGGGTCTGAAAGTGCGGAAGACGCACCGGACTGGGCGGGGTGCGATGCCACAAGCCTGACCCTAGACACATTCGCGCGACCCTGAGGGCAGGAAAGCGCAGTTTTCCAAGCATGACCCGTTTTGATAACGCGCGGTTTATCACCCACCAGCTTCCTGTTTCTTTCTGGATCGGTGAGAAGAGTCACACAGCAGGCCGCACGTCAGTCAGCCAGTCAGGCAGCGGCTCTCTAATGCAGAAGGAAACATCATGAGCGCATCGCAGAATGAAGGTCAGCGGTCTGACGCAACCCTGTCACTCGGTGGGCGGACGGCGAGTTTGCCGGTCCTTTCCGGCACACTCGGGCCAGATGTTGTCGATATTCGCAAACTGCCGGCCGATATGGGCGTGTTCACCTATGACCCCGGCTACGGCGAAACAGCATCCTGCTCCAGCAAAATCACGTTCATTGACGGCGATAAGGGCGTTCTTCTCCATCGCGGCTATCCCATTGCCCAGCTTGCAGAACATGCATCCTATGAAGAAGTGATCTACCTGCTTCTGAACGGTGAACTGCCGAACAAAGCCGACTACGAGAAATTCTCCAACACCCTGACCAATCACACGCTGCTGCATGAGCAGATCCGGAACTTCTTCAATGGTTTCCGGCGTGATGCCCACCCGATGGCCATTCTCTGCGGCACCGTCGGTGCCCTCTCCGCATTCTATCCGGACGCCAGTGACATCGCGATCAAATCCAACCGCGAACTGGCAGCCATGCGGCTGATTGCCAAAATCCCGACCATTGCGGCATGGGCCTACAAATATACGCAGGGCGAAGCCTTTATCTATCCGCGCAATGACCTGAACTACGCGGAAAACCTGCTCTCCATGATGTTTGCAAGGGTGTCCGAACCCTACAAGATCAACCCTGTTCTGGCCCGCGCCATGAACCGGATTCTGATCCTGCATGCCGACCATGAGCAGAACGCCTCCACCTCCACCGTCCGCATGGCGGGTTCCACCGGTGCCAACCCGTTTGCCTGTATTTCCGCAGGGATCGCAGCCCTCTGGGGGCCCGCACATGGCGGCGCGAACGAGGCAGTCCTGAAAATGCTGGCCAGCATTGGCAGCAAGGAAAATATCCCTGACTTCATCGCCAAGGTGAAAGACAAATCCAGCGGCGTGAAGCTTATGGGCTTCGGCCATCGCGTTTATAAAAACTTCGACCCCCGCGCCAAAATCATGCAGCAGACCTGCCATGAAGTGCTGGGCGAACTCGGCATTAAAGATGATCCGCTGCTGGATCTGGCCATTGAGCTTGAGAAAATCGCGATCAACGATGAGTATTTCGTGCAGCGGAAACTCTACCCGAACGTCGATTTCTATTCAGGCATCATCCTGAAAGCCATGGGTATTCCTACCAGCATGTTCACCGTGCTGTTTGCTGTAGCCCGCACCACCGGCTGGGTCAGCCAGTGGAAGGAAATGATTGAGGAACCGGGCCAGCGTATCTGCCGCCCCCGCCAGCTCTATACTGGCTCCCCGCAGAGAGATTTTACAGGGTTTGACAAACGCTGAGGCTCTTCTGAACCTCCTCGTTTCAAAACATCCGACAGATTTTACGCCCGCACTGCAACAGCATGCGGGCGCAAAATATTTCTACGCCGGGCTCTGCGTCACCGTACCGCACGATTTCACCGCATACGACTGAGAGCTGAGAGCTGAGAGCTGAGAGCTGAGAGCTGAGAGCTGAGAGCTGAGAGCTGAGAGCATCATACGTCAGCAGACCTGTACAGAGGCAATGGCCCGACTGACAGATTTTGAAGCGCGGCCTTCTACCTTGCCCCAAATAACAAAAAAGCCAGACCGGGCTTCCCGATCTGACCTCTTTCAGACACCCACATGCAGCCTTTCCGGCCGAGGGATTTAGTCGCAGTCACATCCTTTTGTCGGCGCTTTTGATTCACGCACAACATGATGGTCAATCCATTCTGACACCAGACGGCGCGCTTCATTCAAAGACGCTTCAGGATGATGAATGCGATACAGGGTTGTGCAGGCATGGAACGCAGTCACATCCTCAGTGCCAACGTCCCGTAGCTCCTGATACGCCGTGACGACAGCTCGCTCGCATTTACGCGCGATCCGACTTAGTTCAACAGCCACAGCATTATCCTCAACTAATAATCACTCTCAACAACGAAGATTAAACGCCAATTCTTACTGATATGCAAGGTTGAATCCGTCTTTAGCGCCGTTCTTCTGATCACAAGTTTTTACATACCCGGCCAAGGTGGTTTTTACGTCCCTACAAGGCCCAGCGGCTTTTCAAAATGCCCGCCACACGCCCGGCCTCGTCCAGCACCTCACGCGGCCAGGGCGAAAGTGTGTCGGTCAGAACGCGCACATGCCCGTCCTGTATCAGCCTCCTCGCCAGACGCCCGCGCACGCCCCGCAAATCCTGTTCCCGCTCCATCAGAAAAACCGGCAGATCGGCCACACAGGCCTCCACCAGCATGGCGCTTTCTCCCCCGCCAACCACCACACAATCCGAGCAGGCCATAAAACCCAGTAGCGGTTCTTCGTCCGGCTCTCCCTGCCGCCAGACCAGCAGAAACGTCTCGGAAAGCCCCATCATAAAGGCCTCTGTCAGGTCCGGCTTGCTGTCATCCCGCACCACGAGCAGTGCTGAGCCGCCCTGCCGGTTGATCATCCCGGCCAGTTTTTTCCCCTGCAATAATGCCTCTTCCTGCGTGCGGAAGGCGTTTTCTCCCACCAGCACAGTCACTCGCGGAAAAGGCAGATGCTCCAGCCGCTCCTGCCACGCCCTGCGCGCCCGGGCCAGCAAGGCGGGAGAGACAATGGTCATCGGCCCGAGTGTGGGACAGAATCTGGCCGTGGGGTCTGCCGGAGAAGGAGCCACCACAAGGTCAAACGGCATGGAGCGCAGCATCGGGGCCGAGCGTCCTTCATGCCGCACGCACCACACAACCGGACACCCTGCCCTGCGGCCTGCCTTGAGTGCGGCATAACCAGACCGCCAGCCGGACGCGAGAATCAGACCCGGCTCCCGCCGCTCTTCCAGAAACGAATCGAGCGCGAGCATTTCCATCCGCACCCGCCGGAACAGGCACCCAAGGCGGGATGCCAGCACGTAGGCAGGTCCGGGGTCTGGCCCCAAGGCGCTCTCCACCACCCAGACAGGCGCCAACTTTGTTACAGAGAAGGTCATTTTCTCATTCCGGCACGCAAGACTGAGATGAAGCATAGATTTTCACGCCGCCGGGGGCTATGCCAAAGCAAATTCCAACCGCCATAGCTAAGGAAGCGCTTCATGACGTCACCCGCCAACCTGGTCGCCCCCCACTCTGGCGAGACCAGCGACTGGGACCGCGATGCGGCCCTGTGCACGGCACGTCTGCTGCTGGAAATCAAAGCCATCAATTTTCGTCCGGAAGAGCCTTATACGCTGACCTCCGGCTGGAAATCCCCGGTCTATATCGATTGCCGCCGCATCATCTTCTTCCCCCGCGCCCGCGCCAAAATCATGGAACTGGGCGTGGAGAAAATCGGCCGTCATGTGGGTTATGAAAGCATTGATGCCGTTGTCGGCGGAGAAACAGCAGGTATCCCCTTCGCCGCATGGATGGCGGATCGCATGATGCTGCCCATGGCGTATGTCCGCAAAAAGCCCAAAGGCTTTGGCCGCAACGCCCAGATTGAAGGCGATGTGCCGGAAAACATGCGCACCCTGCTGGTGGAAGATCTCACCACGGATGGAGCCTCCAAGGTCGCTTTTGCCAATGCTTTGCGCAATGCCGGTGCGCTGATCAATCATGCCTTTGTCATTTTCTATTACGGCGTCTTTCCGGGGGCGCACCAGTCTCTGACAAACATGAACATCTCCCTGCACGCGCTGTGCACATGGTGGGATGTGCTGGAAGCCTGCTCAACGCGTCCTTACTTCTCGGAAGAAGCTGCGGCAGAAGTGCGGCGTTTTCTTGAAAATCCGGCTGCATGGTCCGCCCGCCACGGCGGCGTCGGCAGTCTGGAAGAAGCCGCTGCGTTCAAAGCGAACAAAGACAAGCCTGCCTGAGTTTAAGCGTGTCATGACCCGTCCTGCCTTCTCCTCGCCCCGTCATATTCTGGCATTTGATTCCGGAATTGGGGGGCTGGGAATTGTCAGGGCGATTCGAACACTCTGCCCCGCCGTTTCTGTCAGCTATCTGGCGGATACGGCGGTTTTTCCTTACGGCGAGCAGGATGATGCCTTCCTGACAGACAGGATTGTCTCCCTGCTTTCCGCCGCTATTCGCAGGTTGCGTCCGCAGGCTGTGGTGGTCGCGTGTAATACCGCCAGCACGCTGGCGCTGGATGCCTTGCGCGCTTCCTGCCCGGATATGCCGTTTATCGGCTGCGTCCCCCCCATCCGCTGGGCCGCCCGCACCACCAGAACCCATGTCATCGGCCTGCTGGCCACCCGCGCCACCAGCACACGTCCTTATCTGAGCAGGCTACAGGCGCTGTATGCACCTGACTGCACGCTGATCGCCCATGCGGCGCCGGGCCTTGCCGCCTGTGCTGAGCAGGTGTTCCGGGGGCACCCCGTACCGGATGAAGTAATCCGCGCCGAAATCGACGGCTTGTTTACCCGAGACTGTTCCGCACAGCTTGATACGGTGGGGCTGGGCTGCACGCACTATACCTTCCTGCTGGACCAGCTCCGGGCAGTCTCCCCCCCCGGCATCACATGGCTGGACCCGGCTGAGGCCGTCGCCCGCCATACGGCGACCGTTCTTGAAAGCCTGCCGGACAACGTTCCGGCTCCTGAACCGGCCCGTGCATGGTTTACGGCAGAGCCCCCAGAGAGTTCTGCTCTGGTCAGAGCTTTGCCTGCCTATGGCTTTGATACTATTGCTTTATGGGACGCAGAAAACGCCACACATCCTGCCTGAAACCCGTCTGAAAAACAGACGACAATATTTCAGGGAAAGGATCAGAAGGCTTTTGGCCCGGCTTGTCCTATCGGACGGCGCATGACCACAAAAAAGGCGGCCCGTAAGCCGCCTTTTTTACACAAACCGCTTAAATCGCTCTCAGCGTTCGCGGCTTGCCGAATAACTGGCTGTCTCAATCAGCAGAGACCGAATTTCACACTCCGGGAACAGCGCCAGTGCTTCCCGCGCTTTGGCAGCATATTCTTCCGCCTTGCGCAGCGTGACACCAATGGCATCTGTCCGGGCAATCCGGTCCAGAGCAGCCTCCAGATCTTCCGGCTGCTGCTCAGAGTCTTCAATCACACGACGCCAGAAAACGCGGTCTTCCTCGCTTCCGGCTTCATAAGCCGCCAGAACCGGCAGGGTGACTTTCCCTTCCCGGAAGTCATCTCCCACTTCCTTGCCCAGCACAGCCTGATCGGCCGCGTAATCCAGCGCATCATCCACAAGCTGGAACGCCATGCCCAGATTAGCGCCATAGACCCGCAGAGCCTCACGCCATTCCGGTGAGGACTCACCAATCACGGCCCCGGCTTCACACGCGGCCGCAAACAGTGCCGCGGTTTTGCCATAGATCACCTGCAAATACTGATCGACCGAAGTGGAAAGATCATTCTGCGTGGTCATCTGCATGACCTCACCTTCCGCCAGCGTGGCAGACGCGGCAGACAGAATCGCCATCACATCAAGCGAGGCATCAGCCGTGAGAATCTGGAACGCGCGGGCAAACAGGAAATCACCCACCAGCACGGACGCCTTATTGCCAAAAATGGCATTGGCACTAGCAAGCCCACGACGGAGCTGGCTTTCATCCACCACATCATCATGCAGCAATGTCGCGGTATGGATGAACTCAACACAGGCGGCAATTTCAACATGCCGCTGCTTGCCGTCCTGATTATCATATCCGCAGAGCCGCGCCGCAGCCAGCGTCAGCAACGGCCGCAGGCGCTTGCCCCCGGCGGCAACAAGATGCGCGGCCAGTTGCGGGATAAGCGCAACCGGGCTCTGCATCCGTGCAACAATCACCTGATTACAGACGCGCATATCCTGCGCGAGGTAATCGGCCAGGGCTTTTAAGCCCGCTTCTCCTGGCTTACTCACAGAAACACTAGATCCATCCTGGCTTGTGGCCCTACCAGATTCTGGCAGGCTAACTGCAACACCCAAACGCTATATCCCCCAGCCATGGGATGAGTTGACGCCCAACCATATGCGGGGCACCAGAAAAACGGTCAAGCTTGAACCGCTTCAAGACTGCCAGACACTTTTTGTTAAGACGCGTTTATGGCCCATTCTTCAGACTTTTCTCATGACACTTTGCTGGGGGGACGCATTGCCTATTCCCAGTTCCGCATTGGGTACAGAACCGGCCTGGAACCTGTGCTTATGGCCGCGGCCATCCCTGCCCGCGCCCCGCAGCGCGTGGCGGAAATCGGCTGCGGCGCGGGGGCAGGCCTCCTCTGCCTGAGCCAGCGCATAGCAGGCCTGAACGGTACCGGCGTGGAGCAGAACCACGAGACAGCCGACCTTGCGCGCCAGAACCTGAGCGCCAACGCACGAGACGGTTTTACCATTCTCAACGCCCGCTTTCCGGATACCCTGCCGGACGGGCTGTTTGACCATTGTTTTGCGAATCCGCCCTGGCACGCGCCAGATGGTACCGCCTCCCCCACGGAGCGGCGGGATCTCGCCCGCCGGGCGGAACCTGATACCCTGAAATTGTGGATACGCGGCGCGACACGCCTGCTCCGCCACAAAGGCAGCCTGACGCTGGCGCTCCCCGTCAGCCTGATGGCTGCGGCCATTGCACAGTTGACAGAGAGCGGCTTTGGCGGCGTGACGACTTATCCCTTCTGGCCGAAAGCCGGACGGGAGGTGCGTATTCTGCTGCTTCAGGCCCGCTACGGCGTACGCAGCCCTGCGCGCCTGCTGCCCGGCATGATTTTACATGAAGAAGATGGGGGCTTTACCCCACAGGCACGCACCGTGCTGGAAAGCGGAGCCGCCCTGCCGGGACTGTAAGAGCTATTTGCGCACAGGAGATTTCCGCACAGGCGCAATGCCTCCACAACGGCTTCCCTGCTGGCCCTGCGGCTTCCTGCTTCTCTGTGCAGGCATAACGCCTCTCGCACACTTATACAGGCTGTAATCAGCTTTCAGGAGCCGAGACTTCACAGCCCCGACTCCTGCCAGATGGCTTACTCGAAAACAGACGCCTCAAAGGCTTCTTCCCACGTCCCTGTGGTGGACGCGCGGCTGTATTCCGTAGCCCGGTTTTCAAAGAAGTTGGTGTGTTCCACCGCGTTCAGCATGTCGTCCAGCCAGGGCAGCGGATTGGTTGTGGTGTTGTAGAGCGGGTCCAGACCCAACTGGATCAGACGACGGTCCGCAATGAAGTGGATGTAGGTTTTCACCTGCTCCGCATTCAGCCCTTCAACCGCCCCCATTTCAAACGCGAGGTCAATAAAGGCCTCTTCATGCTCAACAATGGTCGCACAGATTTCACGCAGTTCCTGCTGGAACGCATCCGTCCAGATTTCCGGGTTCTCATGCACAAACTCACGGAACAGACGGATAACGGACAGGCAGTGCAGGGTTTCATCCCGCACGGACCACGAGACAATCTGCCCCATCCCCTTCAGCTTGTTGAAGCGCGGAAAGTTCAGCAGGATGGCGAAGGACGCAAAAAGCTGAAGCCCTTCGGTAAACGCGCCGAAGGCTGCGAGCGTCTTGGCGATTTCATGCTTGCTGTCCACAGAGAACGCCTGCATGTAATCGTATTTATCCTTCATTTCCTTATACTTAAGGAATGCAGAATATTCCGTCTCCGGCATACCCAGCGTATCCAGCAGATAGCTGTAGGCCGCGATATGGATGGTCTCGATGTTGGAGAACGCTGAGAGCATCATCAGCACTTCAGTCGGTTTGAACACCCGGCTGTAATGCTTCATGTAGCAGTTGTTCACCTCAACGTCAGACTGGGTGAAAAACCGGAAAATCTGCGTCACAAGGTTCCGCTCACTGTCATTCAGCACGCGGTGCCAGTCTTTCACGTCATCAGCCAGCGGCACTTCTTCCGGCAGCCAGTGCACGCGCTGCTGCGTCAGCCAGGCATCATAAGCCCAAGGGTAGCGAAAGGGCTTATACACGGGATTAGCGGTCAGCAGGTCAAAGTGCTGTTCCTGTTCGCCCGGTACGGCGGGTGTTTCGCTCATGAGACCATCCTTACAACGGAAAGTTTTAAAATCATCGGGTTACGAGAGGTTATGCCACCTTACTGGCAGGCCAGACACTCATCATAATTGCTCCCGTTTGTCGCCGGTTCCTCGGCCGTCACCCCGGCCCGCTGCGCGGCTTCGGCGGCCAGCACCCCTTCCTTCGTCAGCACATTACTCACCGTATCCGCACGCTGGATGGACAGGGAGCGGCAATAATAGAGTGACTTCAGCCCCTTCTTCCATGCCATGTGGTGGATCTGGTGCAGGTCGCGCTTATGCACGTTGGCCGGAAGGAACAGGTTGACCGACTGCGCCTGACACACATACGGTTGGCGGTCCGCCGCATGTTCCACAATCCAGCGCTGGTCCAGTTCAAACGCTGTCTTGAAGACATCCTTTTCCTGCTGCGTCAGGAAGTCGAGGTCCTGCACGCTGCCTTTGTTCAGAGTGATGAAGGACCAGATTTCTTCCGTATCCTTCCCCTTCTCCCTCAGCAAAGTCTGGAGATGCCGGTTACGCACCGTGAAGGAACCGGAAAGCGTTTTCTGCAGGAACACGTTCGCCGCAATGGGCTCAATCCCGGGGCTGGCATTGCCTGCAATAATGGAAATGGACGCCGTGGGCGCAATCGCCATTTTGTTGGAAAAGCGTTCCTGAATGCCGTATTCGGCCGCATCGGGGCAGGCTCCACGCACCTCTGCCAGCTTGCGGGAGGCCGCATCGGCCTGCTCACGAATATGCTTGAACACCTTGCGGTTCCAGACTTTGGCCACAACGCCCTCAAACGGCACATTTCTAGCCTGCAGGAAGGAGTGAAAGCCCATGACGCCTAGCCCAACTGAACGCTCGCGGGAAGCCGCATAGGCCGCCTTCTTCATTTCTGGCGGTGCGCGGTCAATAAAGTCCTGCAACACGTTGTCCAGAAAGAGCATCACGTCTTCAATAAACTGCGGCTTGTCGTGCCACTGGTCCCACGTCTCAAGATTGAGGGAGGACAGGCAGCACACAGCCGTCCTCTGCTTACCGTGATGGTCAATTCCGGTCGGTAGCGTAATTTCCGAGCAGAGGTTTGAGGTCTTCACCTCAAGCCCGGCCAGCTTATGGTGCTCCGGCCGCGCATTGTTCACATGGTCGGAATAGACAATGTACGGCTCACCCTGCTCCATCCGGGCCGTAAGGATACGAATCCACAGCGCACGGGCAGAGACTTTGCGGACAACGGAATTGTCACGCGGGGAAAGCAGTCCCCATTCTTCATCCGCTTCCACAGCGCGCATAAACGCATCGGACACCAGCACCCCGTGATGCAGGTTGAGCGCCTTACGGTTAGGGTCCCCCCCGGTCGGGCGGCGGATTTCCACAAACTCTTCAATTTCCGGATGCCAGACAGGCAGATACACCGCAGCGGACCCACGGCGCAGCGACCCCTGACTGATTGCCAGCGTCAGGCTGTCCATCACGCGGATAAAGGGGATGACGCCGGACGTCTTACCGTTGCGGCCCACATTTTCACCAATGGAACGCAGATTGCCCCAGTAGGACCCAATGCCGCCGCCTTTGCTGGCCAGCCAGACATTTTCGTTCCAGAGGCCGACAATGCCTTCCAGACTGTCATTCGCTTCATTCAGGAAGCAGGAAATCGGCAGGCCGCGTGTTGTGCCGCCATTGGAGAGGACCGGCGTTGCGGGCATGAACCAGTGCTGGCTCATATAATCATAAATCCGCTGCGCATGCCCCGCATCCGCCCCGTAATAGGACGCCACGCGGCCAAAGAGATCCTGATAGCTCTCATCAGGCAGCAGATAGCGGTTATCCAGCGTCGCCTTACCAAACGGAGTCAGCAGGGCATCCCGCGTGCGGTCCACACGCACCTGATGGTGGCCCGGCAACTGCACCATGTCTTCCAGCTTGCCGGGTTCAAACAGGTCGGCTTCTTCCCCGGAGCCGGACATGGAACGACGGTTTTCATTTTCCTCAACGTCGATCAGACTCATGTGGCGTGCTCCGGTTTTTTGCATTTACGTGATCTGGGTCTGGAGACACAGCAGAGACGCAGGGCTTTGATCCGCGCTCTTGTGCCTCACCATATGTCGCGTTCATGCGACATATGCGCCCCTATATCTAGTGATTTTTTTGCACTCAAACCGTCAAAAAAGTCTTGTGTTTGAAAAGATAGAGTTTTTGGCTGATCATAAATTGTTTCAGCCCTCAAAAGTTTTTTGGCCCGCTCGAATCAGGCCGGACATCTCCATCCGGCGGCGTGACTCCTCAATCCCGTCCGCCACCGCCAGAGCGGCCGCCAGCGCCCGCCGTCCGGCGCGCGCATCGACCTTGACGGCGGCTCCGTCCAGACAGGAGGCCACAAAGGCCTCATGCTCCGCAAACAGAGAATCATGATCTTTCCATGAAATGGCTTCCCGGCGGAATCCGCCTGTGCCGGGCAGCGGCAGACCTTTCTCCCGGCCAATCATGGTCAGTTCCCGCTTGCCGAAGTCGGCTGACAGATAACCTTCTTCAGAAAACAGGCGCATCCGCCGCTCTGTCTTCAGAGAAATACGGCTGGCCGTGATGGTCGCCACACAACCGTTCTCAAAGCGGACACGGGCATTGGCAATATCTTCATACTCCGAGCTGACAGCCGCCCCCAGCGCATCCACCTGCGCAATAGGGCTGTCCACAATGGCCAGCACCAGATCCAGATCATGAATCATCAGATCGAGAATCACGGACACATCCGTCCCACGCGGTTTGAAAGGCGCGATACGGGTGGCCTCAATATAAAGTGGCCGGGTGATTCGTTTTGTAATGGCCTCATGCTCTGCGGAGTAACGCAGCAGATGCCCGACCTGACACACCAGCCCGCTCTGCTCCGCCAGAGTAATCAGAAGGTCTGCCTGCTCCAGCGTTGCGGCAACCGGCTTTTCCACCAGCACATGCTTTCCGGCCCGGAGCGCTTCTGTCGCCAGCTCAAAGTGATACTCGGCAGGTGCAGCCACCACCACGGCATCACACGCCGCCAGCAGTTCCTCTACTGACTCCATAACGGGGCAACCGGCCTCTTTCGCGACCTCAGCCGCCCGCTTTGTGTCGGGGTCAAACAGGCCGATCAGTGTCTCGCGCCGGACGTCCTTAATTTTCAGAGCATGATAGCGCCCGAAATGCCCGGCCCCGATCACCCCAACCCGCAAAGTTTTGTCCATCTTTTCTGACCTTCCCGACCCTGTGCCACACAGCTTTCCGGCCAGCGGTAGCAGCCTCCTGCCAAAACCCCAAAACCATGAGGGCCCGGCAGAAAACAGACCTCCCGCCTGTTCTTGTTACGTTCTTTTTACAAATCGCTCTGAGCCAGCGCTGGCACACATCCCCGGCGCAAAATGAACCATGCCTCCGTAATGAGGGCGGCCTGACGCCCGCAAAAAACCATAAATTTTTTCTTGCGCGCCGACTCCGCCCGTCCTGCACAGAACAGCGTCCAGCCGCGCCGCCAGCCGCAGTTCCGGCCTGTTTCTCCGTGCGGAATGTGATGCAACCCCGCCACTCCCCCCTGCCGAATCCCCTATGCAGGGCCAGCAAATGTCTGTGGAGTGTTGCATCACACGCAAGGGAGCGGCATGTTCCGGGCGACAAAAATCGATTGATCAGGTGAGAATGTATTACAGCCGCCTCAAACTGGCCTCGGTAATGGGTGTGTGCCTTTTAGGGCTGCTGCTCTGCCTGCCCAATGGTCTGCGCAACCCCTTTCCCTCCATGCCCTGGCGCCAGATTCATCTGGGGCTGGATCTGCGCGGCGGGTCTTACCTGCTGATGCAGGTGGACCTGAAAAGCCTGACGCATGACAGGTTGCAGACCCTTGCGGACAGCACGCGTGACACGCTGCTGAAGTCCCAGCTTGGCTACCGCAACATCACCACCAATGCGGATACCAGCACGGTCTCCTTCATGCCGCGTGATGCGTCTGAAACAGAAGCTGACCTCGCGGCTCTCAGCAAGCTGCCCCGCGTGGTGCCGAACGAATTTACAGTCGCAAAGCAGGATAATGGCAGCATTGTCCTCACCCTCTCGCCGGAAGCCCTGAAGGCCCGCGCGCGTGAGGCTGTGACGCAGTCCATCGAGATTGTTCGCCGCCGCATTGACGCCACCGGTGCGGTTGACCCGGAAATCACCCGTCAGGGTGATGACCGTATTGTGGTCGAACTGCCCGGCGTGAGTGACCCCGAACGCATCAAGACCCTGCTGGGCACCACGGCAAAAATGACGTTCCGTCTGGTAGACCCCAACCCCATGCACGCAACGGCAGCGCCTCCCGGCGTCAGCCTGCTGCCGATGGCAACCGCAGGGGACGGCCCGCCGCTGCCGGTGTATGACCATGTGGATGTGGACGGCACGGACCTGACCAACGCAGGTGCCGTCATTGATTCCCAGAGCGGCGAATGGGCGGTGACATTCACCTTCGATTCCGTCGGCACCCATGCGTTCTCAACCGTCACGCAGGCCAATGTCGGTCGTCGCTTTGCGATCGTGCTGGATAACAAGGTGATTGAAGCCCCGGTTATCCGTTCCCCCATTACGGGCGGCAACGGTCAGATTACCGGCGGGTTTGATGCCCAGAAAGCGACAGACCTCGCGCTGATGCTGCGCGCTGGCGCCCTCCCGGCCCCGCTGAGCGTGATGGAACAGCGCACCATTGGCCCGTCTCTCGGGGCCGATTCCATCCGGGCTGGTATGCTCAGTCTGGCCGCAGGTTTTGTATTTGTTATCCTGTTCATGGCGCTGTTTTATGGCCGCTTTGGCTGGTATGCGAACGTCGCCCTGCTGGCCAACCTTGTGCTGATGGTCGCCATTCTGTCCCTGTTTGAAGCAACCCTGACCCTGCCGGGTATGGCCGGGATGCTGCTTACGCTGGGCATGGCGGTGGACGCCAACATCCTGATCAATGAACGCATCCGGGAAGAAGTGGCTCGCGGGCGCACGCCTCTGGCCGCCATGCAGGCCGGGTTTGAACGCGCCACCTCCACCATTGTGGACAGTAACGCAACAGCCCTGCTGGCCCACGTCATGCTGTTTGTGTTCGGCACCGGGCCTGTGCGTGGCTTTGCGCTCACCATCACCATCGGGATCGTGACCACCCTGTTCACGACCCTCCTGCTTTCCCGACTGCTTATGGTCCGCTGGTATGCGCTCACGCGCCCGACCAGCCTGCCGGTCTGAGACGAGGCGCTTATGTTTGGACGTCCTCTCCTGCGTTTTGTGCGCAAGGATACCCACATCAACTTCATGCGCGGGCGCTATGCGGGGCTGATTGTCTCGGCTGCGCTGTCTCTGCTTTCCGTCGTGCTGTTCCTGCATCCGGGCCTGACACTGGGGCTGGACTTCCGGGGCGGCATTGTGGTGGAGGCCAAAACCTCCGGCCCGGCTGACTTCACCAAACTGCGGAATGCTCTGGCCGCCCACAATGTGACCCACGCCTCCATTCAGGCCTTTGGCGCACCGGATGATGTGCTGATCCGCCTTGATGCCGGGGATGAGCAGCAGACCAACGCGATTGTGGACACCGTGCGTCATGCCGTTGCGGAAGCACAGCCGGGCACCACCGTCCTGCGGGCGGATGCTGTCGGGGCTTCGGTTTCTTCCGAACTGTTCCGCAACGGGATGCTGGCCCTCGGGCTGAGCCTAGCGATGATTCTGGGCTATATCTGGTTCCGGTTTGAGTGGGAGTTCGCCCTCAGCGCCGTTATCACGCTGGTGCTGGATCTGACCAAAACCATGGGTTTTCTGGTTATCACTGGCTTTGAGTTCGATCTGGTGATGGTTGCCGCCATTCTCACTATCCTCGGCTACTCCACGAACGATAAGGTAGTGGTGTATGACCGCGTGCGTGAAAACCTGCGCAAATACCGCACTATGCCGCTACGGGAACTGATTGACCTGTCAATCAACGAGACCCTGAACCGGACACTGGGCACCTCCTGCACGGTCTTTCTGGCATCCCTGCCGCTGGCCCTGTTTGGCGGGTCCACCCTGTCCGGCTTTGCATGGACCATGCTGTTCGGGATTGTAGTGGGCACATCGTCTTCCATCTTCATCGCCGCCCCCCTCCTGCTCTTTATGGGCGAGGGTCGCCTGAAGCGGGATGCCAAACCCCCGGCCTCACACAAGAGCGCCTAAACGCAAAAAAGCGTTCCACACCGCAGGGTGGGAACGCTTTTTTTATAGGGGCTGTGTGAAACAAACCGCCGCAGGGTTTATCCCCGCGCCATGCCTCAGCGGCTCCTCTACTGACAGCACAGCAAGCAACCCGATACCTCCTTCTGCCCCGCTGCGTTGCCCTGCGCGTTTTTAACGGCGGACGACAGAAGGCGGCGTGGGATCTGTCGGCTCAATCACCGCCAGAAAATTCTCCATTGCCTGCCCGGCATTTTTCAACTCGGTTCCGGAGGGATTATATTCCGCATTAAGAATGGCGGTCAGGGCGGCGCGATCCGCATTGACAATCTGGACAAGACGCTCACGCGAGACCTGACCGGACATGACCTGCCCGCGCGCCATGCCGCTGGCAATCACATAGCTGTAAATCAATGTGCGGGGGGTTGGTGTTATCTTCACCATGCCGGCCGAAGACTGGCAGCCAGCCAGCACCGTAAGGCCAGCCACCCCGGCCAGCAGGCGAAAAAAAACCGGAAATCCAGAAATGGAGCGCGTCATGCGACGAGCCTACTCCATATCTGTCTTTCCGGTAAATCTCATCAGCGCCCCGCAGGGCGCTTCAGATCAGGCTGAAAAAGCCCTCAGACCTTGCGGGCTGCCAGTTCATCACGGATCTGCTCAAGCAGAACTTCCGTTTTGGTCGGAGCCGGGGGCTCAGCCGGTGCAGCAGCTTCCTGCCCGTGCAGGCGGGTCAGCACTTTAACAAACCAGAAAATGACCAGAGCCATAATCAGGAACTGGATCACGGCATTGGCAAACAGGCCGATATTCAGGGTGACCGCACCGGCTTTCTGGGCTTCGGCCAGCGTTGCAAGATGCGGGCCTTTCAGCGTGATGAAGAGGTTGGAGAAATCAATCCCGCCAATCACCAGACCCAGCAGCGGGTTGAAAATGTCTTTCACAAGGCTGTTCACAATCGCTGTGAACGCGGCACCGATGATGACACCAACGGCCAGATCAACAACATTGCCACGCATGATAAATGCGCGGAATTCGCCCACCCAGCCGGGGGTGTGCAGATGGGATTTCACATCAGCCATAAATTTCTTTGTCCTTAAAGAGCGTACTATACTGATGTCTGTATCCAGCATGACACCTTTTTAACAAGCCTAAACCGCTTCGATTCGCTGACTTTTCTTGTCAGACGTGGCTTTTACAGCAACACCGCGCTGTTTTCCGGCGCACAGCCCGCAAAAACCGGACAATAAGCGCGCATGAGTTGTTGATCCCACCTGCACAGACGGCTATACGCACTCGCACGCATAGCCCGGTCGGTATCGGGACAGCCTTTTGAACGGAAAGACGCAACACATGAAACCCGGCATTCACCCTGACTACCACGAAATCACCGTCATCATGACCGATGGCACCGAATACAAAACCCGCTCCTGCGCAGGCAAGGCTGGTGACACGCTCCGTCTGGACGTGGACACAAAGTCCCATCCGGCATGGACCGGCGTGCAGCGCATGATGGACACCGGGGGCCAGGTTGCGAAGTTCAACAAGCGCTTTGCTGGTATCGGTACGCGCTCCAAATCCTGATCTGCGCCTTACTTACGCAGACTGGTTGAAAAATCGGAAACCCCGCCTCTTGAATCAGGAGGCGGGGTTTTCCACGTTTAGCCCTGAGGACAATGCCCGAAAACGGGGTTCTCCTCTTGTTATCCCTGCCGCATTACGCCCGCCAGACAGGGGGCTGTCCTGCCGCAAGACCTTGCTGAACGAGGAGGTTTTTTAACCATGAGTTACGATTTTGCACCGCTTTTCCGCACTGCTATCGGGTTTGACCGCCTGGCACAGGTGATGGACACCGCAGCCCGTAGCGCTGCAACCCCCAGCTACCCGCCTTATGACATTGCCAAAACCGGGAATGACAGTTACGCGCTGACCATGGCCATTGCTGGGTTTGGCCCGGATGATATTGAGCTGGTTGTGCAGGACAACACCCTGATTGTCTCCGGTCGCGTGAGCGACCCGCAGAATGAAGGGGAAATTCTGCATCGCGGCATTGCCCGCCGCGCCTTTGAACGCCGCTTTGCACTGGCAGACCATGTGGAAGTCACCGGAGCAGACATGAATAATGGCCTGCTGCGTATTTCCGTGCGCCAGATTGTGCCGGAAGCCCTCAAGCCACGCCGTATTCCCGTGCAGTCCGGCGCGGCATCTGAACTCACGCCAAAAGCTGAGACATCCGCACCGGAGCAGCCCGGCCTGCACAGGCCGGTCACTGCGCCTCCGGCGGCTGCCGCAGCATAATCACACCCGGTCAACACCGTAAAAAAGGGGGAACGCAGGTTCCTCCTTTTTTATAAGAGCGCATTTGTCGCTTGACCTGTGAGGGACGCTCCCCCCATATCGTCGCCACAGATGCGCGCCGGCAGGCACGCGGGCCTTCGGAATGGTTTCCGGACCGTCAGTTTCTCCGGTGCCTGCGCAAGCGCCGCCCGACGACAGGATGGAAGCAATGACGACCTTACCGCTGATGCCCAAGGCCACCGCCGTGTGGCTGATTGAAAAAACCGCCCTGAGCTTTACTCAGATTGCTGAGTTCTGCGGGATGCACCCGCTTGAAGTGCAGGCTATTGCCGATGGTGAGGTTGCTCAGGGGATTGTCGGGTATGACCCCGTTGCCAACCACCAGCTTAAGCAGGAAGAAATCAGCCGCTGCGAGGCTGACCCTGACGCCCGTCTGAAAATTCTGCCCACCAATAATCCGGTCAAGCGCCGCTCAAAAGGCGCACGCTATACGCCCGTCGCCAAACGCCATGACCGTCCGGACGGGATTGCCTTCCTGCTGCGTAACTTCCCGCAGCTGAACGACCTACAGATTGTTAAACTGCTGGGCACCACGAAGGACACCATTGCCAAAGTGCGTGACAAGCAGCACTGGAACACGCCCAACATCAAGCCGCGTGACCCTGTGACCATCGGCCTGTGCAGCCAGATGGATCTGAACGCTGCTGTGAACGCCGCCACCACGCGCCTTGAGCGCGAAGGGCTGGAAATTCCGCAGCCGCCACCGATGGATGTGATGGAACACGAGAAGAGCGGAGAGTAATCTCTCCGCGGCACTGGCGCACGCTGTGTCCGCCAGTGCCTTATTTTTTGCCAGTTTCTGGCAGGTTTCAGTCAGTCTCTCTGATTAAAAAGAGACGCTTTAGTCCCGGCTGCCCGCACATAGGGCCGGGAGACAGGGGGACTATGCTCTGTCAGGCAGACAGGCGCTCAATTTCTTCCTTGAGCCGCAACTTCTGCAATTTGAGACACATCAAAACACGTTCATCCGGTCTGGGCCGCCCGCCTTCTGAGGAGATCTGTTTATCGATCCGTGAGTGGCGGGATTTAAGACTCTCAATCCTGGACTGGTAGGTCATTGACTGCCTCCATTCGGTTGATGACACCTCACGGTAACGCACTCTCCGCGTGTTTTTTCATGTTTTTTTCACACTTCAGGCATTTTCGGTATGCGATAATCGCATATCTAAATTTTCTTCTTTTGCCGCTGGTCTCCGCCTCGCGCATGCGCAAAACTAGACTTAGAAAACTCTGGCAGACTCTGAAAAACCCCGTTCACACAGAGTCCTCATGCCACGCAGGAGAGGGACTAAAATGCTGAAAGACCGCGATTCACTCCTCGGCCAGCTCCATGAACTCCGCAGTGAACATCGTGATCTTGATACCATCATCACCCGGCTGACCGACGGCACGATCCTGACAGACCAGTTGCATCTCCAGAGGCTGAAAAAACGCAAATTACTGCTCCGTGACCGGATAACATGGCTTGAAAGCGAACTGATCCCCGACGATATTGCGTGACCATTTTTTCCACAGACCGGATCGTGCATCATCGTGAGCGAAACTGCCCCCCTGCCAACCGCCCCATCTCAGGACGCCAGCCTTACCCCTAAGGTTGGCATTATCATGGGCAGTCAGTCGGACTGGGAGACCATGCGCCATGCGGATGCCATCCTGACAGAGATGGGTATCCCCCATGAAACTCTGATTGTCTCCGCCCACCGCACGCCGGACCGTCTGTCGGATTATGCCAAAACCGCCGCAGACCGTGGCCTGTCCGTTATTATTGCCGGTGCGGGGGGGGCTGCCCATCTGCCGGGCATGTGCGCCGCATGGACCCGCCTGCCCGTGCTGGGCGTGCCCGTAGAATCCCGTGCCCTGAAAGGCATGGACAGCCTGCTCTCCATTGTACAGATGCCCGGCGGCGTACCCGTTGGCACACTGGCTATCGGCGCGTCCGGCGCCAAAAATGCAGCACTTCTCGCCACCTCCATCCTCGCCCTGCAGGACCCGGAACTGGCTGCAAAACTGGATACATGGCGCGCTCTGCAAACCGCGTCCGTTGCCAATACCCCGATTTCTGAAAACGACTGATGCCTGCTTCTTCTTCCCGTTCGCCTTCCGCCGCCCCTCTTGCGCCCAACGCCGTGATCGGCATTGTTGGCGGGGGGCAACTGGGCCGCATGTCGGCTGTTGCTGCCGCCAAACTTGGCTTCCGCGCACATATTCTCACGCAGGACCCGCATGGCCCGGCAGCGCAGGTTGCGCATCAGGTCACACTCGGCGCGTATGATGATCACAAGGCGCTGGACGCCTTCGCCCGCGCGGTCGATGTGATCACGTTCGAGTTTGAAAATATCAGTGCCGATGCGCTGGACTGCCTCGCACAGCACTGCCCGGTTCGCCCCTCCGGTGCCATTCTGCGCACCAGTCAGGACCGTCTGGCAGAAAAAACCTTTTTGTCAGACGCGGATATCCCGCTAGCCCCGTGGATGGCTGTCACGGACCACGCCTCTCTGCATGCCGCAGCGGAAACGCTTGGCTTCCCGTTCATCCTGAAAACCACCCGCAACGGGTATGACGGGAAAGGGCAGGCCCGCGTGTATGAGGCCTCCCAGCTGGAAGCGGCCTTTGCTTCCCTCACCCCGCATCCGCTGGTGGCGGAAGGTATGGTGGATTTCGCGTGTGAAATCAGCGTGATGGTTGTGCGCGGCACGGACGGCACAACACGCTGCTTTGCACCGGGCCTCAATTACCACCGGGACGGTATTCTGGACCTCACACTGGCCCCGGCCCCCGTGCAGGAAGAAACCGCGCAGCGTGCTCAGGCCCTTGCCACCGCTATTGCCGAAAAGCTGGACCTGATCGGTATTCTCGGCGTTGAGATGTTTATTGACCGGACAGGCACTCTGCTGGTGAATGAAATTGCCCCGCGCCCGCATAATTCCGGCCACTGGACCATGGATGCCTGCCCGGCGGACCAGTTTGACATGCATATCCGCGCCGTGGCTGGCCTGCCGCTGCCTCCGGCCCTGCGCCATTCTGACGCCGTGATGAAAAATCTTGTCGGCCCGGATGATATGGCGCTCTGGCCGGATATTCTCGCGACCCCCGGCCATATTCCGCACCTTTACGGCAAGGCGGAAGCCCGCGCGGGCCGCAAGATGGGGCATGTGAATATCCTGTTCCCCTATGGCAGCCTGCCCGGCGCTCTCGGAGTTCAGGACGCCCTTGGCCCTCTGGCAGACAAGCCGGAAACGGAAGACAACGACCAGTAAGGCATAAAGCCGCCGCCTCAAAACGGCGGCTTTAGAAAAATCCGTCTTCTTTCAGGCTGCACAGGCGACCACTGCCGATAATAATATGGTCCCACACCGTCACGCCCAGAAGGCTGGCCGCCTGCGTAATCCGCTGCGTCATGAGGATATCATCCTGCGAGGGTGAAGGGTCCCCGCTGGGATGGTTATGGACCAGCACCAGAAGACGCGCTTCAAGTTCCAGCGCCCGCCGCATGACTTCTCTTGGGTAAATGGGGGTATGGTCTACCGTGCCGCGCCCCAGCATTTCATCCGCCAGCAGGCGGTGCGCAGCATCGAGAAATAACACCCGCACCTGCTCAACCCGCTCATGCGCCAGCACCGCACTCAGATATGCTCTGAGCTGCGCCCTGTCTGCCAGCACTCCGGCACGGCTAAGGCGCGCTTTGTGCAACCGCACGGCGGCTTCCTGCACAAGACGCAGCGTAACCCGGAGCGCCGGGGTCTGCCCAACGGCTGCAAGCATCGCCTGATCCGACGCGGACAGGAGCGCCGCCAGAGACCCGAACTGACGCAGCAGAGACGTCGCCCACATATCCGCAGACGGGTGTTTTGGCGCAGTCAGCGTAATAAGCTGCGTCAGAACTGTGTGATCATCCGGCAGAGCAGCCGAAGCCCGTGCGTCCGCCAGACCCGGGGAAAACGGCAGATCGGGCAAGGGGGGCCGCTCCGGCACCATCTCGGCCTGAAGCCTGAATCCCGCAATATCCGCCAGTTCCGACCGGGACTGCCGCCCTTTGCTTTTAGGAAGCCGACTCACCATGCCTGCTGTTCCAGATGCCGGAAACTGCGCCACCGGCGGCCTTTCAGCACCACATGGTCATGCATGGTGACAGCCAGCAAAGGCGCTGCCTGCAACAAAGCCTGCACAAGGGCCCCATCATGCAAAAGCTGGCGGTCCGGCTGCACGTCGGCCCCGGCCAGCCTGACAGTAATCAGGGAACAGGCATGCAACGCCAGCGCGCGCTGCATAATGGCTGAGACAACCTGCGGTACCGGGAAGGTCTCACCCCCTTCCCCACGCATCGCCGGGCTCTCAGTCGGCAGTACTTCGTCGGCCAGCAAATGGTTCCGGCTATCCAGAAACAGAAGATGCAGAGACCCTGCCTCAGCCGTTGCCAGATGCGCGGCACAATAGGCCAGAAGCTTATCCCAGCTTCCAAGGTCAGAGCGCACCGGCTCCTCTGGCGCGCCAAGCCTGTCTGCCGCCAGCGGCACCAGCCCCAGCAGAGCAGCATTGTTGCGCGTTGCCCCGGCGGCTTTCAGAGCCTCGGCCGGGGCTTCCAGCACCGCCGCCAGAGACCCAAACTGATTGATCAGCGCCTTGGCCAAAGGTTTGGTATCCCGCCGGGGCACCCCCGGAAACAGAAGCATTTCCAGCAGTTCATAATCAGCCAGAGAGGCCGCACCGGCACTCAGCACCCGTACGCGCATCCGCTGCCGGTGCCCCGCAGGCCCGGTGGAGGAAAAAGGGACACCCCCTTCCCTGCTTTCAAAACTGCTCGGTTTTTCTCCTCTTTCAGAGGATACCATGCCACTGCTCCGATTGGCCTCAGGCTTTCAAGACGATATAAGGGCAAAGTGAATATGTCCGAAAACCCTTCCTCCGCGCTTTTTTCATCATCCTCAGGCCAAGGCGAGTCCTATCTCGCGCGTCTGAACCCCGAACAACGCGCGGCGATTGAGACCACTGACGGCCCCCTGCTGGTTCTGGCCGGTGCGGGCACAGGCAAAACACGGGTGCTGACAACACGTTTTGCCCATATCCTACTGACAGACCGGGCCAAACCCTGGCAGATTCTGGCCGTCACCTTCACCAACAAGGCCGCCAAGGAGATGCGGGAACGTGTCTCTCTCCTGCTCGGCAGCCCGGCGGAAGGGTTATGGCTGGGTACCTTCCATGCTCTGTGCGCACGAATGCTGCGCCGCCATGCGGATTATGTGGGGCTGACAAGCAGCTTCACCATTCTGGATACGGATGATCAGCTTCGCCTGCTCAAGCAGCTTATCGCGCCCTTCCAGATTGATACTAAACGCTGGCCCGCCCCGGGTATTCTGGGGGTTATCCAGCGCTGGAAGGACCGGGGACTGACGCCCGAGCGCGTGACCGATTCAGAAGATTCTGATTTTGCGGACGGCCACTGCCGCGCCATTTATAAAGCGTATCAGGAGCGGCTGATCCAGCTGAACGCCTGTGACTTTGGGGACCTCATGCTCCATGTCACGGAAATCCTGCGCACGCGGCCTGATGTGCAGGCGCAATACCAGCGGCTGTTCCGCTATATTCTGGTGGATGAATATCAGGACACCAACACCGTCCAGTATCTGTGGCTGCGCCTGCTGGCCCTGCGCCCCGGAGAGCCCGCCAATATCTGCTGCGTGGGGGATGATGATCAGTCCATCTATTCCTGGCGCGGAGCGCAGGTCGGCAACATTCTGCGATTTGAAAAGGATTTCCCCGGCGCAGAGATTGTCCGGCTGGAACGCAATTACCGCTCTACCCGCCATATTCTGGGCGCAGCCGCCGGGCTGATTGCGCATAATGATGAACGGCTGGGCAAAACCCTGCGCTCAGGCCGGGAGGATTCTGACGGCGAAAAAGTCCTCGTCGTCGGGGTCGGCGATTCTGACCATGAAGCGCGGGATGTCTGCGCCATGGCCGAGAAAATGCAGCGTGACGGCCACTCTCTGGCGGAAATGGCCATTCTGGTCCGCGCCGGGTTCCAGACCCGCGCGTTTGAAGAAAAGCTGGTGCAGAGTGGCGTGCCCTACCGCATTGTAGGCGGTGTGCGCTTTTATGAACGCGCCGAAATCCGCGATGCACTGGCCTATATGCGCGTGCTGAACCAGCCTGCGGATGATCTGGCGTTTGAACGCATTCTCAACACTCCCAAACGCGGCATGGGGCCTGCCGGGGTGCAGAAGCTGCATGCCGCAGCCCGCAGCCGTCAGGTTCCTCTGACGGAAGCAACCAAAATCCTGCTGGCGGAAAAAGTGCTGAAGGGGAAAGTGGGCGATCAAGTTCAGGCCCTGATGACCGCACTGGACACCACGCGCGATATTCTGGCGCGGGAAGGCCATGTGGTGGCCATTGAGCACCTGCTGGAAGAAAGCGGTTATCTGGCCATGTGGCAGGCCGATACCTCGCCCGAAGCCCCCGGACGGCTGGAAAACCTGAAGGAACTGGTCCGCGCTCTTGCCGATTTCGGCACGCTGGGCGAGTTTCTGGAACATGTGGCGCTGGTCATGGAGCATGATGAAAACGCCGGAGATGCCCGCATCTCGCTCATGACCCTGCACGGCGCCAAAGGGCTGGAGTTTGATGTCGTTTTCCTGCCGGGCTGGGAAGAAGGGGTTTTCCCCTCCCAGCGCACGCTGGATGAAGGCGGCAATTCCGGGCTGGAGGAAGAACGGCGGCTTGCTTATGTGGGCATTACCCGCGCGCGCAAACACGCCATGATTTTCCACGCGGCCCGGCGACGCATTTACGCCAACTGGCAGGATTCCATGCCCAGCCGCTTTCTGGATGAACTGCCGGACGAGCATATTATCCGGCAGGAAGAGCGCGATGCCTCCCTGCGCGGGCTGCGGGCCACGGAGTCCGTCTTTGCAGGCGGCGCCCCTCTGGTGGCCCGCAGACGCCGGGATCCGCTGGCCGGAAACACCCCCACGTTCCAGCTTGGTGAGCATGTGCGCCATCCCCGCTTTGGGGAGGGCATTATTGTCTCAGCCGATCACCATCATGTTGATGTCGCGTTTGAAGGCGTCGGTATCAAACACCTCCTCTCCTCCTTTTTAGAGAAACTTTAATGGCCGTTGCTCCCCGTCGTCACGCCACCGCTCTGGAAACGGTTGCGGTCACCGTTCCGGAACCTGCCGTAGAAGCGTTTGAAAACGCGATTGGCAGTGTCTGCACCACGGTTGGTATTTTTGAAGCCAACCCGGAAGGCACGCTGTGGCGTGTGGAAGGTGTGAAAGACGCCGGGCACCGTGAGGATGAACTGGCCGCCGCCCTCGTGCTGGCGCAACTGACCACCGGCGTGAACGCTGCGCTGGAGCGTGATGCGACAGAGGCCGAAGGCTGGCTGGCCCGCACCTATGAATCCTTCCCCGAGCAGGATGTCGGGCAGCGGTTTGTTATCCGCGGCACCCACCTGCCGGATGTTAAACACCCCACCCGCATCGCCCTGACGCTGGATGCCGGTGTCGCTTTTGGCTCTGGGGAACATGGGTCCACCCGTGGCTGCCTGCGCGCGCTGGAACGGATTGCCTACCGCAAACCCCGTAACATTCTGGATCTCGGCTGTGGCTCCGGCATTCTGGCCATGGCCGCCGCAGCCCTGCTGCACAAAAAGGTTCTGGCGGTTGATATTGAACCGTGGTCCGTACGCGTGGCCGCGCAGAATGCGGAGCGCAACGGGCTGGGGCGTGCGCTCACCTGCCGTCTGGGCAATGGCTGGAAAACCCCGGAAATCCGGCACAATGCTCCGTATGATCTGGTCTTTGCCAATATTCTGGCCCGCCCGCTCTGCCTGATGGCCAAAGATCTGGCCCACAATCTGGCTCCCGGCGGCACGGTCATTCTGGCAGGGCTGCTCCGCACCCAAATCCGGATGGTTCTGGCCGGACACCGCAGGCTCGGGCTGATACTGGAACACACCTTTACAGAGGGTGACTGGGCCACACTGGTCCTGCGTCGCCCTTACGCCCCCAAGCCCTGAAAACCCGGCCTGCATGGCTCCACCATGCAGGCTTTTTTAGTCCGCATATTGTTTCCAAGATCGTCTTTAAAGGTCCGCCATGCCGTCCGCTTCCGCCTCCCGCCTCGCCGCTCTGCGCACCCTCCTGCAACAGCACGGGCTGGATGGGCTGATTATTCCCCATAGTGATGAATTTCTGGGAGAATATACCCCACCCTGCGCTGAACGTCTGGAATGGCTGACGGGCTTTAGCGGCAGCGCAGGCATGGCCGTCGTTCTGGCGGACTCCGCAGCCGTATTCTCGGATGGCCGCTACATCACCCAGATGGATCAGCAGGTGGATGGCTCCTGCTGGGAACGCCAGCATATCTACCAGACACCGCCCAGCGCGTGGCTTGCCAGCAAGGCCCCGAAAGCCGCCCGCATCGGCTATGATGCGCGGATTATGAGCAGCGCGGAACTGCGGCCTTTCACGACGCTGGATAGCATCACCCTGGTCCCTACCGACAGCAATCTGACAGATATCCTCTGGACAGATCGCCCCGCCTTCCCGGCAGCCCCCGCCACCATTCACCCACTGGTTTATGCGGGCGAATCCTCACAGGACAAACGGACCCGTCTGGGGCAGACTCTGGCTGCCTCCGGGCTGGCCGCCGCTGTGCTGAGCGATTCGGCCTCTGTCGCATGGCTGCTGAACATCCGAGGCACGGACATCCCCTGCACACCCGTTGTTCTGGCATTCGCCGTGCTGCATGCCGATGCCTCTGTGGACCTGTTCCTTCAGGCCAGTAAACTTCCGGCAGACGTAAAGGACTGGCTGGGGCCGGACGTACGCGTGCATGAACCCGAGACGCTGGATAGCGTGCTGGCGACCCTCAGCGGCAAGACCGTTGGCGTGGACCCGGCAAGCAATGCCGTCTGGTTCAGCCAGACCCTGACCCGCCACGGCGCCACGGTGCAGGACAGCTCGGACCCGTGTCTGCTGCCCAAAGCCCGCAAAAACGCCACCGAACAGGCAGGCACCCGCAAGGCGCACCTGAAAGACGGCATTGCCCTGTGCCGCTTCCTGCACTGGCTGGATACGGAAGAGGCCCGCGGCACGACCGAGCTTCAGGCCGCCAACCGGCTGGATTCCTTCCGGGCAGAAGGCGCTGACTATCGCGGCGAATCCTTCCCTGCCATTTCCGGCGCGGGGCCGAATGGCGCGGTGATCCATTATCGCGTTACCCCGGAGAGTGACCGGGTTCTGAACGCCAATGAAGTCTATCTGATTGATAGCGGCGGCCAGTATCCGGAAGGCACGACGGATGTAACCCGCACCGTCTGGACCGGCCCGGATGCCGCCCCTGCCCGCCTGAAGGAAACCTTTACCCGCGTCCTGCGCGGCAATCTGCGCCTTGGCCGCGCCCGCTTCCCCGCTGGCACCACGGGCCACGCTCTGGACGCACTGGCCCGGTATGACCTGTGGCAGGCCGGTCTGGATTATGACCACGGGACAGGCCACGGCGTAGGCAGCTTTCTCTCGGTACATGAAGGCCCAGCGCGGATTTCCAAAAACCCGTCCGCCATCACGCTGCAAGACGGCATGATTCTGTCCAATGAGCCCGGCTATTATGAACCCGGCGCTTACGGCATCCGGCTGGAAACACTCGTGCTGGTGCATAAAAAGGACGGTGAGAACCGCCCCGGTTATGCGTTTGAGACGCTGACTCTGGCCCCGTTTGACCGCAGGCTGATCGATACGGCGGTTCTGGGCGAGGAAGACTGCCAGATTCTGGATGCCTACCATGCGCAAATCATGGAGCAGATCGGCCCTCACCTGCCGGAAGAGGCCAGAAACTGGCTAAAAACCGCCTGCGCGCCCCTCAAGAGGGCGTGAGAGGCGGGTTTTTTCGCAACTGGTCACGCAATTGGGAATCGCCTGCTGGGCGGAAGAAGAGCAGAAAAGTTGCGAAGTGAAGGGAGCTTCCAGAATGACGACAGACAGCAAAACCATCCCCACTACTCTTATCGCCGGTGATGGGATCGGCCCTGAGATTGTTGACTCGGTTACCGAAATTCTTGATGCCGTTGGCGCCCCGTTCGAATGGGACCGCCAGCTTGCCGGCATGGCCGGTGTCGATGCGGTGAATGACCCGCTGCCCAAACAGACCATTGAGAGCATCCGCCGCACCGGCCTTGCTCTGAAAGGCCCGCTGACCACACCGGTTGGTGGCGGCTTCAAATCCATCAACGTCACCCTGCGTCAGGAATTCGGGCTGTTTGCCAACCTGCGCCCCACCAAGACGATTGTCCCCGGTGGCAAGTTCGACAAGATTGATCTGGTCCTGTTCCGTGAAAATCTTGAAGGCTACTACGCCGCCATGGAACACTACATTCCGGTTGGTGATGACCCGAAGGGCATCGCCCTGAGCAGCGGCTTCAACTCCCGCACGGAATGCCGCCGCATTGTAAAGTTTGCTTTTGAGTATGCGCTCAAAAACAACCGCAAGACGGTGACCATTGTTCACAAAGCCAACATCCTCAAACTGCTGACTGGCCTGTTCCTTGAAGAAGGGCGCAAGGTTGCTGAGGAATATAAAGGCCGCGTTGCCTTTAATGAGCGGATTGTCGATGCCTGCGCCATGCAGCTTGTCATCAATCCCTGGCAGTTTGACGTGATTGTCACCACCAACCTGTTTGGTGATATCCTGTCTGACCTTACGGCTGGCCTTGTTGGCGGTCTGGGCATGGCTCCGGGCGCAAACATTGGTGAAAAAGCCGCTGTGTTTGAAGCCGTGCACGGCTCCGCACCGGATATCGCGGGACAGGGCATCGCCAACCCGCTGGCCCTGCTGCTGGCTGCCGTCATGATGCTCCAGCATGTGGGTCGTCAGGATCTGGCAGACCGGATTGACCTTGCGATCAAAAAGGTCATCACGGATGGCGGCCTCCGCACCAAGGATCTGGGCGGCAACGCAACGACGAAAGATCTCACCGCCGCTCTCAAACAGCAGCTGGTCTGAGTTCTTTCAGAAAACGGGAGTGCGGTTTGCGCCGCCTCCCGCTTTTTTGAGACATTTCTGCGTTTTCTCTCGTCGTTTCTTTACACAGGCCCCGCTGCGGCGCGTATCATAACGCTATGATACCAAGCTTTTCCGGCCAGTGGCCCCTGCTCCGGCTTTCTCCGTCCTGCATCATCTCGGTCACAGACCATGCGCCGCGTTACACGGCGGACGCAGAGGCTGAGATCACCCGCATCTGGGCAGCCGCCTGCCTGAAAACCCCGGCTCTTTTCAACGGCTGCGTTTTTTCCGCAGACCGCGTGACCCGTACAGAAATTTCCGGCCACTGGACTGAATACCGCGCTGTTCTAGCCCAGATGAAAAATCCGGCCTTATTCCCGCACCTGCGCCTGCAACCGCTTGCCGTAATCGGCCTGCTGGAAACACCGGAAGGCTTTGTGCTGGGCCGCCGCCATCCCTCCTCCTTATATCAGGGCAATTTCTGGCAGAGCCCGCCTGCTGGCAGTATTGAACGCCGGGGCGACAGCACAGACGTGCATCTGCGTGAGCAACTTCTGGCAGAAGCTGAGGAAGAGCTGGGCCTGCCCACCGAGAGCCTGAGCGCTGGGCCACCCTGCCTCATTGCCCGCCATCCCGGCACGCGCATTCTGGATATTGGCATCCCCATGCGCACGCCTCTGTCTTTCAGCGCGGTCGAGGCGCGGTGGAAACAGTCAGCCAATCAGGAATATGACCAGCTGACGCTCGTACCGCACCAGACTGTCAGAAAATGGCTTGACCGACCCGACCTGCTACCGACCTCCCGCGCGCTGCTGGCGGCAACCTGCTCATGACTTCCCACCAGACCTCTTCACGCTCTCAAAGCTCAGACAGCCCTGACAGCCTTGAAAGCCCTGAGCATATTGCTGGCCCCAGCCCTGCTCTGGTCCGGGTCATTGCCGCGGCCTGCGGGCTGATTGTTGCAAATCTTTATTACGCACAGCCTCTGGCCGGGCCGATCAGCGCCGCTCTTGCCATGCCGGAAAGCCAGTCGGGCCTGATTGTCACTATCACCCAGATTGGCTACTGCCTCGGCCTGCTGCTGATTGTCCCTCTGGCTGACCTGCTGGAAAACCGCAGCCTGATTGTGTGGATGACGCGGTTTGTCATGCTGGCTCTTCTGGCGCTGCCTTTTTCACACCACCCGCTCCCCTTCCTGTTTGCCATTGGTCTGGTGGGCGTTCTGTCCGTCGCGGTGCAGATTCTGGTGCCTCTCGCGGCCAGTCTCGCCCCGCAGGCCATAAGAGGCCGCGTGGTTGGCAATGTCATGAGCGGGCTGATGCTCGGCATCATGCTGGCCCGGCCGGTTTCCAGTTTCGTGACGGAATTTTCCTCATGGCACACTATTTTCCTGATCTCAGCCGGGATCATGCTGGTACTGTCCATTCTGCTCCAGCGTGTGTTGCCTGAGCGCAAACCGGCCACACAAAGCCATTACGGCACGTTGCTCAGTTCCATGCTTGCGCTGCTGCTCACCACAAAAGCCCTGCAACGGCGCGCCTTTTATCATGCCTGTCTGTTTGGGTCCTTCAGCCTTTTCTGGACAGTTACTCCTCTACTGCTGGCCAGCCCGCCTTTCCAGTTTTCTCAGGGGCAGATTGCGCTGTTTGCGTTTGTGGGTGTTGCGGGCGCTATTGCTGCCCCCATCGCGGGGCGCATTGCCGATAAAGGCTGGACATGGCCCGCAAGCCTTGCCGCCATGGCGCTGGTGTCGGTCGCCTTTCTGGCAAGCCTTGCGGTACCGCATGGTCTTTTTATCGGCGTGCTGACACTGGCGGGAATTCTGATCGACTTTGGGGCCACCGCCAATCTGGTGCTGGGGCAGCGTGTGCTGTTTGTGCTCCCCGCAGAAAACCGCGCCCGCCTGAACGGGCTTTATATGGCGATTTTCTTTATGGGCGGTGCCGCAGGTTCAGCCCTTGGTAGCTGGGCTTATGCGCACGGGGGCTGGCCACTGGCGGCAGCACTTGGGGCTGCTTTTCCCGCACTCGCTTTTATCGTCTGCCTGACGGAAAAGCGCTGAGAAAACCCGGCACCGGTCGCCCGGTGCCGTCATTCAACCCGGTTATTTAATCTCAAGCCCGATCTGCTTGATATCATGGAAGGTAATATCCGGATTCTGCTCCTGTGTACGGCGCATCATGAAGGCAGATGTTGCAAGGAACACCGGATCATCATCCAGATCATCCGCCATGGCTGAGCGGTTTGCCATAGCAAAGGCCTCAATCTTCTCACGCGGGCCGGTCACCCAGCGCGCCAGAGAAAACTGCACGGCATCAAACCCGATTTCCACGCCATATTCCGCCTTCAGGCGCGCCTGAAGCACGTCAAGCTGGAGCGTACCCACCACACCGACAATCGGCTGTGCGCCATCCTGCGGTTTGAAGAGCTGCACGACCCCTTCCTCCGCAAGCTGCGTCAGCGCCTGTTTCAGCTTCTTGGCCTTCATGGCGTCATTCAGCCGGACGCGACGCAGAATTTCCGGGGCAAAATGCGGCACGCCGGTAAATTTAAGATCTTCGTTTTCGGTCAGCGTGTCACCAATACGCAGCGTGCCGTGGTTGGGAATACCCACTACATCACCCGCAAAGGCTTCTTCCGCCAGTTGACGGTCCCGCGCAAAAAAGAACTGCGGCGTATGCACGGCAAAATTCTTGCCCGTGCGGCTATGGCGCAGGCGCATGCCGCGCGTCAGCTTACCCGAACAGATGCGGGCAAAGGCAATACGGTCCCGGTGGTTGGGGTCCATATTAGCCTGAATTTTGAAGACAAGCGCCGTCATCTCTTCTTCATCAGCCTTGACGGTGCGGCTTTCCGCCACCTGATCCCGCGGGGATGGCCCAAAGGCCACCAGCGCGTTCAGAAGGTCGGTCACGCCAATTTCCTTCATCGCACTCCCGAAGAAAACCGGCGTCAGATGCCCTGCATCAAAAGATTCCCTGTCAAACGACGGCAGGGCGGCTTCCGCCAGTTCCAGCTCTTCCGCAAGCTGCATCATACGAGGGTCGGACTGCGCCAGCTTTTCCTGCGTATGGACTTCCTTGGTCCGCAGGTCATACGTCCCCACAAATCCGGCGGCACGACCAATCGGCCATGTCGCGGGGGATGTATCCAGCGCAAGGGCAGACGCAATTTCATCCAGCAGGGCAAACGGATCCTGCGCTTCACGGTCCATCTTGTTGATGAAGGTGACAATGGGGATATCGCGCAGACGGCAGATTTCAAACAGCTTGCGCGTCCGGTCTTCAATCCCCTTTGCGGCGTCAATCACCATCACGGCAGAATCAACTGCCGTCAGGGTGCGATAGGTATCTTCTGAGAAGTCTTCATGGCCCGGAGTATCCAGCAGGTTGAAGATGCACCCGCCATATTCAAAGGTCATGACCGAGCTGACCACGGAAATGCCGCGGTCCCGCTCAATGGACATCCAGTCAGACCGGGTGCGCCGCCGCTCACCCTTGGCCCGCACATTTCCGGCAAGCTGGATGGCCCCGCCTGCCCGCAGAATACGTTCCGTCAGCGTGGTTTTACCAGCATCCGGATGCGAGATGATCGCAAACGTACGGCGGCGGGTAATTTCCGTGCTGAGGTCAGTCGCGAGCGTTTCAGACATAACAGGCAATCCGGCTGGAAAAGAGACAGGTTAAAACGGCAAACGCCGGATGGAGAGGGGAACCCTCCACCCGGCGCTGCACAAATCGGGCCGAAGCGCCGATTAACGAGAGTAGTATTCGACCACCAGGTTCGGTTCCATCTGCACCGGATACGGCACATCAGCGAACTTCGGACCACGGACAAACGTGCCCTTCATCTGGCGGTGATCAACGTCCATGTATTCCGGAACGTCGCGTTCACCCGTCTGGGTGGAGTCCAGAACGATGGCAAGCTGCTTGGACTTTTCACGCACTTCAATCACGTCACCGTCCCGCACCAGGAATGAGGGGATGTTGACTTTACGGCCGTTGACCAGAATGTGGCCGTGGCTGATGAACTGACGTGCTGCGAACGGCGTGATGGCGAATTTCATGCGGTAGATCACCGCATCCAGACGACGCTCAAGCAGGTTGATCAGGTTTTCAGACGTATCGCCCTTACGACGCACGGCTTCCTGATAGTAGCGACGGAACTGCTTTTCGCTGATGTTACCGTAGTAACCTTTCAGCTTCTGCTTTGCCATCAGCTGAATGGAATAGTCAGAGGGCTTGCCTTTACGGCGCTGACCATGCTGACCCGGGCCGTATTCACGACGGTTAACCGGAGACTTCGCACGGCCCCACAGGTTAACGCCAAGGCGGCGGTTAATCTTGTATTTGCTCTCGAGGCGCTTGCTCATAAGGCGCTCTTCTCTTCTCTGTCTGCATGCAGCACAGTCAGCCTGTGCCGCATCATGGCGCCGGTAGTCTCCGTCCCTCGTGGATCAGAGCGGGCGCAGTCCGTATCACCGGCAGGCGGGAGCATCTGTCCACCTGCATCGGCCGTCCTGTCCACATTCCCGGCAATGGGTGCAGCCATTACGGAAAGAGCCGCTGTCTGTCAACTCAGGCCGGACGCCTGCTAGGGCAGAAAGCGGCAGACAGCCTCCCCCATGCAGGAAAAGAGCGCCTTTACCGATAGTATTTAGGCGTTCTCTGCCTTAGATTATTCCATGATTTTCAGAAACATGGTCAGGAGCAAGGAATAACCACCATGCCATCTTCTAAAAAATGGGCGCTTTTTATCGCTCTGGGCGCTGTGCTGATTGCGCTGGGCTTTATTGCCTGCGTGGATGCCATTTCCGTCACGCTGGCCAGCATAATTTTTATCGGAATCCTTCTGGTTATTGCAGGCGCCCTTCAGGTGGCCCACGCCTTTGCCGTGCGGGACTGGGGTGGCGTGCTGTTTTCCGTGCTGTTCGGCCTGCTTTATATTGTGGCGGGCGGCATGATTATTGAAGAACCGGCAACCGGCTCCGTCATGATCACCCTGTTTGCCGCAGCCTGCTTTATTGTCGTGGGCGTGATGCGCAGCATTATGGCCATCCAGTACCGCAGCCTGCCGGGCTGGGGTATTGTGCTGGCGGGCGGGCTGATCAGCCTGCTGGTGGGGCTGTGCCTGTATTTCACCCTGCCCTGGTCCGGCCTGTGGCTGATTGGTACCTTTGTCGGTGTGGAACTGATTACCAGCGGCATCGGCTGGCTCCAGTTTGGTCTGGCCCTGCGCCAGAACACGGTCCTGCCGCCTGCCAGCCGGTTATAAGCCCGGCAGGCCGTTCAAAGGCTGAAAAAGGCGCACTGTCTGACGGCAGAGCGCCTTTTTATTGCCCTGTTAATTCAGAGCCCAGCAGCGTGACGTCGGAACATTCTGGTCAGACTGTGTGAAGGGGGCTGTCAGCACACACAGAATGGTTTTCCGGTCTTTTCTGAGAGTAAAAATCTCGCCTTTTGCAACATGGCTGGCCGTTGTGATGGCATATCCGTCCGTCAGAAGGTCGGATAAGGAGCGGCTTTCCGGCGCCAGCTTTGTCGGCACATCCAGAGGGCTATACGGGTTTTTAGAACCGGTTTCCGGCAATCCATCATCCGCAGCCTGCGCATGGGCAACAGCCGGAGCCATCAAAAGTGCCGAGATCGCAGCAAGCCTGCACAGTAGGGTCATCCGTTTACGCTCCCTTCAGTTGGTTGAACTCTGCGCCAGAGTCTGTCCGGCCAGACGGGCTATCCCGGCAAACGCCGCCCGAAACTGGTCTTCCGCCGGATGCCCGCCTCGTGTGTAAACGCAAACAATGAGCGGCGTCCGGGGTGAAGGCCACGCAACAGCACAGTCGCCTGCGGCGTCCTGCCCATTAGTCCCGGTTTTATCACCCACCTCCCAACCAGCAGGAAAACCGGCGCGCAGACGGTTCCTCCCGGTCTGGCACCCTTTCAGCCACTCCGTCAGTAACAGGCGGGAGGACGCCGACAACACCTCCCCGAACAGTAGATGCTCAAGAACGCCCGCCATAGCGGCAGGCGTTGTGGTATTGCGCACACTCCCCAGCGGAACCCTGTTGAGATCCGGCTCCCAGCCATCCAGCCGTGTGGTCTGATCCCCCAGAGACCGCCAGAACCGTGTCAGATTTTCCGGCCCACCCACGCGGGCCAGAAGCAGATTGGCGCAGGCATTATCACTCTGCTCAATCGCAGCCTGACAGAGCGCGCGGACGGACATTTTACCGGCTTCAAGGCTGGCCTGAGCCACGGGAGCGTAAACCGCCCGCTCAATGTCGGCCCTGGTATAAGACACCGCCTCATCCAGCCTGTCTTTTCCCTGATCCACACGCTGAAGAACCACAGCCACGAGGGAGACCTTGAACGTGCTGCACAGAGCAAACCGTTCATTTTCCCGCCACGTCAGGCGCTGCCGTGTTGCCAGGTTGCAGGCATACACGCCGATACGCCCTCCGGTTGCCTTCTCATAGGCCGCAATAACCGACGGGGCTCCAGACGCGGCAAAGGCCGGGAACGCCGTAAACGCAGGCGCACATGCCAGAAATTTCCGCCTGAACATCATGAAAAAACCGTCTTACTCCCCGAAGGCTCTACAACCTCTGTCAGGTCAGGCCAGCCCCGCAAAGTATATTCCAGCCCCTGCTATTGCCCCTGCCCGCCGTGAACCTCGCGCTAAGGCAACGCCTAGCCTGAGGAAGAGGGCTGCTCCTGATCCACCGGCTTTTCATTTTCCTGAGGCTCAGCCGCAATGCTTTTTGGCATCTTGCTTTCAAGCTTCAGTAAGGCGGAGGCCGCCACACCGGGGCGCTCGCTTTCTTTTTCAGCTGGGGTTGCGCCAGGCACCAGCTTGATGGCCCGTTCTCCGGCTTCACGCTTGCGGCGCAGCTTCTCAATATTTTCCAGCACCAGCGGATATTCTTCCACCAGCCGCCGGAAGCGGGAGGCGCTGATCACCATGAAGTGCCCGAACTGCACGGCGCGGATATTGGCCGGGCACCGTTCATCATTGATCGCGGACAATGCGCCGATCAGGTCCCCGGCTCCATAGAGAATATCCCGCTCCGCCACATGCGATTCCGCCAGCCCCGCACTGATGAAGTAGATATTGCGGATCTTGCGCCCACGGCGGCAGATCAGTTCCTGCGGAGCCACAAACCGCAGGGACGTTGTTGTGGCCAGATCATGCAGTTCCGCATTGGGCAGCCCCCGGAAGACAGCCGCATTTTTCAGGCGGCTTTCAATCCCGCTGCGCAGGTCAAAGCTCAGCGGCTTGTCCAGCCGATGGCGGCGGCGTTCCAGTTCTTTCAGAAGCTCGCGGTTCAGTTCATCACTGATCAGGGATTCCGCCAGCAGAGAGTCATATTCCTCCCCCTCCAGCCGCAGTACAATCTGGCGGAAAATCCGGTTTTCCAGAGCTTCCGAATAGCCGTGATAATGCAGGCGCAGGGTTTCCAGCGCTTCGTCCAGCAGTTTGCGCTGGCGCTGCAACACCTCGGCCACCACGTCCCCAATACGGCTGCCCAGCGTCGGCTCCAGCCGCTCACTCATAAAACGTGTGAGCGAGATCGAGACAAAATGCGCCACCATGAGCATTTCAAACCGCTCCGCCATACACAGCATCAGCGGGCGGTCGATGCGCAGGTTCTTATGAATCCATTGTGCAATTTTGAAGCGCAGGGACGGACTCAGCCGCCGGCGCAGGGCACGCACATACCCCAGACGCCCTTCCAGCCGTGCACCGTCAATCGCGGCCTCGGAGGAGCGCAGCAGCGTTTCCATCACACGGCGGGACAAGCCCTGAATACGGAACAGGTCCAGCAGGACAGAGCGTTCCTGGCTGGCGATGGTAATCAGCGCAAGGTTCACACGCTGCGTATCACCAAGGGCTGTATCAAAGGTATTGGCCCCCTGCTCCTCATGCGCGCGGCGGTCCACCTGCTCAATTACGGTGCCCGTCGCATCCGTGGAAAAGCCGAGTTCATCCGCCAGCTTTTCCGAGCGTTCCTTGACGTTTTCCAGCCCGATGCTCAGCACTTGATGCCGCATGGCTTCATCAATGGGTGAGAGCTTGTCCAGCTTGAGAAACAGCACCAGAGACCGCAGCGTCGTGCCGTTCAGCAGCAGCGTAATCAGCACGAAGCCGGTGGCCAGAATACCGATAAAATGCGCAACGGGCGTGGAAACGCGCTCGTTTTCCGTCACCGCCAGCGCCAGAGCCAGTGTAATCGCGCCGCGCAGACCGCCCCAGACCATTGTGACCTTGAACGGTGTCGGCACAGGGGGCGCCAGCTTTGTCATGGCGAGGAAAGGCAGAAGACCAAACACCACCGCCCCACGCGCCGCCAACCCCGCGACACTGGCAATCAGGATCAGCACGCAGTCCCACCGGGTCATACCCACCAGCAGATGCGGCACCAGCATGGAGGCCAGCACGAACACCAGAGACCCGGCCCAGAACACAAGCTGCTGCCACAACTGGTTAAGGAAGAGCCATGTCTGCGGCCGTACGGTTGACGGCCCGTAGACGGACAAGGTCAGCCCCGCCGCTGCCGTGGCCACCACTCCGGACACCCCCAGAAATTCATCCGAGACGATATAGGCCACGTAAGGAAGGGCGACGGTCAGGGTAATTTCCGCAGCGGCGGACCCGCTGAGAGCCGTGATCATCATCAGCGTTAACTGGCCAAAAACCACGCCGACAATCAGCGCCCCGACAAAGGAAATCACGAACGAGATCACGGCCTCGCCCGGATGAATGGCATGATGCAGGGTGACTGAGGGCAGCAGGATGGAGAAGATGGAAATTGCCGCCGCGTCATTCAGCAGGGCTTCCCCTTCCACCAGACGCGTCAGGCGTGTTGCCGCCCCGATATCCCGGAAAATCCCGGCCACGGCGGACGGGTCCGTCGTCGCGACAATGGAGCCCAGCAGCAGGCAGACAACCAGTGGCATCTGCGCAAAAGGCAGCAACGCCAGTCCGATGGCCCCCGTGGACACCACCACTGCCACCACGGCCAGAAGCAGCACCGTTGCTGCCTCATGCGCCAGACGCCGCACATCAATGGCCAGTGCGCCCTGAAAAACCAGAACGGGGAGGAAGATCAGCAGGAACGCTTCACTGTTGATCGGGAAATCCAGCAGCGTTTCCGCAATGCCATTCAGGGCGGACGTATGCGTGGTCCGCAAGGCAAAGTCTGCCAGACTACCGATAATAATGCCGACAATAGCCAGCAGAACGGTTTCAGACAGTTCCAGCCTGCGGGCAATGGGCTGAACCGTGCTGACAATGACCAGAAGAAGCGCAATGGCAAGCAGTACCGCAGCCAGACCCGTTACCGCCATACCCTCTTTGCTCCTCCAGCCAGATTATTCCGCACTCAGATTCTTCTGTTGCATGACGATAAGGCACCAGAAAGGCAGACGTTCCGGAAAGTGAGCGTCTTTTAACACACTCCCTGCGCGAACAACCACCTCGCCTGTGCGTTTCCTGCTCTGCACCGGGGCGCTTTGCCGGGGCCATGCCTCGCCTGAATGTGACTTTATTCTGACATGCGGCAGCAATGCCACACCCCATATTGAAAAAAGACCATCAGAGCGCCTCAGGCACCGGCACGAGGCGAGCATGACATCACCAGACACAATCGGGATGACTCTCATGACGACATCACCCACCATCACAGACTGTCCAGTTGGCCTGACGGCAACCGGCTTCCGCACAGAGACGGATTCACTGGGCGAAATTCAGGTCCCCGCCGACAAATACTGGGGGGCACAGACCCAGCGCAGCCTCGTGCATTTCTCCATCGGGGAAGACCATATGCCCCTGCCCCTCTGCCATGCCTATGCGGTGGTGAAAAAGGCCGCGGCACTGGTCAACGCAGCCGATGGCCGGATGCCACACTGGAAAGCAGACCTGATTGCCCGCGTGGCGGATGAAATCTGCGCGGGCAAGCTGGACGCGCATTTCCCGCTTTTTGTCTGGCAGACAGGCTCCGGCACGCAGACCAACATGAATCTGAATGAGGTGATCGCCAACCGCGCCATTCAGCTTGCCGGAGGTGAGATCGGCTCCAAAAAGCCGGTGCACCCGAATGATGATGTGAATATGGGGCAGTCGAGCAATGATTCCTTCCCTACCGCCATGCATATCGTCACGCTGCTGGAAATAGAAAACCGGCTGATTCCTGAAGTGGAAGCCCTCAGCGACAGTCTCCACACCAAAGCCGAGCAGTGGATGAATGTTGTCAAAATTGGCCGCACGCATCTTCAGGACGCTGTGCCGCTGACCGTCGGGCAGGAATGGTCCGGCTGGGCCTGCATGCTGGAAGATGCCCTGTCCGCCCTCCGCACGGCGCGGGAAGGGCTTTTTGAACTCGCCGCCGGGGGTACCGCTGTTGGCACCGGGCTGAATGCCCCGGCGGGATTCAGCAAGGCCATCGCCAGCAAAATCGCTGAACTGACGGGCCGCCCGTTTGTCACCGCTCCGAACAAATTCGCGGCCCTCAGCGGGCTGGATGCTATGGCAAGAGCCTCTGCCGGGTTGCGAGGGCTGGCTGTGCCTTTGCTCAAAATTGCCAATGATATGCGCCTTCTGGCCTCCGGCCCGCGCTGCGGACTTGGAGAACTGCACCTGCCAGAGAATGAACCGGGCTCCTCCATCATGCCCGGCAAGGTCAACCCGACCCAGTGTGAAGCGCTGGTGATGATTGCAACGCAGGTTCTGGGCAATGATGCCACTGTTGGCTTTGCCGCCAGTCAGGGCCAGCTCAACCTGAATGTCATGCGCCCGGTCATTCTCGCCAACTGTCTGCACAGCATCCGTATTCTGGCGGATGGATGCCATAATTTCAGAGTTTTCTCCGTGGAGGGAACAGAGCTGAATGAGCCGCGTCTTGCACAATATGTAAACGGCTCCGTCATGCTCGTGACCGCCCTCAGCCCCGCTATCGGGTATGATAAGGCGGCGGCCATCGCGCATCGGGCCACGGAACAGAATCTCAGTCTGCGGGAGGCTGCCGTGCAGTCAGGCTATCTGGACGGTGAGACGTTTGACAGGCTGGTTAACCCGCTGGATATGGTGGGCAACGGCGTGGCCGGTGCCTGATACACATCCCTTTCGCGCCATCTCAAATGCCGGTATGATTGCTTCATGAACCGTTTTTTCCTTTCTGCGCGGCGGGTAATCCCCGGCCTGTCTCTTCTGGGCCTGCTGGGCCTCACATCCTGCGCGGATGACCACGCACACCATTATTATCACCCCAGAACCCACCATGGGGAGCGCGGGCCCAACTGGTATCGCCCGCCCTCCAACATGCCCACTCCGCAACGCTGAAGGACCGCAGACACATGGAAGGCAAACTCTTGCGGCTGGGCATTGTTATTGTCACGCTCATGCTGGGTATTTTTCTGGTCAGTTCCATCTACCGGAATTTCTCACACCTGATGGACCAGCCTCCGGGCACGGCTGACCAGCAGCCCGCAGTTAACGGCGCACCTGCATCGCAGCCCTAAAGGGTAAAGGGAGAGCAATGCGCGCCTTGAGCATGCTGAGGCACCGGGGCGTGCGGCGTTCTGTTTCCTCATTCCTGCTGGCGGGCCTGACGGTGGCAGGTGGTCTGGTCGCGAGCAGCCCGCTGTCTGCCACCGCGCAGACAGCAGTTGACCCCACACCAGAAACTCTGGCCGCGCATCGGGGTGGCACGCTCAGGCTTGTCGCCGCAGCCTCCGGCGGCACACTTGACCCGCAGATCAATTACACCGCCAAATACATCAATCTGTATGCTGTGGTGTATGATGGGCTGACAACCTTCCGCAAAACCACTGGCCCCCGTGGGAACGAGGTTGTGCCGGATCTGGCCGAGACCCTTCCCACACCACAGGATGGCGGGCGCACCTACGTTTTTACGCTCAGGCCGGATATCAGCTTTTCCAACGGTCAGCCTTTGACTACAGCGGATGTGGTCGCATCTTTCCGCCGTATTTTCCGTGTCGGCTCACCCACGGCAGGCTCCTTTTATTCCGCGATTGCCGGAGCCGATGCCTGTCTGAACCACCCGGCGGACTGTAGCCTGAAAGACGGGATCTCGGATGATCCGGCGCGCCGCACCATCACCTTTCATCTGGCGCAGCCTGATACAGAATTCCTGCAAAAACTGGCCTTTACCCATGCCGTTATTCTGCCCGCCAGCACCCCGGACCATGACATCGGCAACGAGCCCATTCCCGGCACTGGGCCGTATCGGGTCACGAGTTATGACCCGAACAAAATCCTGCGTCTGGACCGCAACCCCTATTTCCGCGTGTGGGATGCACAGGCCCAGCCTGACGGCTACCCGGACGGCATAGACTATAGCTTCGGCATCCCGGATGAAGCCGCGGTGACGGCTGTTGAAAACGGCCAGTATGACTGGATGGCGGACACTGTTCCCATGGACAGGCTGGGGGAACTGGGCAGCCGTTTTACCGCACAAACGCATGTAACACCGCATCCGGCGATGTATTTCATCCCGATGAACGTCAATCTGCCACCGTTCAACCAGATCAAGGCCCGGCAGGCCGTGAACTATGCGCTCAACCGCAAAGCCATGGTCATTCTCTATGGTGGCCCCGGTATTGCCCGGCCTCTGTGCGGTATGCTGCCCTCTTCATTGCCGGTTACGTCTGACCAGTGCTTCTATACGCGCGGCGCCTCTCCCTCCGCCCCGGCTGCACGCTGGGCTGCGCCGGATCTGGAAAAAGCCCGTGCACTGGTGCGGGAAAGCGGCACCGCCGGGCAACACGTTACGCTGGTCACGGCCAATACCAGTATTGATTATGCCATGGGCACATGGCTGCGCGACATGCTGCAAAGCATTGGCTATGAGGCCACGCTCCGCCCGCTCAGTAGCTCCATGGCGTTCAACTACATGCAGAACTCAGGGAACCATGTACAGATTGCCCTTAAAGACTGGTCAGCAGATTATCCATCCCCATCTAATTTTTTAGATGATCTTTTGGGATGCGAGAATTTTCACCCCAATTCGGATAGCTCCATCAACATCCCCGGCTTTTGTGACAAGCATATTCAGGCGATTATGGATCGCGCTAAAATCGATGTGTCTCTTACGCCGCAACAGACGGATGATCTCTGGCGGCAGGCTGACCGCCTGCTGATGGAACAGGCCCCCATCGCCCCGGTGATTGAGAAAGATGATGTGATCATCACCTCACCACGCCTGAAGAATTTCTTTTACACTCAGGTCAATAAACTGTTTTTCTCACAGGTCTGGCTGCGCTAGTCCGCCAGAACCGCCCCCTGGGTGCTACCCCCTTCGGCCCATAATTTCTCTACCCGCTTCTTTATCCACAGAATCTGTGGATGAAAGTCGGGACAACACCGGGATGAGCGCGGGATGACTGTGTTTTGCCGCCCGAAAATCGTGTCTGTCCTGACACATTCAGCGCCCCCGCCACATGCAGCGTGAATGTTTTGTTAAAAATTAACGCTGCCCCTTTTGCCAGACTATTCCAGAAAATCAGACTTGCTACAGAACGTTCCTCCAGCCAGAGAGGACGCCCTTCATGAGTAGCAACACAGTTACCCTGAATTCTGACCAGACCTATTCAAACACGAAACAAATCAGCACTGCAAAGACTACGGTCTCGGTTGATCTGGATTCCATCTCAACGCTTGATATTGAAAATAGCGGTACGCTTAAATCCACAGGCAAACGCGCGATTGACGCCACCGCCAGCAAAACTGCCGCAACAATTTCCGGCGCCAGTCTGACCATCAACAATACCGGCACTCTCTCTGGCTCGGATGACAGCATCCGGATTGATGCGGATATGCCCTCCGCCACCATTGTACTGACTAATAGCGGGACGATTACATCCACCACCGATGGTCAGGCGATTGATTTCAATGCTTTGGCGACCGCGTCCAGCATCACCATTACCAATGAGAAAGGTGGTGTGATCCAGTCCACCGATGCAGACGCCATCCGTCCGGGAGAAAACGCCGTCATCAACAACGCCGGCACCATTTATGCTGGTGGCGCAAACGGCGCGACCAAAAATGATGGCATCGATTTTCAGGACGATGCCGGCACAGTGAACAATTCGGGCAGCATCTCAGGCGCACGCCACGGTATTACCAGCAGCACCGATGTTGTGGTGGTCAATGAAGAGGGCGGAGAAATTACCGGGCGTGACGGCTCGGGCGTTGGCTCGGATGGCACCGGCAGCGTCACCAATTACGGCACAATTACCGGAGCCTATGACAAGTCCGGCACGGGCGACGGAGACGGTGTGGATATTGATGGCTACGCCACCATAGACAATTACGGTACCATTCAGGGTACCGGCGCCGGAGGAAGCGGGAGCGATGGCTTCACCAACACCAGTGAAGGGCTGGCACTGGGCGGTGGCAGCATTACCAACCATGCGGGAGCAACCATCAGCGGTGCACAAAACGGCATCCTGATTGATAACAGCAGTCAGGGTTACGCACCGTATGCCACCACGCTGGTCAATGACGGCACGATTCAAGGACTGGACGGGTACGGCATCCGTATCAATGATGATAAAGATGACACGCTGACCAACTCCGGCACCATTTCCGGCACCACAGACGCCATTCTGCTGGGGGACGGAAATGACACGCTGAACATCCAGACCGGTTCTGTCATTATCGGGATGGTCGATGGCGGCGGTGGCACCAACACGGTCAATCTCTCCGGTTCAGGCACGTTTGACGGCGCACAGAACTTCCAGACCATGACCGTCGCGGGAGCGTGGACGCTCTCAGGCAACCAGTCTTATCAGAATATTACCATTACCAGTGGAGCCTCACTGGTGCTTGCAGGAACAGCGCCCGCCACAGAGACGATTACATTTAGCGATAATACCGGCAAACTCACCCTTCAGTCTGCCTCGTCATTCTCCGCCACTCTGGCCAACTTCACAACCGGCAACACGCTGACACTCTCGACCCTGACAAATGATGGAAACGCGACACTCAGCATCCTTGGCAACACGGCCACTGTTACCGATAACCAGACCACCTACACTCTGACATTCAGCGCTTCCGACCTCTCCCACCTCACGCTGAGCAAAACGGATGAGGGCGCGGTCATGCTGGAAGCCGTGGTCTGCTTCCTGAACGGTACTCTTATAGAAACCGAATCCGGTCTGACTCCTGTGGAAAATATCTGCATAGACGATCAGGTCATGACCTATGATACAGGCCGGGCAGAATGCCGCGCGGTTATCTGGGCCGGCAAACGCCCGGTCACCGTGCGGGCAGACCTGCCTGCGGATGAAGCCGGTTACCCGGTGCGAATCCTGAAAAATGCACTTGCGGACAATGTTCCGTTTGAGGATCTGCTCGTCACCCCTGAACACTGCCTTTATTTTGACGGGCAGTTCGTGCCGGTGCGCATGCTGGTTAATGGCGCCTCCATTTTTTATGACCGCAGCCTCCCCCAGTATGAATGTTTTCATATTGAAACAGCACAGCATGCCGTGATCCGTGCAAACGGCGCGCTGACAGAAAGCTATCTGGATACCGGAAACCGTCGCAGCTTTTCACAGCCCGGCACACTGGCCCGCCTCCCGTCCACTCCCAAAACGTGGGAGAAGGATAGCGCAGCCCCTCTGACGGTTGCCCGAACCGATGTTGAACGCCTCTTCAACCTCCTGTTCTCCCGTGCGCAGACACTCGGTCTGCTGCCCCGCCAGACCACCCGCAACGTCACGCATGACGCTGACCTGCATTTGCTCACGCCCGCCGGAACACGCCTGCGCGCCCTCCGCAAGGAACATGATCGCAGCTTTTTCCTCCTTCCGCCGGGTATCGCGACGGTTTCTCTGATTTCCCGCTCAGCACGACCGGCTGACAGTATCGGCCCTTTTGTGGATGACCGCCGAACGCTCGGCGTGCTGGTTGGAACAATATGTTGCCGTGAAGGCGGTCAATCACACGACATCACGCCTCATCTGACAGACAGCAGCCTGTCAGGCTGGCATACTCAGGAAAATGAGTACGCTCGCTGGACAGATGGCTGTGCCACGCTGCCTCTCGCTCCCGCATCCGGAGCCGCTGTAGGCCGCATACTCACCATACAAATCCTCTCCGCCGGTCCGTACGTGCTGGACGCGGGGACATCTTCAGGACAGATGGAAACTGTCTTCTCTCCACAAGCAGCCTGTGCCTGAGCACATCAGGCCAATACCGCTCTGCTTCGCCCCGTAGTAGACAGGCTGCCGGACAGGCATCCTCGAACAAAAAAGGCGGCCACTTCACGTGTCCGCCCTTCTTGCGTCGATATGGGAATCTTATGGCTGACAAAAGATGAAATACTCTCTGGCCTCCCGCCGGAAAGTTATTTCCCAGCAGCCTTCTGCCCCTGAAGCTGATCCAGCAGCCCAAGCGCCATGGTTTTTACGCGCGCCGGAACCGGCACATAATCAAGCTTGCGGCTGGCGGCTTCACCGTTGGTCAGCCCCCAACGGAAAAACGTCCGGACAGCCAGACCATGTTCCGTGCCAGCCGAACGGCGGGGCACCAGAACATAGGTGGTGGTCACAATCGGCCATGCGCCGCTACCCTGCGTGTCAGACAGCGCTGCGGTCAGCGTCTTTTCATCCCACACGGCAGACTCAGCCGCCTTAGCAAAACTGTCAGCCGATGCCGTGACAAAATCTCCTGCCTTGTTCTGCAACTGGACCATCGGCAGATGGTTGCGCTCGGCATAGGCATATTCCACATAGCCTATGCTGCCTTCGGTATTCGCCACGTAGGCGGCAATACCGTCATTGCCGCGTGTGCCTGAGCCTGCGGGCCAGTCAACAGACGTGCCACGCCCGACGGATGTACCCCATGTCGGGGAGACCCGGCCCAGATAATCCGTGAAGACAAACGTGGTGCCGGACCCGTCTGCTCTGTGCAGCGGGGCCACAGGCAGATCCGGCAGTTTCAGGTCAGGATTAAGCTCGGCTACGCGCGGATCATTCCATGAACTGATCGTGCCATCATACAACCCCGCCAGCACCGGGCCAGTAAGCCGCAAGGCTCCATCCGGCACACCGGGCACGTTTACAATAACAACAATGCCGCCAATACCCGTCGGGAACTGCATCAGATGCCCGGCATCCAGCTTTTCCGGGGCCATCGGCGCGTCAGACGCCCCGAAATCCACCGTTCCGGCCAGCACCATGTTCTGGCCAGCACCGGAGCCGATGGTCTGATAATTCACGCTCACACCTGTGCTGCTGGAAGAGGCAGCAGACCACGCCTGATAAAGGGGCGCCGCAAAGCTCGACCCCGCGCCGGTAATATCTTCCGCCCGCAGGGTCTGTGTACCGCACGCCATCAGCACGGCAGAAAGCAGCCCCAGTCTCGCTCCGTGTCTGAGGCGTACCATCCGGTGTGTCATTCCCGTTACTCTCCGCTTCCTGTCCTGCTGCCTGCCTAGCGCAGGGTGGCCCCTGTCGCTTTGGCGACTGCGGCAACAATACGCTCGGACACCGCTTCCAGTTCCGCATCCGTCAGACTCTTGTCCACCGGCTGCAACGTCACTTCAACGCCCATGGAGCGGTGGCCTTCCGGCACATGCTCGCCTTCATACAGGTCAAACAGACTGACATCAGAAACAAGAGCGCGGTCTGCGCCCTTCACAGCTTTCAGCAGTTTTTCCCCCGGCACATCGCGTGCCACCACAAAGGCAAAATCACGCCGGACCGGCTGGAAAGCCGAGAGTTTTGGCGCGCTCTTCTTGCGGCGTTTGGGTTCCGGCACGGCGTCCAGCAGGATTTCAAACCCTACCACCGGCACATCAATCCCTTCCGCCTGCAACAGAGACGGATGCAGTTCCCCAAAATAACCCAGCACCATTTTCGGCCCCTGACGCAGCACGCCAGAGCGGCCCGGATGGTACCATGAGGGCGCATCCGGCGTTGCACTCACGCCTTCAATGGCAACACCGAGCTGCGTGAGCAACTCCAGCGCATCAGCTTTGGCCGCCCAGAGAGACACATCCGCGCTGACCTGCCCCGGATAACGCGGCGTATGGCCAGTCCGTACGCCAGCGGCAATCTGCTGCTGCCCGTCTTCCGAGAACCCGGCCCCAATTTCAAACAGGCCCAGATCGGCCCAGCCGCGTGCGGCGTTGCGCTGGCTGGCGGCAACCAGATTAACCATGGGGGTCGGACGCATCTGGTCCAGATCAGACGCAATCGGGTTCAGCAGGCGCAGGCTATCCGGCGCGCCACCAAACCGCAGCGCATCTTCATGCGAGACAAAGGAGAACCCGACCGTTTCCACCAGACCACGCGCCGCCAGCACACGGCGGGCACGGGCTGTACGGATCTGGCGCGGCGTAAGCGCCACACCCGGCACCACGCTCACGGGCGGCAGCGGCACAGGGGGCACCGCATCCAGCCCTTTCAGGCGCAGGATTTCTTCCACCAGATCACTCTCGGCTTCAATCTGCTCAACGCCTTCGGCCGCACGGGCCGCCTGATCGGCTGGCAGATCGCGCCCCTGAGCCAGAACTGGCTTCTGCGCAATATCATTCCGCCAGGACGGCACGCTGGCCAGCACATGGGTTTCCGTTTTGTCCTGAACTTCAAAGCCCAGCTTTTCCAGCAGAGCGACGCTTTCCTCAGCGGGGACATCCAGGCCGCCCAGATCGCGCACGCGGCTGAAGCGCAGCGTCGCCTCACGCTGCCATGCGGGCGGCGCACCGGCAGAGACAACCTCACTGGCCTCACCACCGCACAGATCAACAATCATGCGGGTTGCTGCTTCCATCGCTGCCACGGGCAGCGCCTGATCCACACCGCGCTCAAAGCGGTAGCTGGCGTCAGAAGACAGGCCCAGACGGCGGCAGCTCAGCGCGATATGCACCGGGTCAAACAGCGCACATTCAATAAAGACATCCGTTGTGCCCTCATCCGCACCGGAGGCCTCCCCGCCCATAATCCCCGCAACGGACTGGACGCCATTGGCGTCCGTAATCACGCAATCATCCGGGGAGACAGTGTAATCCTGCCCGTCCAGTGCTTTGAAGGTTTCTCCGGCACCGTGGCAGAGCGTCAGGCGGTTGCCAGAAAGTTTTTTAACATCAAAGACATGCAGCGGGCGGCCAAGATCAAAACAGAAGTAGTTGGTAATATCCACCAGCGTGGAAATAGACCGCAGGCCAATGCTCTCCAGCTTACGCCGCAGCCAGTCCGGGCTGGGACCGTTCTTTACACCGCGCACCGTACGGCCCAGCACCCACGGACAGGCTTCCGGATAAGCGTTTTCCCACACAACCGGGGACTCAAACGTCCCTTCCACCGCTTCAGCCAGCCAGGGCCGCAGCGTGCCCAGACCAGCCGCAGCAAGATCTCGCGCAATGCCGCGCACGCTCAGCGCGTCACCCCGGTTGGGGGTAATGGCAATTTCAATCACCACATCATCCAGACCGGCAAAATCAGCGTAGGACTGGCCGGGGAAGGTCTCCTCCGGCAGTTCAGCAATACCGCCGCTCTCTTCACCCAGACCCAGTTCACGCAGGGAGCACAGCATACCGCCACTCGCTTCACCACGGATCTTGCCTTCCTTGATGGTAATATCCAGCCCCGGCACATACGTCCCCGGCTTTGCAAAAATCACGGCAAGCCCGGCCCGGGCGTTTGGGGCCCCGCACACAACCTGCACATCATTCATGCCCGGCCCGGCATCCACCCGGCAGACCTGAAGGCGGTCGGCGTTCGGATGCTGCGTGGCTTCCAGAATACGGGCGGTCAGGAACGGCTCAAGAGCCGCACCGGGATTTTCCACCCCTTCAACCTCAAGGCCGATCTGGTTCAGTTTGGCGCAGATTTCCTCAACCGTGGCTGAGGTTTCAAGATGGTCATACAGCCATGAAAGCGTAAATTTCATGTCTTACACCCCTTCGTGCAGCAGTGCGGGCGCAAGCGGGTCAGACCCGTAATGACGCAGCCAGCGGATATCACTCTCATAAAACGAACGCAGGTCCGGAATCCCGTTCTTCAGCATGGTCAGGCGCTCCACCCCCATCCCGAAGGCAAAGCCCTGCCATTCCCGCGGGTCCAGACCACAGTTGGCCAGCACACGAGCGTGAATCATGCCGGAGCCCAGCACTTCCAGCCAGTCTTCCCCACCACCAATTTCACCTGTGCGACGAGACCAGCCAATGTCCACTTCCATGGACGGCTCGGTAAACGGAAAATAGGAGGAGCGGAAACGCACCGGCAGATCCGGCTTGTCAAAAAACACGCGCAGAAACTCAATCAGGCAGCCTTTCAGGTGCCCCAGCGTAATGCCCTGCCCGACCACCAGACCTTCGCACTGGTGGAACATGGGGGAATGGGTCGCATCATGGTCCGCACGATAGGTCCGGCCCGGGCAGATCACACGGATCGGCGGCTTCTGGCTCAGCATGGTACGGATCTGCACGCCGGAAGTCTGGGTGCGCAGCACGCGCGCCACATCCAGCCCCGGCACGGGCGGCAGATAGAACGTATCATGGTCGGTGCGGGCCGGGTGATGGTCCGGCGTGTTCAGGGCGGAAAAGTTATGCCAGTCCGTCTCGATATCCGGCCCTTCCGCCACGCTGAAGCCCATGGAGCCAAAAATGGCGGTCATTTCTTCCACAGCGCGGCTGATGGGGTGCAGAGCGCCCTGTGCCGTTCCGGGCGGCGGCAGGCTGATATCCACACGTTCCGCCACAAGACGCGCTTCCAGTGCTGCGGCTTCCAGTTCCTGCCCACGGCTTTCAATCGCGCGTGTCAGGTCATCCCGCAGGCGGTTGAGGGCACCGCCCCGGGCCTTGCGTTCATCCGGGGCCATTTTCCCCAGCGCCTTGAGCAGTGCCGTCAGGCGGCCCGATTTACCCAGTGTGCCCACACGCACGGCATCCCATGCCCGCATATCAGCCGCACCGGCCAGTTCCGACAGGACGTCCTGCCGGAGAATCTCAAGATCGTCGCTCATGAAACCTCACACGAGAGGGGAAAATGCTATGAGGCGGATAGCCGCTCAGCCGCGCGGAGAAAACCCCCAAGCCGGAAAAACAGCCACCAGAACAGAAAAAGGCCGCCCTTACGGACGGCCTTTTTCAGAGCAAATCGGCCAGAAGCATCAGGCAGCCAGAGCAGCCTGAGCTTTCTTCACGATTTCCGCAAACGTTGCGGCGTCATCAAAAGCGATGGCGGCCAGAACTTTACGGTCGATTTCAATGCCAGCCTTGTCCAGACCGTTGATGAAACGGCTGTAGGTCAGGCCGTGCTCACGCACAGCAGCATTGATACGCTGGATCCACAGAGCGCGGAATTCGCGCTTTTTGTTCCGGCGGTCACGGTATGCGTACTGGAGAGACTTTTCAAGCCGTTCCAGAGCAATACGGTAGTTTGTAGAAGACCGGCCACGGAAGCCCTTGGACATGTCCAGGACTTTTTTGTGACGGGCGTGGGTTGTTACACCGCGTTTTACACGTGCCATATCTCAGATGCTCCTCAAACCAGCCCGTAGGGTGCCCACTGCTTGACGGTACGGCCGTCCTGCGGTGTCATCACCTGTGCGCCACGGTTGCTGCGCTTCATTTTCTGCGGACGCTTGATCATCCCGTGACGCTTACCGCACGGACCTGAGAGCACCTTGCCGGTCGCGGTGATTTTGAACCGCTTTTTGACCGACGATTTGGTCTTCATCTTGGGCATTTCTTTACTCCTGAAAGCTCGAACCGCGTCCCTCTGTTGCCAGAGCGACAAAACACGGCCGGGCATGCCCCACAAGCCCGGACGCGTGTAACGAAGCCGCTCACATAACGGAAAGCGTTCAGAGTTTCAAGCGGCATCTGAGCGGGATTTTTCAGCAAGGATATGGTAGGCTCACTCATACGTCAGATCTTTCCTGCCCCCGGGCAAAGCCGTGCGGCCCCTGCCGCCCCACTCTGGAAAGACCGCGCGCAAGGCCACGTTTTCTGCATCCCGCAGGCAACCTACCTCCGTCCCGCGCTTTACTCTGACCAACAGGGGCCTGTGTGCAGCACAGCGAGCCAGTGCGCTGTGGTTAAACGATTTTCTTTCTGCACCAGACTGGCCCCACAACAGAATACTGGCCTTACAACAGAATGAGGTATGCCGATTTCCATGATTGCCCTTTCCAGCGCCACACTCCGCCAGCTTCCGCCGCAGGTTCTCACCCCCGCCTATGACCGCAGCAAAACCACACCGGGCATCGCCCATCTGGCGGTCGGCAATTTTCACCGGGCACATCAGGCACTCTATGTTGATCGGGTTCTGGCGCGTCCCGGCCAGCAGGACTGGGCAATTGTCGGGGTCGGACTGCGTGACAACGCACGGGAAACCCGCCGCGCCGCCATCATGGCAGAACAGAACGGCCTTTATACCCTGACGGAATTTGCCCCGGACAACACACACACCATCCGCGTTCTGGGTGGCATTACAGAGTATGTGCAGGCCGCAAAGGACCGCGCCGCCGCCATCCGCCGCCTCGCAGACCCCACCATTAAAATTGTCAGCCTGACCATTACCGAGGGCGGCTATTATGTGGATGCGAGCGGGAAATTCATGCTGGATGACCCAGCCATTGCTGAAGACCTCAAACGCGCCGTGCCTGAAACCGCGTTTGGGCTGGTGACGGAAGCCCTGCGCCTGCGGCGTGATAATGGCACCGGCCCCTTTACCGTCATGACCTGTGACAACCTGCGGGACAACGGCACCGTCGCCCGCACCGCCTTCTGCACCTTTGCAGAAGCGCGGGACCCGGCTCTGGGCGCCTGGATCAGGGAAAACGTCACCTTCCCTTCCACCATGGTGGACCGCATCACGCCGTCAGTCTCTGAGGCCGACGTGGCTCGTCTGGACGCCATGAGCGGCGTGGCCGACCAGATGCCCCTTTTTGCGGAGGACTTCACCCAATGGGTGATTGAAGACAAATTCTGCGCTGGCCGCCCGGAACTGGAAGCCGTCGGGGTAGAGTTTACGGATGATGTCGGACCGTATGAGCAGGTCAAACTGCGGATGCTCAACGCCTCCCACTCCATGCTCGCCCTGCCCGGCCTGCTGATGGATTATGATACCGTCCCGCACGCCATGGCGGATACGGGGCTTGTCACCCTGCTGGAACAGTTTCTGGCGCAGGATGCCTGTCCATCCATCACCCCGCCAAAAGGCGTGTCTCTCAGCGACTATGCGCATCAGGTCCTGCACCGCTTCCGCAATCCGGCGGTTGGGGATCAGCTTCTGCGCATCGCGTCTGACAGCGCATCAAAACTGCCGGTTTTCTGGACTGATACTGTCAAAGGTGCGCTGAAAGCCGGTGCTGACCATCGGCGCATCGCGTTCGGGGTGGCCTGCTTCCTTGAATATCTGCGTGGTCAGACCGAGAGCCAGAAGACTTACAAACTCTCCGAACCCGGCCTGCCGGATGCCGCCAGAGCACTGGCGCTGGAGGATGATCTGGCAACCGGCCTGACCATGCCGGTTTTTGCGGGATGGAATCTGGAGCAGTACCCGGCTTTTGTGGAGGACGTCGTCAAACTGCGCCGTAGCATCCGCACACAGGGCGCGCGCGAGACACTTACGCAACTCGGACTATAATTCTTGTTATAACGGAAAGGGTCTGCTTTACTTTCATAAAGCAGACCCTTCCTGCCTTACCTTGCGCACAGCAAAACAGCCCGCTCACTCTCTCACAGCCGTCTTTTTATTACGCTATAGACGCATGCCTTACATGCAAAACAGACGCTGTCCATATACACGTAAATATAGTCAAGAGAGAAACTGGCCGTTTTCCATAACATTCTCGTGTTTCAAATAAATCTTATTCAGGTTTTACCGCTTCACGCGGAAACCTATGCGTTTATTTGCGGACCAAATCCAGATAAGTTTTGTCCACTATTAAATAACAGACCTTCAGACGGCAGGTTCCCGGACCTCCCGAAGAGGGAGACTGGGCGTTTTCAGTCTTTCAGCTTCGGCTGGCTGTCGTATGCACAGGATTGGGGGTAGAGTGATTAAACGTCTCTTAGCAGGAGCTGTCGGGGCTGGTGTCCTGGGCGGGCTCGGGTTTCTGTATTATGCTTGGTATCCGCCGATTGCCACAATACAGCCGCCGGCTGCCAGCAGCTTTTCCGCCGAGCAGATTGACCGCGGCCGCATTGTCGCGGCTGAAGGCTATTGCGCGGAATGCCACACCCGCACAGATAATGGCGGCGGCCCTGAGCTTGCCGGTGACTACAAGATGGAAACCCCGTTCGGGGCAATCTATTCTTCCAACATCACCCCGGACCCGGAAATGGGGATTGGCGCATGGTCAGAAGAGGCGCTGCGCCGCTCCCTGCGTTACGGCGTCTCCCGTCAGGGTGTGCATCTGATCCCGGCGTTCCCGTATGATCACTTCACCAAAATGACGGATCAGGATATTTCTGATCTGTATGCCTATCTGATGACGCGCCCCGCCGTGCATATGGCCCGCCGCCCGAATGAGCTGCCCTTCCCGCTTAGCCTGCGTATTTTCCAGGCGGGCTGGAAGCTGATGTTCTTCACCCCCGGCGTCTACAAACCCGACCCCAGCCATGATGCACTGTGGAACCGTGGTGCCTATCTGGCAGAAGGCAATGCCCATTGCGGCGCCTGCCATACGCCACGTAACCTGATGGGGGCCGAAAAGAAGGGCTCCATGTATGATGGCGCTGTGGTGGATGCGTGGATTGCCCCCCCGCTGAACGACAAGAACCCGACGCCCACCACATGGACGGAAGACGAGCTGTACCAGTATCTGCGCTTTGGCGTGGCACCGCTGCACGGCCCGGCTGGCGGCCCCATGTCCCCCATCCCGCACCGCTTCCTCTCTCAGGTGCCCGATTATGATGTGCATGCCATTGCACATTACTATGCGGATGTGGACCACGCGGCCGAACGGCAGGGGCATGACAAGGCCGCCCTTGCCCGCGCCATGGAGCAGTCCAAAAAAGATCTGATCGGCCTGAATACGCTGGACCCGGATGCCCGCCTGTATCAGGGCGCCTGTGGGGCCTGCCATTACAACGCGGCACCCATGCCCGTGCTTGGCCGCCCGGATCTCGCGCTGAACAATGCGCTGTGGCTGGATGAGCCGACCAACCTGTATCAGGTCATGCTGCACGGTCTGACCGCGGAAGAAGGTCAGTCCGGCGTTGCCATGCCCAGCTTCTATAACGCTCTGTCCGACGCAGATATGGCCCGTATCGCCGCCTACCTGCGCCGCACCCGCACCACGCTGCCGCCCTGGACAGACCTTGAGAAGAAAGCTGCGGAAATTCGCAAGACCGTTAAAACCCTTCCCGTCAATTCTTCTCACTAAGGCGGCACACGGAGCCACTCATGATTAAGTTCAAACTCAATGGCCGTGACGTTTCCGTCGATGTGCCGGAAGATACCCCCCTGCTCTGGGCCCTGCGTGACGAGCTGGACCAGACAGGCACCAAATTTGGCTGTGGCGTTGGCCAGTGCGGCGCCTGCACGGTGCATGTTGGCGGCCGCGCCACGCGCTCCTGCATCACGCCGGTCAGCTCCGTTGAAGGGGCTGAGATCACCACGATTGAAGGCCTGCACCCCGAGGGTGAACACCCCGTACAGGTGGCATGGCGGGACATTCAGGTTCCGCAGTGCGGTTACTGCCAGTCCGGCCAGATCATGCAGGCCGTCAGCCTGCTGAAGGACTATCCGGACCCGACGGATGAAGAAATTGACGGCGTAATGGGCGGCAGCCTGTGCCGCTGCATGACGTATGTCCGCATCCGCAAGGCCATCAAAAAAGCCGCCGCCGCCATGCGTGAGGAGAAGTCTAATGGGTAAACTGGAACGCATTGCAGCCCGGCAGGACCGTGCGGCCGGACGTGGCCCGACCCGCCGCGGCGTGCTGCTGACAGGCCTTGGCTCGGCGTTCATGTTCGGGTTTGCGCGGGAGGCCTCCGCCGCCCAGACTTTCCCGCAGAACAGCAGCCTGCCCGGCAATGGCGCATTTGAACCCACCGTCTGGTGCTCCATCCGCCCGGATGGTGTCGTCAACGTCAACATCATCCGTGCGGAAATGGGCCAGCATATCGGCACCGCCCTCGCTCGTATCATTGCGGATGAAATGGAAGCCGACTGGGATAAAGTCCGCATTACCTATGTGGATACAGACCCGAAATGGGGCCTGATGGTCACCGGTGGGTCATGGTCCGTGTGGATGACATGGGATGTCTTCCGTCAGGCCGGTGCGGCCGCCCGCACCGTGCTGGTGGAAGAAGGCGCTAAACTGCTCGGCACCTCCGCCGCCAGTTGCGCCGCCCGCAATGGCCGGGTGGTTGCAGGCAACCGCTCCGTCTCCTTTGGGGACATTGTCAGCCATGCGCGCCCCACGCGGTCCTTCACACCGGATGAGATGGCCAAGCTGCCGCTCAAACCGCACTCTGAGCGCCGCCTGATTGGCAAGGAAGTCCGGGCGCTGGACATTCCGGCCAAAACGGATGGCACCGCCATTTACGGGATCGACGCCAAGCTGGACGGCATGGTGTATGCGCGGCCCAAACTGCCGCCTACGCGCTATGGCTCCAAAGTCGTTTCCGTGGATGACAGTGAAGCCAAAAAGATCAAAGGCTATCTCCGCTACATCGTTCTGGAAGACCCGTCCGAAACGGTGCCCGGCTGGGTGGCTGTTATTGCCTCTACCTATCCTGCCGCCATCCGCGCAACCGATGCGCTGAAGGTTACGTGGACACCGGGCAAGACGGCCAATGTCTCGGAAAAAGACATTCTCGAACATGGCCGCAAGCAGATTGCCGAAAAAACCGGTGGCACCTGCGTGTTCAATGATGATGGGGTGGATGCCGCTTTCTCCTCCGCCAAACAGGTTTTTGAACGCACCTATACCTGCGCCTCCGTGCTGCATTACCAGCTTGAGCCGATGAATGCTCTGGCCCGCCTGCAGGATGGCAAATGGGAAATCCATTGCGGTAACCAGTGGCAGTCCCTGTTCCTGCCGGTAATTGCCAAGGCTCTTCAGGTGAAAGAGTCCGACGTTATCATGCGCAGCTATCTGCTGGGCGGTGGCTTTGGCCGACGCCTGAACGGGGATTACGCGGTTCCCGCTGCTCTGATTTCCAAGGCGCTGGACGGCAAGCCGGTCAAGCTGATCCTCACCCGCTCGGATGATATGCAGTTTGACTCCTTCCGCTCCCCGTCCATCCAGACGGTGCGCGTGGCGCTGGACGACCAGAAAAACCTCAAGGGCTGGCAGCATCATGCCTCCGCAGGCTGGCCGACCCGTGTTATGGCAGCCGCCTTCATGGAAAAAGGTGCTGACGGCAAACCGTATGATCAGTTCGCCATTGCAGGTGCTGACCACTGGTATGATGTCGGCCCGATGCGTGTCCGCGCGCTTGATAATGATCTGGCAGACGCCACGTTCCGCCCCGGCTGGCTGCGTTCCGTGAGCTCCGGCTGGACGCCATGGGCGCATGAAGCATTTTTGGATGAACTGGCGCATGACCTCGGCCATGACCCGGTCGAGTTCCGCCTCTCCCTGCTGACAGCCAAAGGCCGCAACGCGGGCAAGGCACCGGATTCCGTTGGTGGCGCGACCCGTCAGGCCAATGTGCTGAAGCGTCTGGTAGAAAAATGCGGCTATGGCAAAGCCCAGTTGCCGCCTGATACCGCCATTGGCATTGCGACCACCTTCGGGCAGGAACGCGCGATGCCGACATGGACGGCGGGGGCTGTGCAGGTCCATGTGGATCGCAAAACCGGTGCTGTCACCTGCCAGAAAATCTGGCTGGTGCTGGACGCCGGAACCATTGTGGACCCGGATGGCGCTATGGCCCAGACGGAAGGTGGCGCTCTGTGGGGCCTGAGCATGGCACTGTTTGAGAACACCGAAATTGAAAACGGCAACGTGCGGGACCGTAACCTGAACACCTACACCCCGCTCCGCATTACCGATATCCCGGAGATGGATATTGAATTTGTGGACAGCACGGAAAAGCCCATGGGTCTGGGCGAACCGGGTGTAACGACCATTGGTGCAGCCATTGCCAACGGTGTGTTTAATGCTGTGGGTGTCCGCCTGCGCCACCAGCCCATCCGCCCCGCGGATGTTCTGAAAGGTCTTTCCGAGAAAAAATCTGCATAACGCAGACTTTTTTCGGAACGAATAAAACGGTTAAAAAAACCGGCGCGCTCTTCTGAGCAGCCGGTTTTTTTGCTCTATCGACAGGGGCGTTGAAATCACCCCCTAAGACAAGCTTGTCATAATATTCTGAGCCTGATTAAGGCGGAGTATGACCCTTGTTAGCGAGGGCCTTTACAGGCTGGAAGCTGCTTGGTCGTCAAACCTTCCACCGCAACACAGCGCCAGATGATCTTGCTCTGGTCAAGCAAGGAAGGAATCAGCCGGATGCTCTTACCGCCAGAATTGATAACAAGCGTCATGTTTTGCTGATTGTAGAGCAGGCGATCTCCGTTGGGCAGGCCAGTCGGCACACCAAGACTTGCAAGGGAAGCTGGGGGTTGGCGGTTATTAAAATAGGCGTTTGTCAGCGCATTGCGTGCGACTGCGGTCTCGTTCACCATCTTAATTGCCTCAAACCTTGCCGTTACATCCTTTAAAAAAGGCAATCCAAACGCAAAGGCGAACAACAAAATATAGATATAAATTATAAGGGCAAACAGACCGCCGCTACGCCCTGCGTAAGGCACGCACAACGCAAGGAGGTAGGAAAATTTTGAGCGTGCAGGAATAAAGGCCTCTCGCGACGTGACACGGGCCACGCGCTTTGTCAGCCACGGATATCCTGCTGTCAGTTCATGCAGAGACATCCAGAAACCTGAAGTTTCACGCACCTGCAGGCAAAACTGTTCAAGATCAAGATCTCTCCAGCGCTTATGCCCGGCAGCCAACGCAGCCAGGGCCCGCCCGGCATTGTCCGGCGATGAGCAACAGGCGAGGCCATATCGGTCACAGGAAGTTTCACGCGCACGAGAATACGCAGCGCCCAGCAGCGGAAGCCACAATGCTGGCCAGCGCAGGAACATTTTACCAAGGTGGCGCATGTGCAGGTGACCAATTTCATGCCCCAGATAAAAACGGACACCGTCCGGGTTAGCTCTCATGGCATCGACAACATCGGAAAGAAGCACTACGTACTGAGCACCCAAAAAACGCGTAGCAAATGCATTCATGGCACCGTTGCCATGCAGAATGTAAACCTCCGGCCACGGCTCCATCTTCAGTGTGGCGCAACATTCCGCAAACTGCTGGTGCAGGTCTGGGAATTGCCGTGATGTTAGCAGAACACCATTGCCCTTGATGTAAGAAATGAGAGCTGACTGTGCAAAAAGATAGAAAATATACCCCACAAGAAGAACAAGCAGGGCAACACCAAATGTACCAACAAGAAGAAGCAACCAGAAAATGATACCCAGAACGAGTGTTATTTTCTCTAATGTTCTTTCTTTAGGATAAATAAGAGACGACATTTTATAATTTTCTCGCTTTAAAAGACCATGGCCTGATCTGAAATTCTCAAAAAAAATACAAAATCTTGAAGGATAGATAAAATCCTTCAAGACAAGAGACGGCCATAACGATTTAAAGGCTACTGCATGAAGAAAATCATGAACAGATATTTTTAAGCTTCTTCATTGTCTTCATATATTTATAAAAACATTGATTAAGAACGCCAATGATTAATATTCTCTAATAAATAAAAATATTAATAAACCGAATTAACCATTACAATAACAAGAAATAATAATAAAATAACGCAGGGCTTATCTATATAATTAAAAATTAAATATTTAATTTCATCAAAGAAATGGAATTTCGAGAAAAAGTCTTCTTGCGGTTTTTTACGCAAGAAGACTTTTTAGACTTAAACTTTTAAAGACGCCGCAGCCGACCGGATTGCCCGCGCCATGGCTTCCACGCCGTTACCCCGGTTGGTGGACAAAGCCTGCACCAGCCCCAGATCCCGTAAAAACTGAGGATCTGTCTCCATAATTTCCTCACGTGACCGCCCGGAATACACCCGCAGCAGAAGCGCTACCAGCCCGCAGACAATCGCAGCATCGGAAAGCCCGGCAAAGTAGAGCTTGCCACCCTCTTCCTGTGCTTCCAGCCAGACCTGACTCTGGCAACCGGGCACCCGGTGATCATCATTGCACCACTCCGGCGGAAAGGGCGGCAGTTTGCGACCCATTTCAATGATGTACTGGTAGCGTTCCATCCAGTCGTCAAAGACGTCGAGTTCATCACGGATAGCGTCAATCGCTTCGGAGGCTGTGTCTTCCTCCGGCAAAACAAAAGGTGCGTTCATTACAGAATAAACCGGCTGAGATCACCCTTGCGGGCCAGAGGAGCAACTTTTTCCTGAACCAGAGAGGCCTCAACATGAATGGCCTCCCCTTTTCTGTCAGACGCCGTGAAGGAGATTTCCTCCAGCAGCTTTTCCAGCACCGTGGCCAGACGGCGTGCACCAATATTTTCCACACGCTCGTTAATGTCCGCAGCCAGTTCAGCCAGCGCATCCACCGCGCCGTCCGAGAATGTCAGCGTCACATCTTCCGTGCTGAGGAGTGCCGTATATTGTTTCAGCAAAGAATGTTCAGGGTCTGTCAGAATACGGCGCAGATCCTCACGGGTCAGCGGCTGAAGTTCCACACGGATAGGCAGACGCCCCTGCAATTCCGGCAGCAGGTCAGACGGTTTGGCAAGATGGAACGCACCGGAGGCAATAAACAGGATATGGTCCGTTTTCACCGGGCCATATTTGGTGGACACCGTCGTGCCTTCAATCAGCGGCAGCAGGTCACGCTGCACACCCTCGCGCGAGACATCGCCACTCCGGCCACCACCATCGGCGGCACGCCCACAGACCTTGTCAATTTCATCCAGAAAGACAATGCCGTTTTCCTGTGCATGGGCCACGGCTTCCCTCGTCAGGGCCTCCGTATCCAGCATCTTGTCCGCTTCTTCACGCTCCAGATACTCCCGCGCCGCCGCCACTTTCAGGCGGCGCTGCTGGGGTGTCTTGCTCATGAAGTTTTTCATCATCTCGCTAAAGTTGATGACCTGACCGGGGACCATCCCCGGCATCTCGCCACCGCCTGCCGGAGCAGCCTCCACAACCGCGATATCGACTTCTTTATCTTCAAGCTGGGCATCCCGCAGCATGGTGCGGAATTTGTTCTTGGTCTCGGCCGAGGCCGTTGCCCCGACCAGCGCTTCAACCAGCCGGTCTTCCGCCGCCTGCGCTGCACGGACCGAGACATCCCTGCGTCTGACGTCCCGCAGCATGGTGATGGAGGCTTCGACCAGATCCCGCACAATGCTTTCCACATCGCGCCCCACATAGCCGACTTCCGTAAACTTGGTGGCCTCAACTTTTAAAAACGGAGCCTGCGCCAGTTTTGCCAGCCTGCGGGCAATCTCGGTTTTCCCGCAGCCTGTCGGGCCGATCATCAGGATGTTTTTGGGCACAACTTCTTCGCGCAGCCCTTCGGCCAGTTGCGCACGCCGCCAGCGGTTGCGCAGCGCAATGGCCACAGCCCGCTTGGCGTCACCCTGCCCGACAATAAAACGATCAAGCTCCGAGACAATTTCCCTCGGAGAAAAGGTCGGTGCATCCATCAGGAAGAAACCTTATCTGTTGAAGGAGAGGCCGTCAGCGTTTCCACCCTGACAGAATGGTTCGTATAAACGCAGATATCCCCGGCCACTTTCATGGACCGCCGCACAATATCCTCCGCATCCAGCCCTTCAACAGTCAGCAGCGCCCGAGCGGCAGAGAGGGCAAAATTCCCCCCGGACCCAATGGCGATAATGCCGTCTTCCGGCTCCAGAACGTCACCATTGCCTGTCAGGGTATAGGAATGTTCAGCATCAGCCACCGCCATCATGGCTTCCAGCCGCCGCAGGTAACGGTCTGTCCGCCAGTCTTTTGCCAGTTCAACACAGGCGCGTTCAAGCTGATTGGGGTAGCGCTCCAGCTTGGCTTCCAGCCGCTCAAGCAGCGTAAAGGCATCCGCCGTGGCACCAGCAAATCCGGCCAGAATGGAACCGGAAGGGCCAATCCGCCGCACCTTACGGGCGTTCCCTTTAATCACGGTCTGACCGAGCGTGACCTGCCCATCTCCGGCCATAGCCACAGTGGGGCCACGCCGGACACAGAGGATTGTTGTCCCGTGCCATCCGACGGGATCATGCGAGGAGGAGGCTGTGTGAAAGCTTTGCATAGTAGCAAGAGATAAGCTTTCCTGCCGCCAGCACAAGAGGCCTGCGGGCAGGAAAGCACCGCTTATGCGGCCAGCATGGCCCTGACATCCCCCAGCAGCGCGTCCCGCGTGTAGGGTTTATGCAGGACCGTGACCCCTTCCGGCAGGGACGCAAGATCTGCATAGCCGGTGACAAACAGCACAGGCAGTTCCGGACGCACGGTATGCAGGCGGCGGGCGACTTCATCCCCGTTCATGCCGGGCATCATCACATCCATCACAACCAGCGCGATATCCGGTTTATCGGCAATCACCCCCAGCGCCTCGGCTCCGCTGGCGGATTCCAGAACCGCATATCCGGCGCGGCGCAGGAAACCGGCTGTTACAGCCCGCACTCCCGGTTCATCATCCACCACAAGAATAGTTTCGCCCTGCTGGACGGGCGGCAGTTTCTGCGGAGAGGCCGCCTGCACCCGTGCGGGCGTAATAGACGGTACCGCCGGGCGTTCTTCCGCCATGGCCGGTAGCCAGAGTTCAATGGACGTGCCGCCACCCGGCACACTTTCCACCCGCACTTCCCCCCCGCAATGATTGATGAAGCCATAGATCATGGACAGGCCAAGCCCGGTGCCCTGCCCGATCCCTTTGGTAGTGAAGAACGGATCAAAAATGCGGGCCTGCATTTCTTCCGTCATGCCCACGCCGCGATCCATCACCTGAACCACAACCCAGGCTTCCCCATTATGCGTATTGCTCACAAGCCCGAGCGGACGTGCCGCCTGCCGGACAGAAACAGTCGTCGCACCGCCTTCCGGCTGCGCATCCAGCGCGTTCACGCACAGATTAAAGACCGCCAGTTCCAGTTGTGTTGCGTCCGTCCAGACCACAGGCAAGGGCGCATCAGGCAGTTCAAACTGCACCGTGCTGATGCGGCTGCTGGAATAGCCGCCCTCCGGCCCCAGCACTGCCTGAATTTCATCCGGAACTTTCCCCTGAGACATAAAACTTTGCAAGGATGCCATCAGTTTTCGCAAATCAACCTGCTGGCAGGCCAGATGGCGGGGACGACTGAAATCCAGAAGCTTTTGCGTCAGTGCACCGCCGCGCCGTGCGGCTTCCAGCGCGTTATGGAACAGCCGGGCCACACCGGGCTCCTTCGGCGGCTCCAGATCCATCACCAGTTCCAGTGAGCCGAGAATAGCCGTCAGAAGATTATTAAAGTCATGGGCAATCCCGCCAGCCAGCGTGCCAATGGCCTGCATTTTTTCAGCCTGACGCAGGCGCTGCTCCATGGCCAGCAGATCTGTCACATCCCGGTCAATCAGGATGGAATAGTTTTTCAGGCCCGCTGCCCCGCCGGACACAGTCACTCCCGGCTCACCGTCCAGCCGCACGCGCGTCAGGTCATGCCAGCGGGCCTGCCCGTCCGGCCCGGCCAGTTGCAAAATCTGCTGATCCCGGCCAGAGGAATCCAGAACCCTCTGCGCTTCTTTCAGGCTATCCAGACGGGTAGCGTCCACCAGCTCTTCTTCCGTCTGGCCAACGCAGGCCTCTATGCTCCGGCCGAACCGGTCCGCCATCTGGCGGTTGAGACGAATAAAGCGCCCGGTCTCTTCCTTGAACGCCAGACCAAACGGCAGGTTATCCAGCAGCCCACGCAGCAAAAGCTGTTCGCATTGCAGCTCTTTTTCCAGACGATAGCGGGACGCCGCCTGCCCCACCATGGAGAGCAGGGTTTCATCATCCCAAGGCTTATAGGCAAAAAAGGAAATCTGCCCCTGATTCAACGCGGCTTCCACCGCGGTGATATCCGCATAGCCCGTCAGCAGAATAGCCCCGGCGGAAGACAGCAGTCTGGCCCGGGCCAGAAACACATCCCCCGTCATGCCCGGCATCCGCTGGTCGGACACAATCACCGCTACGTCAGACCGTTGCTTCAGCAGCGCAAGCCCCTGCTCCCCCGAGGATGCGGAAAGCACGTCATACGCGTCTTCCAGCAGGTCTGTCAGAGCAATCAGTATTTCCGGCTCGTCGTCCACAATAAGGACAACGGGCCTTTTGTCAGGTTCAGGCAGCATGGGTGCGCCTTTCCTCTTCAGCCCGATAGGGCACACGCAACGTAAAGCAGGCTCCGCCGTTCTCCCGAGCATCGGTCACAACAATACTCCCGTCATGGGCCTGCACAACGCCATACGCGGTCGCCAGCCCGAGCCCTGTTCCTGAGCCTACAGGTTTTGTTGTGAAAAACGGTTCAAAAACGCGTTCCTGAAGATCTTTCGGCACACCCGGTCCGGTATCACTAATCCGGATAACGTAATCTTGTCCCGTATGGGTGGTGGCAGGCTCCAGAGAGGACGTAATTTCAATCCTATCCTCCTCGCCCGCGGCAAGGCCCGCAGCCTCCTGCTCACGCTGCTTTTCCGTAATGGCGTCGGCAGCGTTGCTGACAATATTCATGACCACCTGATTGACCAGCGCGGCCTGACAGAACAGGTCCGGCGGGGCGTCCAGCGCACAGATCACACGAATATTCTGGCCCAGCTTGGGAGCCAGCAGCGTCAGAACCATATCAATGGCTTCCGGCACATCCAGACGGCTGAACTCCCCCTCCTCCAGCCGTGAGAACCGCCGCAGGCTCACCACCAGATCCCGCATCCGGGAGAGGCCGATGAGGGAGGCCGCCAGACGCTCACTGCTTTTTGCCAGCGCCTGCTCCGCCGCCAGCGTATCGCCTTCCCGCACGGCGCTGAGGGCGCGGGAAATACTGCGATTCACGGTATTTTCATGCGCCAGAACAAAAGCGAGCGGGTTGTTGAATTCATGCGCAATCCCGGCAGCCAGTTCTCCAAGGGACGCCATTTTAGCGGACTGCACCAGCTTGGCCTGCGCCTCAATCAGCTTGCGGTTGGCTGAGGCCAGATCCGCATTCACGCGCCGCAGCGCATCCGCCAGTGCCATACGGGCGCGGGCACTTTCAATATGTGCTTCTTCCCGGCGGGTTTCATCCTGCACCATTTTACGCCGCACAAGGCTGCTGATGCGCGCTACCAGCAGGTCCGGCGCGATATCCGCATCCACCAGATCATCCACGCCGGCGCTAAAGGCCATGCTGGCCATCTGGCCGGAAAGCTGGCCGCCTTCCACCATGCCCAGCACGCGCATGCACTGCCGGGTCCGGCGGCGCATAGCCACAACCGTATGGGCAAAGGCCAGACCATCAAAGGACGGACAGGCCAGATCCACGACAAGACAATCCGGCTGGTCCTTGCCCACAGGGCAGTTTGCCAGATTAAAATCAGCCGGATCGTCAATCAGAGAGACCGTGGCTCCGTGCCGCCGCAGCAAATCCTGCAACACAGGCGGGGCATCCCGCCCGCCGCCCCGCCAGGACCACAACAACCCTCCCGGCGCCGTCGCAATAGCAACGCTGGGCTGGCGGAATGTTCCCCCGGCGCGGGAGAGCGGATCTTCATCATTTTCCCGCAGCAGACCACAGACGCGGAACATCAGAAAAGCCGGATCAGCCTGACGGCTCAGGCAGGCATCCGCCCCCTGTTCCAGCACCAGCCGTTCCTGCTCGGCATCCGGCGCCTCAAGCAGAACCAGAACAGGAATACTGCGGGTCACGGCATTCACGCGCAGCCGCTGGCACAGCCGCGCCACGGACATATCCGGCAGGGTGCCGGCCACCACCAGCAGATCCGGCAACTGGCTTTCAAACCCCGCAAAGGCCTGACATCCCGTGGAGACAGACTGAACCTGCAAGCCGCGCTGGGTCAGCAGCGCGGAAAAAGCGCCCTCACCCACGGGGTCCAGCCCCACCAGCAAAACGGTACCCGAACCAACTGTCATCTCAATCCCGCATCCCGCACCTGTTGTTCCGGAGCGCACATCACGTTGTTCAGGTGTCCTGCTTTCTTCCGCTATTTTTTCTACATCATGCCCTTGCCTGACGGCCACAGAGGCCGCGCATTCATGAGCGTGAATCGCTCTATCTAACCAAATCCCGACGGTCCCGTCTGTTCGCGAATGCGTTACCAGAGGGAGAATTCAGCCTATCACCCAGACGCCCCTTACGGCCTGTTATAGCAGGAAAGCCACAGCAACCACCTTTTAGGTCATGCATCTGTGCCCTCCTGCCTGTCTTGTGTATAATCGCGGCAATTCTGTGCGCGCCTGCCGGTTTCTTGAGCGCGGCACACCCTGCTTTTACTGGCCGAGGAAACACCAGACCCATGGACCCCACCCCCAACCGTGCTGATGCTCATCGGCCGTTTTCTTTTGTCTCAGACGCATCAGGCAGCAGCTCTCCCGCCCTCAGGCTGGCGCGCGCCGGGCTCTGGGCCGTCTGCTATTTTTTCTTCTATTTCATTCAGCAACTGGCTGAACTGTTTGCCCCGCTGCTGCTGATTGCCGGTGTTGCGTGGAAAGCCCTGCCGGTGCTGATTGGCGCCGTCTCACACGTCAGCGCCTCTGCGGACCCTCAGGCGCGGGATGCCATTGCCAACGTCGCCTCCGCCATTCCGGCACAGATCACGGTCGCAGGCCACACGCTGACAGCCAGCAGCATGGTCTGGGATGGCATTTTGCTCATGGGTCTGGCAGCAGCCGGTGCCACTCTGGCCACGCTGGCTGGCCGCAATATGTAATCTGGCTGACTGTCATCTAACGGGCCACGCCGCTACAACCTTCCCCCACCCTGCACCGGGTGGGGTGAGACCTCATCCCGGCAGATACAGACGGGCGGCAGCGGGCCAGACCCGCACAATATCCTCCCACCACTCATAACAGGCCACGCCTGCCAGCATGGCCACAATAAGGCTGACGCACCACGCCCATCGCCAGAAAGCGTCCGTCAGCATCCAATCCCGCACACTCTGCACCTGCCCCTCCGACTCTGCTCCCTTATTCTGCGCATAAGCCGTGAACTGAAAAGGGCGACTGTGCATACTCCGCTCTTCCGGTGCCGCAGGACGCGCCTGAGGGAACCTACCTACAGCCGCACCCCGTAACGGCCTCCAAACGTGCTGCACGCCCTGTCCCGGCCGTTGTGCTTCAGACGCTGAGGGAACTGCAGCCCTGAACGGACCTGCACCAGAAATCGAATCGACAGCACCGCCTTCCCTCCGTTACACTGGCTCCATGCGTAACCCCCGCCCTTCCTGCCTGCCACTGGCTGGCAGACCCGTGCTTTCACCATGATTCGTCTCAGCAACGTCTCGTGGCGCAGGGAGCGTAAAGCAAGCACACCGGTGCTCTCCAACCTGTCCTTCTCGGTGCCTCAGGGGGGCTTTCGCTGGCTGCTCGGGCCGTCCGGTGCGGGCAAGACAAGTCTGCTCAGCCTGCTGCATGTAGAAAACCTGCCCTCCGACGGCACACTCTGCCTGCTGGATAAGGATGTTACCGCACACACGCCCCGCGCTGTTCTGGTCCGCCTGCGGCAAAGAATCGGCATGGTACATCAGGATTTCCGGCTGATGCCGGACCTTTCCGTGGCCGATAACGTCGCTCTTCCCTTACGTCTGCAACACAGGCCGGAAGACGAGATTACGGACGAGGTGCACGCCATCCTGAAATGGGTAGGGCTTGGGAACCAGCTGAACGTCCGCGCCTCCCGCCTGTCTGGCGGGGAACAGCAGAGGACGGCCATTGCGCGCGCCATTGTACACCGCCCCGGCCTGATTCTGGCCGATGAACCCACCAATGCGCTGGAAGAACCTCAGGCCCATAAATTGCTGGATATGTTCAGTGAACTCAGCAGCATGGGCACCACAGTTATTGTCGCCACCCATAATGAGGCACTGGTCCGCCGCCTGCCCCGCCCGGCGCTGACACTGGAACGCGGCCACCTTGTGCAGGATGGAGCCTGAGCCATGGCCCTTCCCTTTTCCGGCCGGAAAGACGGCCTCTCCCTTTCAGAAGCGCTGCCGGACAGAAGCCTGTTCATTCTGGTCGCGATGATGAGTTTTCTCGCCGCCCTGACGCTGACGGGTGCCACCGGCGCCCGCACCCTCTCCACCCGATGGGCTGGCGGTGCCGCGCAATTGCTTACCATTCAGGTCTCAGAACCTGATCAACCTCTGAGTGGAGCCAGCAAGACCGACAAAACCGCCCCCCAGAGCCGGGCCGAGACCGTGCTGGCGGACCTCGCCACCCTTCCGGCAGGCACGCAGGTCCATCGGCTGACGCAGGAGGAACTGGCCCGTCTGCTCACCCCATGGCTCGGCGATGCGGGTAAAACCGCCCTGCCGCTCCCGGCCGTGATTGAGGTACGTCTGGCTGAAGGGCATGAAGCCCCGGCGGATCTGGAACAGACGCTCAATGCGCATGTGCCCGGCACCGTAGTGGAACATAATGCTGAATGGAGCAGCCGCCTGCGCGCACTGGCCGAGAGCCTGATGGCCTGCGCGGCTCTCGCGCTCGTCACCGTGGGCGGCATTGCAACCATGATTACCGCGCTGGCCACAAGAGCAGGCCTGTCAACCCGGCGCGATATTATTGAAATCCTGCACGGGCTTGGAGCAACTGATAGCTATATTGCCGGGCGCTTTGCCAGTCGCACCGGCGGGCTCGCCCTTGGCGGCGGCGTGCTGGGCACGCTGCTGGCGATGGCCCCGCTCCTGCTGCTTTTCCGCATGGCCGCCCCGTTTGCCGCCTCCACACTTCAGGCGGCCACGCCTGCCATGCCGGACTGGCGCACCCTGCCTGACCTTCTGCCGGGTGATATGCTGGCGGGCCTTGCCGCTCTGCCATTTGTAGCTGCTTTTATTGGCTGGACGACCACGCAGATCATGGTCCGCATTTGGCTGCGACGGATGCCATGAGGCGCGAGGCCAGCCGCCACCGCCCCTCCCGCCTGTCCCGCTTTATCCTGTGGTGGCTTAAAATGGGGCTGCTTGTCTGTCTGGCACTTTGCGGCGCCTTTGGGTGGTTTGTGTATGACGCGCTCCGCCCAGCCCCGGACAACATGCCGCACACCGATGGCATTGTCGCCCTCACTGGCGGGCAAGGCCGGGTAGACACATCCCTGCGCCTGCTGATGCAAAACCGGGGAGATAAACTGCTAATTTCCGGAGTGGACCCGCAGGCCACCCAGCAGGACCTTCTGCCGCCCCACCTGCCGGACAGCGTGAAAGACCGGGTAACGCTGGGTTATCTGGCCCGCTCCACCATTGAAAACGCCAGTGAGACCGCCGCATGGGTGGTGGATAACCATATCCATACCCTGACCGTTGTGACCGCAGGCTACCACATGCGCCGGGCGCTGGTGGAACTACGCCGCACCCTGCCGGGTGTGACGCTCTACCCTTACCCCGTCATCCCGCCTGCGCTGGAACACCCTTTTGAACGCTCAACCCAGCACCTCCTCCTGCGGGAATTTGCAAAATGGCTTGGTGCGCTTGCGGGTTTTGTGCATCCACCAGCGGGCGTCGCGGGTTAGGTGAAAGATCGCAGGAACGGTGTTCGTTAAGGGGGGGGAAGTGGAATGTCCGGTTTCGGAAACAGCCTTCAGGAAGCTGACATTATATAAGGCAGTGTCACCTAAATCACGAACCCTTCCGCGCACGACGGATTTTTTGATCCCACGTCCGCAGTATAAGTACTCGTCTCTACCAGTCCGGTTCAGAGTGATGGCAGGTGGCTAGGAAGTCGCGTTATCCGCCTCTCCACTCCTTCCTGATCAGTTGCAGACCCCCTTCATATGTCGTGACGGAAAACTCAGGGAAATGACGTTTGAATTTCGTTGAGTCGAAGAAATTGTCTTGCTCGTAGCGTGGCAGAAGTTCCTTTATCTCCCGCACCCTTTTTGAGAGAATGCCTGCGATGATCAGTGACCATTTACCAATAACCGAATAGGAAGGTGTGCGGTCGAAAGCTCGGCTGGCCATAGTGACAAATGTCTTATAGGTCGGTCGATCATCACAGCATGGCAGATGCCAGCTCTGGCCATAAGCATCCGGCGTATTACCCAGAGTTGCAAGAGCACGGCTCGCATCAGGCGTCCAAATTAGGGTCCGACGTGTGTCGTCACGGACAGGGACCAGTGGCCTTCTGCCTGCTTTCAGCCTGTCAATGATCAGAGCGTTGGTGAAGCTCTGTGTTTTCCCTGGACCATAGAATTCCGGCGCACGGGCGATGAGCACCGGAATGTCTCCCCGTGCCATTTCTTCCAGCACCATGGACGCCATTGCGGCGCGCACCCGTCCTTTCCGACCAACCGGGGCGAAGCGCGTTTCCTCAGTCTGGATCTGGCTGTTCTGAGGATACATGTACGTATTGTCGAAATAGGCAAAATTGGCCCTAGCCGCCCGGCACGCTTGCAAGGCGTTCTTCAGCATGACCAGAAACTGCTCTTCCCAGAGCGTGCTGTCAGGGGGAAGGCCGGCTGTGAAATAGACAATCCGGCTGCCTTTCACCGCCTGTGCCGTCTGCCCTGCATCAAGCAGGTTCGCCGCCATGAGCGTGTCGTCGTCATTGACCTTGCGGGGATTGCGGCTCACGAGCCGCAGGTCCCCTGTGTGATGCTGATGCAATGTCCGCGCCAGTTCCGTAGCGATCTGGCCATTTGCGCCAAGAATTGTCTGCATGTGGGGCTGCCTCCGTTGTGCAGGTAGATTTGCCCTTACACTGTTAACGTTGAAGTTAGATTTAATGTCAAACGACAGATTGACCTTCAACCGGCCTTGAACGTTATAGAATGGCCGTCCGAGGACCTTGCCGCATGAAAGGGACAAGCCATGAGCCGCCGTATCCTGCACGTCGCCACCAATATCTCGCATTTTGACAATCCCGCACATCCGACCGGATTGTGGCTGTCGGAACTTACGCATGCCTGGGACGTGTTTGCCGCCAGAGGTTATGAGCAGCGCATTGTCAGCCCCAGGGGGGGCAAGGTTCCACTTGACCCGCGTGCGTTGAAATGGCCGATGCGCGATACCTCCTCCAGAGCCTGGCTGGCCGATCCGGCTAAGATGGCCCTCTTATCTGCAACGGCCTGTCCCGCAGACATCAATCCGCAGGATTATGATGCGATCTACTTTACCGGCGGGCATGGCGTGATGTGGGATTTTCCGAACAGTGAAGGCCTTCAGGCCATCACACGCGTAGTGTGGGAAAAGGGGGGTATTGTTTCCGCTGTCTGCCATGGATATTGCGGGCTTCTGAATACCCGGCTTGAAGACGGTTCTTTTCTGGTGTCCGGGCGCAAAATCACCGGATTTTCGTGGACTGAGGAGAGGCTGGCGGGCGTCTCCGGGGAAATACCCTACAACGCGGAAGCTGAAGTGAAGGCGCGAAAAGCACTTTACGAAAAAGCCCTTCTGCCGTTCATGTCCCATGTCGTGGTGGATGGAAAACTGGTGACAGGCCAGAATCCTTTTTCAGCCAGAGCGACCGCAGGAAAAGTCGCGTCCTTTCTGGGAGGGATTTAAGGCGGAACAGCTTTTTTGCTGCGTCCTCTGCTCACGGACTGACGACGATCTGTCCTGTCCAGAAGACGCACATCGTCCGGTGTGATGTCCAGATTGTCGGAAGGTCTTGCAAGCACATTCGTCAGGACACGATGGGCGTTAGCCGCGCAGTCCATGTCTTCGGGGCGCGCCTGAATATCTTCCACCAAACGAAGGAGATGCGCCTTGCTCTGGGTCAGACGTGCCTGCAGCGCCTCAATATCCGCAATCTTGCGTGTCAGTGCGTCCATGAGCGCATCATGATCCCAGTGTTGCAGATCAGAGGGCAGCAGGGTGCGGATTTCATCCAGCGTAAATCCGGCCCGTTGCGCCGTTGTGATGAGTCCCAGAAGCAGCACGGCCTGTGGTGGGTAGGTACGGTATCCGTTGGAACGACGATCAACCGTTGTCAGCAATCCGATGCGCTCATAAAACCGGATTTTTGACGTCGTAAGATCGGTTTTCTGGGCCAGTTCTCCAATCTTCATCATCAGTCTTCTGTTACAAATTCATCTTGACGTTGAACTTATGTTCAACGTTAGCGTCTGAGCATTATCAGTTTTGAATGCTCAGGAGAAGTATCATGTCATTTGTCACGACACTCGACGGTGTAGAGATTTTTTATAAAGACTGGGGACCGAAGGATGCACAGCCTATCGTTTTCCATCATGGCTGGCCACTCAGCGCCGATGACTGGGACACGCAGATGCTGTTCTTCCTGAGCAAGGGCTTTCGCGTCATTGCGCATGACCGCCGTGGTCACGGACGATCTGCGCAGGTGAGCGACGGTCATGACATGGACCATTACGCGGCCGACGCATCGGCAGTTGTGGAACATCTCGACCTGAAAAACGCCATTCATGTCGGGCATTCGACAGGGGGCGGACAGGTTGCCCGCTATGTCGCACAATACGGTCAGCCGCAGGGACGGGTTACCAAAGTCGTGCTCGTCAGTTCCGTGCCGCCTTTGATGGTCCAAACGGATCGCAGCCCCGAAGGCGCACCGATCGAAGTGCTGGACGGACTGCGTGCCGGGCTGGCAGCCAACCGTGCGCAATTCTTTCTGGATGTAGCGAGCGGCCCATTCTACGGTTTCAACCGCCCTGAAGTTGACGCTTCAGAAGGGGTGATCCGCAATTGGTGGCGTCAGGGCATGATGGGCAGTGCAAAAGCCCATTATGAAGGGATCAGGGCCTTCTCCGAAACGGACCAGACAGAAGATTTGAAGGCAATCATGGTGCCAACCCTCGTCCTGCAGGGGGATGATGATCAGGTGGTTCCTTACAAAAATGCAGCAATTCTTCAGGACAGGCTACTTCAGAACAGCACGCTGAAAATCTATCCTGGTTATCCGCACGGCATGCACACAACCCATGCTGATATCATCAATGCTGATATTCTGGCATTTATTACTGGCTGAAGAGCGAAGTATACCGATGTGGCGTTTTAATGTGGGCAGGGGGCTGTTTCGTCTCTTCGCCTGCCCACGTGAAATTAATCTCGCAATATCGTCAGGCTGAAATCGGGCAGTAATGTCGGCTTTACGACAATATCTCGGATAGACACAATGTCTGATATGAGGCGAAAACCGACTAAGGCCGTCTCTTTTAGAAGCCTGTTAAAAGCAGATCAATAGCCTGAGTGATTTCATCCTGATAAAGAGACAACGAAGTCACGACTTTCTTCAGATCACGTTCAGGCACGGCAGCCATAAACTGTGTCATCATAACGAATGACTGGTCATTGATTACGAAAATCGGATTGAGTCTCTTTGCCGGTCGTGGTGCCACTTTCTGCGATAGAAACGGCACCACGATGCGGGTACCCAACTCGCCCAGCAGATCTGCCTGCACATCTAAAACGAAACGTGCTTCACCTTGCCCGGCCATACAATACACATCAAAACAGGCCATTCAGAAGTTCCGATAATCCGCCAGAGGAAGACCATTTTCTTCGACATACTGTCGAGATGCCTCAAGGGAGGAGCGATTTTCTGCCAGCCATTGTTGAGCGCGGACCGAAGCAATCGCTAACTTCAACCCCTGTTCACAGGCCTGCGATATGTTGAGATCAAGCGATTTGGCTTCTTCGAGTAACTGAGCCGGTAACGTCACATTCGTGGGACGACGTGACGGGCCGTTGGAATGCGCGCGAACCATAGCTTTACTTCCTGTCCTGAGAACCAGAGATTAGCACAGATGCATGCGCATTTCCATGCGCATATTATCGTCCGATATATGGCTGTTTTCCGAAAATTCCAGCAACTCCTCTTACGTCTGGCATGCAGGCGATTACGACCTATCTGCTGCGTTCACTCAGCGAAAGGGCAGCGAGTGAGCAAAAACCGCCAGAGACACTTCGCTTTCAAAGCCATTGAGTAATAATTTGCCAACAACATTTATGTTGCTCAGACAATAACCGAACTGCATCATTACAAGATGAACTGGTCACAGATAGCTCCACACTTCAGATACGACGGTGCCCTCCGTGATATATACATACATAATACATCAAAAGATGACTGGGCACATGTCTGGAATTTCCTTCTGATAAATCGTTCCAGATTTTCATTCAGCATAGACGGCGCCGTGACCTCACCCCCTTTAACGGTTGGACAAGTCTTCGATACGCAACGCGCTCATGCTGTAACTGCCTCGTATATTCTAGGCAAACAGCGCTTAAACTGTCATTTCTTCGCCGAGCATAAAGTGGAATTCGACTTGAATCCATGCGACGTCACAGGCCCCGACGAAGCAGAACAACTGGAGGAGTTTCTCAGAGTTCTGGGGCGTGTAACGGGGAAACAAGTAAGCCTTACGCATGAAAACGCGCCTTATGACGTCATCGCACGATTTGATCCAACCACTGGAAAGCTCTTCTGGTCCCCCAGCACCGCCGCGTGATGCCGAATGTGGTCTGCGGCAAAGCTCTGCACAAACCAGTAGGAGTGGTCATATCCGGCGTGTCTGCGGATGCGCAGGGCCTGTCCGGCTTTTTGCGCGGCCTCTTCCAGCTGGTCCGGCTTCAGTTCGCGTTCCAGAAACTGATCGGCCTCACCCTGATCAATCAGAATATCCGTCGGGTGGCGGTATCCGTCTTCCAGCAGGCAGACCGCATCCTGCGCGCGCCATGTCTGGCGGTCTGGTCCTAAATAGCCAGTAAAGGCCTTCTCGCCCCACGGCACGACGGAAGGGTGGACAATAGGCGCAAAAGCCGAGACGGATTTCCAGAAGTCTGGCGCGCGCAGAGCATGCACCAGCGCACCATGGCCGCCCATGGAATGGCCCATAATCCCACGCCGTGTGCCATCCAGCGGGAAAAGCTTCTCTGTCAGGGCAGGCAATTCCTGCGCAATGTAACTGCCCATGCGGTAATGGCGGCTCCACGGTTCCTGCGTTGCATCCAGATAGAACCCGGCTCCGGTACCAAAATCCCAGCTGTCTTCCTCACCCGGAACGTGCGCGCCACGGGGCGAGGTATCCGTCGCGACAAGTGCCACGCCCAGCCGCGCCGCTTCCGCCAGCGCATGTGCCTTAATAAAGAAGGTTTCCTCCGTGCAGGTCAGGCCCGCCAGCACATGCACCACCGGCGCAGGCCGCGCCACGGTCGCCCCCGGTGGCACAAACACCGCAAAGCGGGCATCCAGCCCCAGCGCAGCAGAGGCATGGCTGTAAAATCCGACACGCCCTCCGTGGCAGAGATGTTCTGATCTGGTTTGCAACACGTTGCTGGACGTCATCAGCCTGACCTTTCCTGTGGTCCAAAACTCCGGATACCGGGCGTTAAAAAGCCATCAGGCATCCTGCTTGTCACGATAAGCCCCTTTCCCACCGGCAGGCCAGAGTGCAGGCCTCTGCCGGGACAAAAAGCAAATCATAATATTTTTTTTAAAAAGCCCCCCCGGCTCACGTCACATCCCCACAAGAGCGTGCTATCATCGCACTCAACGCATTACAGCATTGCGCGCAAGGAAACTCTGCGGGCCACAGACTGTTAAGCACACTTGTCTTTTACGGTCCGGCGTTAAGCCTGACACCAGAGAAAACGGAGAGTGAATGGATGATCGTTGACCAGCGGATCGGCCTGCGCATCATCAGTAAAGAAATTCTCGGTGTCATCCTGCTGATGACAGCATGGGATTTCGTCGTGGTTATCCTGTTTCAGGTCTTCCATCAGGAATGGATGGAACAGCCAAGCCTGCCAACCTCCCTTATTGGTTCAGCGCTGGCCCTGTTCATGGGCTTCCGCAGCAACAGCGCCTATGCCCGCTGGTGGGAGGCCCGCACATTGTGGGGGGCCATTACCAACAACAGCCGCTCCTTCGGGCGGCAGGTCGGCACTTTGCTCAAGGACCGGCCTGACCTGATGCTGGGCATGGCAGCTTACCCGCACGCTCTGCGTGGCGCGCTGGGAAATGTGGATGTCTCTGCGGATGTCAACCGTCTGCTGCCGCCGGAGATGGCGCGCGCCATTGCGGGCTGGCGCAACCAGCCTAACGCCATTCTCTACCAGCTCGGACTGGGGGTGACGGATGAAGTCACCAAAAAAGGCATTGATGGCGCAGTGCACGGCCAGATTGACCGTATCCTGTCGGACCTTGCCAATGCGCAGGGCGGCCTTGAGCGGATCCGGAACACTCCGCTGCCCATGCAGTTTTCTGCCCTGCCCCGCGCGCTGGTCAATGTCTTCTGTATCGTTCTGCCGCTCTCCATGGTCCAGACGCTGGAATGGATCACGCCGCTCGGCTCCTCGCTGGTGGGTATCCTGTTTCTGGTGCTGGATAAGAGCGCGAGTGACCTCCAGGAACCGTTCTCCGGCACACCGCATGCGCTGCCCATGGCCACCATGGCCCGCACCATTGAGATTGATGTGGTGCAGCCCACAGGCCTGCCGCTGGCGCCGCCCATTACGGCAACAGATGGCATTCAGCCCTGAGATACAGCACTGCCTGCCATACGGGCCAGACTGCCGTTTTGGAAGACAGACCACGGAATTTGTGGTATAAGGTTTGGTTATGAGCACATTCAGAACAACTCCGAAAGGCGGCGTGACAGACGCAATGGCACGCACTGCCGCCGCAACAACCGCAGCGCAGGCCAAAACCAAAATTAAAGATGACGACCCCTTCCAGGAAGGAGACGCTATTGTCTACGCCGCCCACGGTGTGGGCCGTGTGGACCGCATCGGTGTTGACGAAATTGCCGGCACCAAGCTGGAAGTGATTCAGATCTCCTTCCCCGGCAACCAGATGACTCTGCGCATCCCGCTTACCAAGGCCCGCAAGGCTGGCCTCCGCAAAATCGTCTCGCGCGAGATTGTGGATAAAGCCATGGCTATCATCAAGGGCAAGCCGCATGTCAGTAAAGGCATGTGGGCACGCCGGGCTGTGGCGTATCAGGAAAAAATCAACTCGGGTGATCTGGTCCAGATTGCCGAAGTGTTGCGCGACCTGCGCCGCAATGTTGATAGTCTGGACGGCAGCTTTAGTGAACGGAAGCTGTTTGAGGCGGCTCAGGAACGTTTTGTGGCGGAAGTCGCCGTTCTTGAGAAAAAAGACCCTGCGGAAGTTCTGGACTCCCTCACGGCTGTGATGAAAGCAGCCTGAGCCTCCGGCCTCTGATCTGACGCAAAAACCCGGTCTGGCCCTGTGCCGGGCCGGGTTTTTTCATAGGCCACGCTGTTTTCCTTTCCACAGCGGCGGGAGGGCAGTAAATATAACGCCATGACGCGCAAAGCCTCCTCTCCCGCGCCCTCCGTGGCTCCTGACCCTGCCATTCTGCGCCGGGCGCTGAGTGAAATTAAAACCGGGCATTTTGAAAATACCCTCACCGCTCTCTCCCACTCTGCTGACAGCGCGGATAGCGGGGTGGAAATCCTGCGCGCCTTTTGTCTGGCAGGCACCGGCAAGCCGAAACAGGCTGCGGAAATCCTGTGCCGTATCGCACAGGAAAACCCGACAGCCGTGCATCCGTTGCAGGACCTCAGCACCATCATGGCGGAACTGGACCGCAGGCCCGATGCGGCCGCCGCCTGCCGTATGGCCCTGAAAATCACGCCTCAGGATGCCCGCATCCATGACGTTCTGGGCGGCGTGCTGACCCAGATGGGGCTGTTTGAAGAGGCCGTCGAGACGCTGCGCACATCCATCAGTCTGCGCCCCAACGCCACCTATTCCTACAACATGCTGGCAATGGCGCTGACGGAAAGCGGGAAGATGGCCGAAGCCCTGCGCGTGCTGGAAGATGTGCTGGAAGAACACCCGGAACACGCGGGCACGCTGTCCAACATTGGCTGTATTCTGGCGGGAGAAGGCCGGTTTGAAGAGGCGCTGACCGCTTACCGCCGCGCGATTACCCAGCGCCCGGCCGATGCGCAGATCCGCCTGAACCACTCCATTACCCTGCTCAAGGCCGGACGCTATGCGCAGGGCTGGGCCGAGCATGAATGGCGGCTGAAATTACCGGGGCACAGCACCCTGCCGCAGGACCGTCTGCTCCCCTCCCTTGGCCCGGACACGGATCTGACCGGCCAGCGCGTGCTGGTCACGCAGGAGGAAGGTCTGGGCGATACGCTGATGTATCTGCGCTATGTGGAACCTCTGGCCCGCCGGGGCGCGCATGTTCACCTCTGGGTGCCAGATACGCTGGAAGATCTGTGCCATCGGCTTGAGGGCGTTGGCACTGTGCAGGTGGGCGGAGAACTGCAACCTTACGACTGGCATTGCCCCTTTATCAGCCTGCCGCGCGTATTTGCCGCCACACCGGATGCAATGGGCGCGCCCGTCCCTTACCTGAAGGCCGATCCGGAAAAAGTGAAGACTTTTGCCGAACTACTACCTGACAACCATAAGTTGAATGTCGGCCTGATCTGGGGCGGTGCGCCACGCCCGACACTGATTGGCCCGAATATGGTGGACCGCAGGCGCTCCATGAGCCTGCACACACTGGAACCGCTCAGCACCATTCCCGGCATCAATCTTATCAGCCTGCAAAAAGGCCCCTATGCGGACCAGATGCTGGACCCGCCGCGTGACATGATTTTGTATGACCCGACGGATGAACTCCACACCATGGATGATACAGCCTCGCTCATGATGTCACTGGATGTGATTGTCTCGGTCGATACATCGTCCGTGCATCTGGCGGGCGGGCTGGGCAAGCCTGTTATCATGATGGACCGGTATGATAATTGCTGGCGCTGGCTGCACGGGCAGGACACCAGCCCGTGGTACCCGGCCATGCATATTATACGCCAGACCACCCCGCGCAGATGGGATGATGTGGTGCAGAAGGTCGCGCAGCGGCTCCGCACAATGGGGGCTTACCGCGCGTAAGCCGCCTGATGACAGGCTTTACCAGCCGTTCGCGTAATACCCCATTCCCGGGTCCCAGTTGCCCCATGCCGGGTTCCAGCCCGTCCAGCCGGGGCCCATCATGCCCCAGCCGCCCCAGTTCCAGGACGCATCCTGATAATCCTGAGCCGCTTCCTGCTGCTCATCCGCAATGGCCTGTTGCTGCCGGTACTGCTGATACGCGCCATAGGCTTTCTGATCGCCCACATACAGACAATCACAGATTGTCGGGTCTGCGTAGACGTAGAAAACCTGATCCCCATGCACGCGGCGCACAAAGCGATGCGGCGGCAGCTTGTTGAGCATCGCCTGCCGCTGGGCCGTATCCGCCGGACGAAATGCAAACCCCGCGGCCGCCAGATGATCTTCCTTATTCGCAATGCGCTCGGCAGGGCTCACACAACCGCTTAACAGCACAATGGCTGAGAACGCGGCAATTCTGCCTGACCGGCCAGAGAAAATGGGAAACATCGCAGCACACCTTTTCAGCCCTGATTTCAGGAAAAGCTTACAAGGCTGGGGGGCGATGTCAAAACACGCATGGCGGAGTGCCGCGCACATCAGCGCAAGGGCGTCAGCATGCACCCCTTGTCATGCGCGCGCCTGACGCCAGTATACGTCAGGCGAGGCAGGTGCTTCCCATCAGGAAAGACGCTGCCTCGCGGTGGCGTTTAGCCAGAAACAGAGGTTTTGGTTGTGGCGGGCACCAGCAGCTTTGCGCCGCCCCCATTCCCCAGAACTTCAAATACGCCCAGCGCACGGCGGGTGCGGCCATCCGGCAGCAGCGTAAACTGACCATCCACCCCGGCAAACCCTTCCTGACGGGTGAGCGCGCTGACCGGATACCCCCGGGATGTCGTCCGGGCCACCGTGGTAGCAACGGTCGCGGCATCATAGGACAGATCAGCCAGCGGGCGGGGCATATGGTGGTTCCGCGCCATAAAGCGCGTCACAAAGCTCTGGCGGGAAGACGGGTCAGGTGCGGCATACCATGCGCCCTTGAGCGCCCCCAGCTTGCTGGCAAATGCGGCCCACAGGCCCGGCCCCATAATCCGCACGGAGGAGGACGAGACCTGACTATCCGCCAGCGCACCAATCACGTTTTTCAGGCCAAGCCCAGTATCCCCCAGCAACAGAGCATCAAACGGCGGGGGGGCGAGTTTGGGGGCGGCAGGCTGCGCCGTGCCATCCGTGGACGGGGAGGCTGAGCCGGACCCGCCGTTAAGAGCCGCCGCCAGATCAGACGGGAGTGTCTTGTCCGGTGCGGTGGCGTCCGTCGTCTGGGCTGGCGCGCTGCCGTCCGGCTGCGCATCCGCCTTGCGGGTATCGTAAGCTGAGAGTTCCCGCATCATTTGCGTGATGCTGGCTGCAGAGCCGGTGTGATAGACGATGGTCGGCGTCGTCAGCCCCTGATCCCGGCAGGAGGCCAGCAGACCGTTGCCGAGGGCGTGCCCCAGCGGGTTATCCGGCAGGAAGGCCGCAAAATGCTGCCGCCCTTCCTTCCGGGCTGTCGCAACAAGCCGTTCAACCTGATCTTCCGGCGTGATGCCCATCACCCAGACGCCATCGCGCGCCTGATTGACGTCACTGGTAAAGGCCAGAACCGGCAGGCTGGCAGACTGCGCGGCAGGCGCGGCCGCAGCGGTATCCACCGCCGTCAGCGGGCCGAGAATAATGCCATCCCCGGCCTCAACAGCGGCTGTCACGGCAGCGGAGGCACCGCCTGCGGCAGCCGTATCATGCACGTCCATTTGCAGGGCGCCGCTGCGCCCCTGTGCCTGCGCTTGTGCCTGTGATGGACCCTGCGCCGTGGCTGCGCCGCTTTCCGCAAGGGCAAGCTGTGCCCCGGCCAGCAGTTCATGCCCCAGTGCCGCGTTCGGCCCCGTTAACGGCAGAAGGACGCCAATTTTGTGGCTGGTGGCCGCTTTGGGTTCCTGCGGAGCGGGAAGCGTGCCCGTGCCGGACTGGTCCGCACATCCGGCCATTGCAAGCCCGACTGCACCTAAAACCACCATTCCGGTCTTGCGTCCTGCGCCATTTCCAGCCAGACCTCGCGTGGAGGCCTTTGACAGGAAAGAATATGTGCGCGTCATCATCCAGATCGTCCTCCGCAAACAACCGGCCTGATGAAGCTTATGACCGGACGTCCACACTCCATAGCGAAGGAAAGACGTCACGTCATGCCTTCTCTTCCGGGGACGCATCCTTCGCTGCCTCTTCCAGCAGCGCATCTGGCCTCACTCTGGTGGCCACACCCATAGGGAATCTGGGGGATTTCAGCCTGCGGGGCGCGCAGGCGCTTGCCGAAGCCGACCTGATTCTGTGTGAAGATACCCGCATGACGGCGCGCCTGCTATCAGACCGCAACATCTCCACCCGCACGGAAGCCCTGCACGAGCACAATGAACGCCAGCGCGTTCCGGCCCTGATTGAGCGGATGCAGAATGGCACCCGCATGGCTCTGGTGTCCGACGCTGGGATGCCCCTGATGTCCGACCCCGGATTCCGGCTGGTGCAGGCCGTGATTGAGGCAGACCTCCCCCTGACAGTCGTCCCCGGCCCCAATGCCGCGCTGACGGCTCTGGTGCTGTCCGGCCTGCCGCCGCACCCGTTCATGTTTATCGGCTTTCCCCCTCCGCGCTCTGCGGCCCGCAAGGAGGCTTTTGCCAGACTGCGCGCTGCGGAACGGGCGGGCCTGAGTGCCACCCTGATCTGGCATGAAGCCCCACACCGTCTGGCTGAAACACTGGCCGACATGACGGAAGTTTTTGGTGCGGAGCGCGCCTGCGCCGTCGCGCGGGAACTCACAAAGCGGTTTGAGGAAGTCAGGCGCGGGTCCGTCGGCACGCTCGCCGCGTTCTATGCCGAAACACCGCCACGGGGAGAAATCACCCTCCTGCTCGGGCCACCGGACGCAGAAGAAAGCAGCGAGGATGATCTGGACACCACCCTCCGCAGCCTGCTCAGCACCCATTCCGTCAAAGATGCCGCAGCCCTCGCCGCGACCGCCATCGGCCTGCCCCGCCGCACGGTGTATGCCCGCGCGCTGGAACTGGCAGCAGAACTGAAAAACAGCGCAGATTAAGCAGGTTTTCAGAAAAACACAGACCGGGAAGCAACGGCTGGAGGTCTCTGCCAGCCAGCAAACACCATGCCGGGCCGGAAGTCCGCAACCGGATTTTACGGACGATAAGAATCCGCCCCGCACCCAAAACCTGTCAGGCGGCGGCGCTCTCTGCCAGTGCTGTGCCTGCCGCATAGCCGCTGGCCCATGCCCAGTGGAAGTTATAGCCCCCCAGCCAGCCGGTTACGTCCACAGCCTCACCAATCACATACAGGTTTGGCACTGTCTGCGCTTCCATGGTTTTGGAAGACAGTTTGCGCGTATCCACCCCGCCGCGCGTGACTTCCGCTTTGGCAAAGCCTTCCGTGCCGGTGGGGTGCAGGTCCAGCCGGTGGATACGGTCCGCCAGTGCGCGCAATGTGCGGTCGGGCCATTCCACCACCGGGCGTTCTTCAGGCGCACTCTGCCGGGCCAGTTCCTGCGCAAGCCGGTGCGGCAGCCAGCGGCTTAATGCGGCAGGGCCTTTCATCTGACTTTTAGCTTTTTTCAGTCCGGCCAGCAGCGCGTTCATATCCTGCCCCGGCAGCAGATCAATCCGCACTGGCTCCCCTGCGTCCCAGTACGATGAAATCTGCAACAAAGCGGGGCCAGACAGGCCGCGATGCGTAAACAGCAGCGATTCCTCAAACCCGGTCTTGCCACAGGATGCCCGCACGGGGAGAGAAACCCCGGCCAGAGACTGCACCCAGCTTTCCTCAAGCTGCCCGAACACCAGCGGCACCAGAGCAGGCTCTGGCGAGATAACCGGCAGGCCAAAAGAGCGGGCAATATTATAGCTGAAGCTGGTTGCACCCAGTTTGGGAATGGAGAGCCCGCCCGTGGCCAGCACCAGCGCCTTGCTGGTGAAGGTTCCGGCAGACGTCTGCACCCGGAAATCCTGTGGTTTTGTGACGTCCGTAATCCGCACATCCGTCAGGATCGTCACATGGGCTGCGGCACATTCCGCCAGCAGCATCTGCACAATATCCCGCGCGGAGTTATCACAAAATAACTGGCCCAGCTTTTTCTCGTGCCAGGGGATTTTGTGGGCTGCCAGAAGTTCCAGAAACTGTGCAGGCGTATACCGGCTAAGGGCCGAGCGGGCAAAATGCCTGTTCTGGGAAATAAAGCGTTCCGCCCGCATATCCGTATTGGTAAAATTGCAGCGTCCACCGCCGGAAATCAGGATTTTCCGACCCACTTCCGGCGCGTGGTCCAGCACCACAACGCGCCGACCGCGCCGGGCTGCCGTAAACGCTGCCATCAGCCCGGCAGCACCTGCACCAATAATCAGCACATCGGGCGCGTGGCGGGATGCGCCCCCATTATGAAAGGTCACGCGCTTCAGAAATCCAGATTAGCGTAGTAATCCGGCGGGGTAATACCGGACACACGGTCACCCAGCAGCGGGCGGAAGCAGGGGCGAGACTTCATGCGGGCGTACCAGTCCCGCACAGCCGGAGCCTTGGACCAGTCGATATCCCCGATAAAATCAAGGCTGGAGAGATGCGCTGCTGCCGTAAAATCCGCCAGAGACAGGAAATTACCGGCCAGCCAGTTCCGATTTTCCGCCAGAAAATTGATGTATTTCAGATGCGGCTTCATGGCCGCATAGCCTTCCCGCAGCACGGTGCCGTCCGGGTTGCCCCGGCCACTGATGCGCTTCATCACGCGCTCACCAATAAAGCGGCGGGACACATCGCGCGCAAAACGCTGGTCAAACCATGCCACCAGACGGCGCACTTCCACGCGCTCGGCCAGTGTGCGGCCCAGCAGCGGCGTATCGGAATAGGCTTCTTCCAGATACTCGCAGATAACGGAGGAATCCGGCACCACCAGCCCGTTATCTTCCACCAGCACGGGCACTTCACCTGCCGGGTTCATGGCGTAGAATTCCGGGCGTTCTTCCCACACCCGTTCCACAACAGATTCAAACGGCAGACGTTTTTCACCCAGCACAAGCCGGATTTTCCGGCAGTAGGGGGAAAGGGGGAGGTGATACAGGGTACGCATGCAAAATATTTATGACATTGTTTGCCAACACGCCAGAGGGTAATCGGGCCGGGATGCATCTAAATCTCGCACACATCCCCTGCGGGGTCTGCACAGATGCTCGACAGACAACCCTTCCAGCGTGTACCAGTGCTGGTCTTTCCAGTTCCGATCCTACGTTAGCGAGATCTCACGTCCTTGTCCGCCACGACATCCCCTCCGACATCCCCCCTGCCCCGCATCCGGATTTCAGGCAGGTCCTTTCTGGCGCTCACACTCACGCCGGAAGCCCCGCTGGAAGACTGGCTGAGCGCGCTGGACCACCAGATTGCCCGCTCCGCCGGTTTTTTTGCCGGTAAGCCCATCATTCTGGATCTGGGTATGCTGGATGCAGAGGCCGAGCATCTGTCCGGTCTTCTGCCTGCCCTGAAGGAGCGCGGCATCCGCGTGATCGGGATTGAAGGCGGAGACCGCGCGTGGCCTGCTCTGGCAGACTGGGACTGGCCGGAAAACTTTGCCGGGGGCCGCGCCTCAGCCGAAATCGCGATCCCGGAAGACAGCGCGCCTGAATCACCTGCCCCCCGCACCCTGATTCTGGAAACCCCCGTCCGCTCAGGCCAGCAGGTTGTCTGGCCGGACGGGGATGTGGTGATCCTCGGCTCCGTGGCGTCCGGGGCGGAAGTCTCGGCTGGCGGGTCCATCCATGTCTATGGCCCCCTGCGCGGCCGGGCCATTGCGGGCATTGGCGGCAATAGTGACGCCCGCATTTTCACCCGTGCGCTGGAAGCCGAACTGGTGGCGATTGACGGGTTTTACGCAACAGCGGAAGAAATGGACCCCGAGCAGACAAGTAAACCCGCTCAGGTTACGCTTTCCGGGGAAACACTCACGTTTTTTCCTCTCACGTAAGACTTTTGCGCAAAAGAATTCGTTCTGAGCGAATATTCTGCGTTCCATTTTTGATGACAGATTGTAAGGTTGTTTGCATACAGAGCTGTCAAACATACGCTGACGGCAAAGCAGCCTTTAAGACCAAAGAGGAATAACACGGATGTCAAAGGTTCTGGTCGTCACGTCCGGCAAGGGTGGCGTGGGCAAGACCACCACCACCGCGGCCTTAGGCGCAGCACTGGCCCAGAATGGCCAGAGCGTTGTGCTGGTTGATTTCGATGTCGGCCTGCGGAACCTCGATCTGGTGATGGGTGCGGAACGCCGTGTGGTGTTTGACCTGATCAACGTCATTCAGGGCGATGCCAATCTGGCGCAGGCGCTTATCAAGGATAAGCGCGTCCCCTCCCTCTCCCTGCTGCCCGCCTCCCAGACGCGGGATAAGGATGCCCTCACCGCCGAAGGCGTTGCCAAGGTCATTGAGGAACTGCGCAAGAAGTTTGACTGGGTCATCTGTGACAGCCCGGCCGGGATTGAGCGCGGCGCACAGATGGCCATGTACCACGCCGATATGGCCGTGATTGTCACCAACCCGGAAGTTTCTTCCGTGCGTGACAGTGACCGCATTATCGGCATGCTCGACAGCACGACCGAGAAAGCCAAAAAAGGTGAGAAAATGGAGAAGCATCTCCTCCTCACCCGTTACGACCCGCAGCGCGCCTCCCGCGGGGACATGCTGGGGACGGACGACGTGCTGGAAATTCTCTCCATTCCGCTTCTGGGCATCATCCCGGAAAGCGGCGACGTACTGCGGGCCTCAAACGTGGGAGCCCCGGTTACGATAGCTGAGCCTGAAAGTGCCGCGGCACGAGCCTATAATGACGCAGCACGGCGTCTGGCTGGCGAGAAGCTGGAAGTCACCATTCCCACGGAACGTAAAGGCCTGTTTGACTGGCTGTTTAAACGGAGAGTCTCATGACCTTCCTCTCCAACATCTTCAAGCGCCGCTCCTCCGCACCTGTCGCGCGCGACCGTTTGCAGATTCTGCTTGCCCACGAACGGATTTCCGGCGGAGATGGCAAGGATGATCTGCTGGCACAACTGCATCGTGAGATCATGGAAGTGATCAAACGGCACGTTGTGGTGGATCAGGACAAGGTGCAGATCAAACTGGATCGCGGGGCGCATTGCTCCACGCTGGAAATTGACGTGGAAGTACCGGGTCTGACGGATGTCAAACCGGGTGAAAAACCCACCATTCAGGCGGCTGCCGCACCTGCGGATGCCAAAAAGGCCTGACGCCTGAGCGCATTATAAATAATCCGGCATAAAAAACCCGGTCCGCCATCCGTGCGGGCCGGGTTTTTCTTTAGCCTGACTGTCAGGCCGGTTCAGGCAGGCAGAAGCGGTTCCAGCCAGGAGCGCGCCTGCTCAAAATCCTGACGGATCGCCGCGACGGCAGCCTCCGCGTCATGCCGCCGGAAGGCTTCCAGCAGCAACATATGCGGGTGGTTGGCCTCAACGGGGCTGGCGGGCGGCAAACCATTGGTACCGGCATAAAACGGCCCGATCCGCGCCCAGAGCCGCTGCATGATGCCCGCTGTAATGCTCATGCTGGAAAATCCTGCAATAGCACTGTGGAAAGCGGCATTCCCTACAGCGGACTGATGCGGGTCTCCTGCCAGATAGCCCTCAATAAAAGACTGGTGGCAGCCCTCCAGCACCGCAATCTGCTCCGGGGTGATCTGCCCGGCAACATTGCGCGTCAGCCGTTCTTCCAGATCCGCGCGCAGCGGATGCACTTCCTGAAACACCTCACGGGAGAGAGCCGGAACACAGGCGGTATTGCGGTCATCCAGTTCCAGAGCCTGTTCGGACACAAGCCGCAGAAGCGCCTCGCGCACCGGAGTGGGGCTTAACTCGAGAGACGCCGCCAGCGGGCGCAGCACCAGACGCTCCCCGCCCTTATACGCGCTGAAGATCAGACGTTCCCTGATCTGCTGGTAGGCGTAGGCGGCAAGAGCCCCTTTGGCTGCCGCCGGACGATCAGTGTCCAGAGCGGGCGCATCGTCATGCAACATCATTCGAATGGGTCACCTGCTGGTTCAGAAAGTTTTTATACGGGCCGTCCTGCTGCTCAAGCAGGGTGGGAGAACCATCTTCCACAATCCTGCCGTCCTGCATCACAACAATTCTATCAAAGTTCCGCAAAGTGGAAAGCCGGTGCGCCACGGCAATCACGGTGCGGCCTACCATTAGCCGCTCCAGCGCCTTTTGCACATGCGCTTCGCTTTCCGTATCCAGCGCGCTGGTTGCCTCGTCCAGAATCAGGATGGGCGCATTGCGCAAAAAGGCCCGGGCAATTGCAATCCGCTGCCGCTGCCCGCCAGACAGCTTGACGCCACGGTCACCCACCAGTGTCTCAAACCCCTCCGGCATAGCCTCGATAAAGTCTGCGCAGCCTGCCGCCGCAGCAGCCGCCTTGACGGCATCATCCGTCGCGTCCGGCCGCCCGTAGCGGATATTTTCCATCACGGTGCGATGCAGCAGAGACACATCCTGCGGCACAATGGAGAGACAGGCGCGCAACCCATCATCCGTCAGGCTGCGAATATCCTGCCCGTCTATCAGGATACGGCCCGCCTGCACAAAGCGCAGACGCTGCAAAAGAGCCAGAACCGTGCTTTTGCCGGACCCGGACCGCCCGACCAGCCCCACACGGGTGCCCGCGGCAATATGGAGGTTAAACCCGTCCAGCACGTTTGCCGCGCCCGGATAGGCGAAACCGACTTCTTCAAACACAATCTCGCCCCGTACCGGACCGGGATGCTGCACGGCATCCTCACGGTCGGGCATGTCGTGCGGCACGAGCAGAGCAGACAACACTTCAGACAGGCGGGCGTTATATTGCACGGTTTCAACCAGAGCCAGCGCCAGATCCCGCGTGCCATACAAAATCGCGAAGCCGAGGGTGATGACCATCACCACCTCCCCCACGCTTGCCGTCCCGTGCTGCCAGAGCATAACGGTCCAGAACAGGAGGCCCACGGTGAGCAACGCCGTCAGCGCACCGTGCAGCATCCGCAGCTTTTCCATGTAGCGCTGTGAGCGCAAGCGCTGGCCCATTTCTTTCCCGGCGAGGGAGTTGAAGCGCATCAGCTCCTGCCGGCGCATGCCAAACGCCCGCACCAGAGCAATATTGCCCATAACGTCCAGCGTCTCGCCCTCAAGCCCCGCTGCCGCAGCAGCGTATTCCCCATGCAGCTTACGCCCGCGCACGGCCAGACGGAACATCAGCAGGCACAGAGCCGCGGCCAGAACCACCGTGACGCCGCCCATCAGCCAGCTTACGGAAAGCATCAGCGTAATGGAGAGCAGCACGTTGAGCGCGGGCGGCAAAACGCTCCATGCCAGCAAATTTTCAAGCGTGAAGCAGACATTCCCTGCCGTGGCGATCCGGGCCGCGAGAGACGTTGGCATCCGCTCGGAAAAATAGGCCGGAGAATGGCCTGTCAGAAACCGGAACAGGTCCCGCCGGATATCGCCGGTCATTTCAATAAACGTGCGGGAGGCAAACCAGCCCGCAATGCGCCAGCCCAGATTATCCATGGCAATCAGCACCGCCAGAATGGCCACACTCTGCCAGACCGCCTGCACGGCACCGTCATGCGGGGTGGCCGTCATCACATCCACCAGATGCCGGATGGCGTAAGAGGCCAGAACCGCACAGCCAATCGCCAGCCCGACCGAGCCAAACACCATGACATGCGCCACGCCCCGGTTGCGCATGTAACGCAGCAGAAAGGCCACAGGCCGCCCGGCATAGGCATGCAGTTCCCGGTCCGGCACCACAATGGTCTGATCGTCCTGCACAAAACCTCCGCGTCCGTGCTGTGTGCCGGGTTGCGTCACAGTTCCCGCCATTCTGCCTCCTCGTTCCGATGGAGCCTGCACTCCACCCTTTTTGTGTCCTGTCTCTCGGGAAGACGGCGCCATCATGGCAGCACGCCACAGAAACGCAGAAAGATTAAAAAAGCTTTTTTAAAGGCCCGACGCCCGCGAACGCTTGCGTCCTGCGCGCAAGCCTGCTTGCTGTAGGGGGTTATGCAGTCTTCTTCTGAAAAAACCAGCTGGTTCCCTGTCATGCTTCGTCTCGACGAGGCCCGTGTCCTTGTGATTGGCGGCGGAAATATTGCCGCCAACAAGGTCCGCCTGCTGGTACCCACCGGCGCGCGTATAGAACTTCTCTCCCCCACACTCTGCCCGGAATTGCAGCGCCTGACGGATGATGGCGTTCTGACGCATGTGCCCGGTCTGGTGTCTGAAGAAGATGTACGCGCCCGCCTGCCAGGCTGCCGTCTTGTCTATATCGCCACCAATGATACCGCGCTCAACCGCACGCTGTCCGCTCTGTGCCAGCAGCAGAACGTGCCCGTCTGCGCGGTGGATGATCCCGGCAATTCCAGCTTTATCACCCCGGCCCTCAGCACGCGCGGCGCTGTTCAGGTGGCTGTCTCCACGGGGGGCGCGGCCCCGGTCCTCGCCCGCCGCCTGCGCGCGAAAATTGAAGAAATTCTCCCTGCCGGGCTGCATCTGCTGGCGGACTTTATGCAGAACGCACGCCTGCCTTTGCGCGAACGCCTGCCCGACCCGTCCGACCGGCGGCAGGTCTGGGAACGGTTTCTGGATGGCGCGGGCGGTCACCTCGCCATGAGCGGCCAGACAGAGGCCGCCAGCCGCGAACTGAACAGCCTGCTGGACGGCCATACCCGGCAGGGCGAGGTCTGGCTGGTCGGCGCTGGCCCCGGAGACCCGAACCTGCTGACCCTCGCCGCCCTACGTCTGATGCAGGATGCGGATACGGTTTTGTATGACAACCTGATTGGCCCTGACATTCTCAACTATGTCCGGCGCGATGCTGAGCTGATTTTTGTCGGCAAGCAGCGCAACCGGCACACCCTGCCGCAGGAGGGCATTAATGCCGAACTGGTGCGCCGCGCCAAAGCCGGGGAGCGCGTGCTGCGCCTGAAAGGCGGGGACCCGTTTATTTTTGGCCGTGGCGGGGAAGAAATTGAAACGCTGACACAGGCTGGCGTCCCGTTCCGCATTATTCCGGGCATTTCCGCCGCCAATGGCTGCGCGGCCTATGCCGGTATTCCGCTCACCCACCGGGATTGCGCACAGGCCTGCCTGTTTATTACCGGCCACGCCAAAACCGACGGCACGCTTGATCTGGCGTGGGAAACCATCGCCCTGCGCAGCCAGACCGTGGTGATTTACATGGGCCTGACCATGCTGCCGCAGCTTTGCGCACAACTGACAACACACGGCCTGCCCGCTGACTGGCCCGCTGCACTTGTGGAACGCGGCACGACGCCCCGGCAGCGCGTTATTACCGGCACGCTCACAACCCTACCTGAACAGGCTGTTACTGAAAAAGTGACCAGCCCGGCCCTGATCATTATTGGCGAAGTTGTGCGGCACCGGGTCTGCCCGACGCCCACGGAGCCATAACAACTGCGTGACTTCGGAACTATTCTTTCAAGCTTTTCCGTTATAACAAAAGGACATTTCCGCCCTCCGGAGGACGGACAAGCCTTATTCCCACATAGCTCCATTCCGCCAGAAGCAGACAGAAGGCAGCGTCTTACAGATTTTGTTTCGGTCTGAGTTTGTTATCATAGCCGGAACATTATGTCGTAACGCACTGACAACAAACAAGAATCCCGAAAATTGACAAATTCCGGTCCGCTTGCGGCGCATAAGAGCCCCTCGTAACGCTCAGAGCTACAGCCCCTGCTCCCAGATTACGCATGCTTTATCCCCTGCACGTTTCAGAGCCGTTCCGACCTGCCGGGCGAAAAAATACCGCCTTTGCCGGGTGTTGACGGAGGGAAGGCCAATCTCTCAGAGATAACAAACGACGTGAGGGAGCAGACTTTTATGGCATCGAGAAAACGGGCACTTCTTTTACCTGTTATGGCAACATCCGTTGCCTGTGCGCCATTCATGACCGCGCCCTCCGCTCTGGCTGATGATTATAGCGACCTGCTGGATATCCTTCAGCTTAAAGGCAGCCTGACCAAGCACGAGCACGATACGCTTCTGGCCAAACATCTGAGCCACACAGCCGCCGCCTCACACGCTGAGCCTGCACGGGCGGCATCCCGCCCGGTGCGGACAGCCAGCGCCACTGCGGCGCACCACGCGGCAAAAGGCGCGTACGGCGTCAGCTCAGGGTATGAAGACGGGATCCGGTTTGATCCGGGCGCGCCGGATGCAGCCACCAGCCGTGCAGAACTGGCCGCCAACCGGGCCGAGGCCAGCGCACGCTCCGCGCAGGAAGCCATGCGCTCCACCAATGAGGCCCTGAACAGCAACAGCATTGTGCGCGTTGCCAAATACGTGCCGGGCAAAGGTCTGACCTTTAAAGCCGGGCCGATCGATATCAATTTCTCCGGCTTCGTGAACGGCTTTTACACCTATAACAGCCCGGCCGGTGGCCGCCCGGTGGCAGGCGGTGTTTCGACCGGCTCCAGCGGGTTTGACTCCTCCTCCGTGCGTAACGGCCTGCTGCCCGCCGGCTTTATCCTCAAACTCAGCACCACGCAGTCGGGCATCGATATGTCGGCCGTGCTGGGTATGTATCCGGGTGTAGACAACGCCAAAAACGGGGCCTTCAACGCCAATACCGGCGGCAGCCCGGTCGGGCTGGGCACCGCTGGCATTGATCTGCGTCAGGTTTACGTGACGGTCGGGACGAAAGAGGTCGGGACGTTCAAGTTCGGGCGAGACCTCGCGATTTTCGGCAGCGATGCCATCCTGAACGATGCCACCCTGCTCAGCGTTGGGTCCACCGGCAGCAACGCCGCACCGGGCAATACCTCACTGGGCCGCATCGGCGTGGGGTACGTCTATGCGGACTGGATTCCGCAGATTTCCTACCTCTCCCCCAAATATCATGGACTGCAAGGCTCTGTGGGCGTCTTCCAGCCGCTGGATGAATTCAATTATGCCGGTGGGGATCTCTCGGCTTCCTCCACCCAGCATTCCTCTCCTATGGTGCAGGGGAAAGGCACGTATGACTTCACGATCGGAGGCGTGCAGACCCGGATCTGGGCCAGCTTCCTCGTGCAGCATCAGCAGGCCCTTACCAGCCCCGATCTGGATGCGGGCAGCCGCCGTGGCGCTATGGTGGAAGCCGGGGAAATCGGCACCAAAATCACCTATAAAGGCTTTCAGGGCGTCGCTTACTATTACCGGGGCAGCGGTCTGGGCACCACCGGCCTGTTCTTTGATGGTATTGCCAACAATGGCCGCAAACGTGCGTCAGAAGGCTATTATGTGCAGGCCATGTATAACTTCACCAAGAAGTTCAAGCTGGTCGGCAGTTATGGTGTGAGTAACCTCTATCAGGCACCGGGGGAAAACAGTTCCCTGCTGGTCCGCCGCAACCAGTCTGAAGTCGGCGCGGCCTTTTACAGCCTGACCGACTGGCTGAACCTTGTGGCAGAATATGCACATACGGAATCCGCCGCGCACGGGCCGAATAAGGAAAGTGATAACTCAGCTTCTGGCGGTGTCATCCTCCTGTTCTAAGGCCGGAAGAGTTCTGGTCCGGGCTGGTTTTTCTGAACCATCCGGTGCCCGGGGCGTTGAAACAGAAGGTAACACTCTGCCAGCGGAGTTCCCTCACGCGCTGGCAGGGCGTGTTTCTGACTTTCAGACAAGACTTCCAAGGATTGCATCCTCATGCCCTCAGCTCCCCTTTTCACTCTGAATGACGGCCACAAAATTCCTGCGCTGGGATTTGGCACGTACCCCATGAATGATCAGGAGGTCGAAACTGCCGTGCAGGCTGCCCTGCTGACCGGCTATCGCCTGATTGATACCGCCGCCAGCTATGGCAACGAGACAGGGGTAGGACATGCCCTGCAAGAGTCTGATGTTGAACGAAAAGACATCTTCCTCACCACCAAGCTGCGCGGGGCCGATCAGGGATATGACGCCGCCCTCAAAGGGCTGGATGGCAGCCTGCAACGGCTGAATGTGGACTATGTGGACCTCTACCTCATCCACTGGCCGCTCCCCGGTAAAGGTCTGTATGTGGAAAGCTGGAAGGCGATGATTGCCGCCCAGAAGGATGGGAAGATCCGCTCCATTGGGGTCTCAAACTTCAAACCCGAACATCTGGACCGCATCATTCAGGAAACAGGCGTTGTGCCTGCCATTAACCAGATCGAAATCCATGCAGATTTCCAGCAGGCCGACATGCGCCGCGTCAATGCGCAGCATGGCATTCTGACAGAAGGCTGGAGCCCGTTTGGCAAAGGGCTGATGGACAATCCGGTCATTGTCAGACTGGCTGAAAAACATAACCGCACCCCCGCCCAGATCATGCTGCGCTGGTTCACCCAGAACGACATCATTCCCATCCCGAAATCCAGCAATCCGGACCGGATGCGCGCCAATCTTGAAATCTTCAACTTCACGCTGGATCAGGACGATCTCTCAGCCATCACGGGGCTGGAAGCAGGCAACCGTCTGGGGGGTGACCCGGACACCCACGTCGAAGAATAATTTTTTATACTTTTCCGGCTGGCTCCGTTTTTGTCAGCCGGAAAGAGATAATCCGGCCTGCGGCGGGCCTCTCCGCCATCAGAAAGCCTTACGCCGGATGCACTCTCCCCTCGCCTCCTCATTATTCTGTCTCAGAGGGGTGTTGCTCTCAGAGAGGGAGGGGGTAGATAAGCAGGTATGATCGTCCGTTCTCTCCCATCCTGGCTGAAGGCACGCGTCTCCACACTGGACCGCTACGTGTTTCACCAGCTTCTGGTCGCCCTGCTGGCCTCCACCGGGGGGCTGGCGGCCCTGATCTGGCTGATGCAATCCCTGCGTTTTGTTTCACTGGTGGTGGATCGCGGGCTGTCCCTGCGGGTCTTTATCGAACTGACAAGCCTGCTTATTCCCTCCTTTGTGGCCGTCGTGCTGCCCATCACCACGTTTGTGGTGAGCCTGTTTGTCTATCAGCGGCTGGCGGGGGACCGGGAACTGACGGTGATGCGCGCAGCGGGGCTTTCCCCCATTGCGCTGGCCCGCCCCGGCCTGACCTGCGCCATGATGGCAACCCTTATCGGCTTTTTGCTGAACCTGTGGGTTGTGCCGGTCTCCTACCATCATTTCCGGCAGTTTGAATTCCAGATCAGGAACAAGATGGCGGCCTTCATGCTTCAGGAGGGCGTCTTTACCAAAGTGTCTGACGTGATGACGGTCTATATCCGGGAACGCAGCCATGATGGCACGCTGCACGGCATTGTGGTGGAGGATGACCGCCAGCCCAACAGCCGCGCCACCATTCTGGCCAACCGCGGCACCATGATGATTGTGGGCGATACGCCGCGCGTCATTCTTTATGACGGCTCCCGTCAGGTGATCGACCATAAAACGGGGCGTCTGGACATGCTGGTTTTCCAGCAGGATTCCATGGACCTCTCCTCCACACATCAGGAAGATTCCCGCTTCCGCGATGCCGCGGAAATGTCCCTGCATGAACTGCTCAACCCCGACCCCAGGGAAGTCGCCCCGCGTGACACCGGCAAGTTCAAGGTGGAAGGCTGGCGCAGGCTGACCTCCCCGCTCACCTGCTTTTCCTTCGCCATGGTGGGTCTGTTTGCCGTGCTGCGCGGTGTGTTCTCACGCCATGGCAACATCAAACGGCCTCTGGCGGCGGTTCTCAGCGTGGTGGGCCTGCTGGCCATCAACCTGCTGCTGCAAAACCTTGCCAGCCGGAATATGGGGCTTATTCCGCTCATTCCGCTGGTGGCTCTGCTGCCGGGTCTGGTGTGTGCGGGCATCCTGTTTGTGCCGGAACTGCGCCTGCGGACCAGCACCCGCAGCACGGTCTGAGGAAGAACGCGCCCCCTATGGTTGTCTCCGTTACCCTCTCGCTCTACATCGCGCGCCAGTTCGTCTTTTCGGTGCTGGCCATGATCGCGTCCCTGACGGGCATCGTCTGCCTGTTTGACTTTATCGATCTGCTGCGGCGTGTCGCGACCCGGCCTGACGTTTCCACCAATGTGGTGACGGAAATCGCGGGGCTGCACGTTCCCTATTTTGCTATGGAAATTCTGCCGTTCGGTATTCTGCTGGGCGGCATCATCTGCTTCTGGCGGTTGACCCGCTCGTCGGAACTCATCGTGGCCCGTGCCGCCGGGATTTCCGCATGGCAGTTTCTGGCCGGTCCGCTGGCCTGCGCCATGCTGATCGGGGGCGTTGCCACCACACTGGTCTCCCCCCTGTCCTCCTCCATGTATCGCCGGGCGGAAGAGCTGGATCAGCAATATCTGCGCACAGGTGGCGGGCCGCTCAGCCTGTCCAGCGGCTCACTCTGGCTCCGGCAGGCGGACAGCCAGTATGACCCCAAAGGGGTCGCTATCCTGCATGCCCGTGGTGTCCAGCTTCAGGCGGGTGTGCTCCATATTCATGATGTGAGCGTGTTCCGGCTGGACCATGAAGCCAGGCTGATTATGCGAATCGAATCGCCCGACGGTATTCTGGGAGACCGGATCTGGGAGCTTAAAGACGCACAGACCGTGCGCCCGAATGAAATTCTTCACCCCATCGGGCAAATGAACCTCCCGACGGATCTGACGGTCGCGCGTGTGCAGGAAAGTTTTTCCTCGCCGGAAACACTCTCGGTCTGGGCGCTGCCCAGCTTTATTGCGCTGCTCGACCGCTCCGGATTTTCTTCTATCCGACACCGGATTCACTTCCAGTCTCTGCTCGCACTCCCTATGCTTGCGGGAACAATGGCTCTGGTAGCAGCAGGTTTTTCCATGCGCCCGACACGGCGCGGCGGCGTGGCCCAGATGATCGGGTCTGGCGTTGCAGCGGGATTTCTGCTTTTCACAGTATCAAAAGTTGCGGAGCAGTTTGGTAATTCCGGTGCCCTCCCCCCCGTTCTGGCGGCATGGGCACCTACAGTTGCCGGGCTTTGCCTCGCTATTTCTCTGCTTCTTCATCTGGAGGATGGCTGATTGACCGTGGCCTCTCGGCCTTCCCGCTTCCGGCGTCTGTATCGCCGGCGCACGCTTGCCGCCGCTACGGCGCTGGGAGGCATGACCGCGTGCATTATGGTAGCGCTGCCCAAACAGGCCCATGCCCAGTTCAGGCCGCAGCCCATGCATCTGAACACCGGCAGCAAAACCTCCTCCGATGAGCCGGCAACCTTTCAGGCTGACAGCGTGGACTATGATGACCACGCCAATACCATCACATGGACCGGCAACGTACAGGTCTGGCAGGGGGACCACGTCCTGCGGGCCGACAAGATTGTGTATGACCGGGATACCGGCATCGTTGCCGCGCGCGGCAACGTCGCCACCATCCAGCCGGACGGCTCCGTCATGTACGCCAATTATGCGGAACTGACGGGCAACATGCGGGACGGCATCATGCTGCACGTCAATGCCCGCCTGCCGGAAAACGCCAAGCTGGCCGCCAACGGCCTGCGCCGCACTGGCGGTAAGGTCAACGTCATGAGCCGCGCGGTCTACACCGCCTGCGAAATCTGTGAAAAAGACAAGACCCGCGCGCCGTTCTGGCAGTTCCGCGCTTATGACGCCACGCAGGATCTGGAGCACGAGCGGATCGACTTCCGGGATACGTTTATCGATATCTTCGGGATTCCGGTCCTGTATCTGCCCTATTTCTCCATGACGGACCCGTCCTCCAAGCGGCACAGCGGCTTCCTGATGCCCGGCGTGACCCCGCATGACCGTTATCTGGGCACCTACTTCACCATCCCCTATTACTGGGTGCTGGATGATAGTTCTGACGTCACCGTGCAGGCCCTGTTCTCCACCAAGACAGGCCCGCAGCTCAGCGCGCAGTACAGAAAGCTCTTCAACTTCGGCATGGTGAATGTTCAGGGCGGGATCGCTTACGATACCCACCGCTCCAGCAGCTACACCAACAACTTTGGTGAACCCGTGGGCCGTGGCAACGGCCACGGTATGCAGGGCTATATTTTTGCCAACGGCCAGTTCTCCATCAACAAATACTGGCGCGCCGGGGCCAATGTTAATCTGGCCACATCTGCTGACTACATGCGCGATTACCGCGTGCAGGGCTACGGGTCAGACACCCTGAACTCCAATGCCTATCTGGAAGGCTTTGGCACAGGCGCATACAGCCGGGTGGACGCCCAGTATTATCAGGGGCTGAACCAGGGTGTTATCCGCAACTCGGACCTGCCGTTCGTGCTGCCGCGCTATACCTACAGCTTCCTCAGCCAGCCTGATGCATGGGGTGGCCGGTTTGGCATGTCCACGACCGACTTCAACGTCCGGCGTCAAAACGGAACGTCCGACATGCGCGGCCAGCTTGCGCTGAACTGGGACCGCCCCTTCACCAACCGTCTGGGCCAGAAATTTCTGCTGACGCTGCATCTGGATTCCATGGTCTACCGTGCCAAAAAGCTCTATCAGCAGCCCAATTTCTATAAAACCGGGGCCACCTCCGTCAGCGGTCAAGTTCTGCCGACCATTGCGCTCAAGACCAACTGGCCGTTTATCCGCACGTTTGAGCATGGCCACGGCACGCAGATCCTTGAGCCCATTGTGCAGGCCATTTACGCGCCCAACACCGGGGCGGGCACAAACGACAATATCCCGAACGAAGACAGTCTGGCGTATGAGTTTACGGACTCCACCCTGTTCTCACTCAATCGCTATCAGGGCACGGACAGACTGGATGGCGGCCTGCGTGGCAATGTGGGCGTGCATGCCAACTGGACGTGGGACGGGCATGAAATTGACCTTCTGGGCGGTGCCAGCTTCCAGGAACATATTACACAGGACCGCCTGCCCTATTCCGGGCTGGATCATCATGTGTCGGACATTGTCGCCCGTGCCCGCGTAGCACCCAACCAGTATTTTGACTTCACGGCCCGCATGCGGCTCAACCCCTATACCTCCAAGTTTGACTTCGGGGATGCGCTGTTCAGCGCCGGGGTGCCGCATTTCCGTATCCGTGGCGGATATATCTATGAGCCGGTAACGCCGTACTACTACTACGCGACCGATTACCGCTCCTCCGGCCCGACCCAGCTTTACTACGCCCGCACGAGCGAGCTGAGCGGCGGCTTCTCGGCTGACTGGGCAAGCTGGCACCTGTCCGGCTTTGCCCGCCGCAGCCTCTCCCGCAAGGAATTTGTCTCTCTGGGCGGGGATATCGGCTATAGCAATGACTGCTTCGGCCTTGATTTCATGTATCTCAAACAATACACCTCAATTGGTGGTCAGCAGCGTAACTCGACCTATCTGTTCACTGTCAGCTTCAAAACGCTGGGAGCGTTTGGTCTCAAATGATCGCGGCTTCAAAAAACCCGGCCTCTCCGGTATTCACTCTTCTTCCTGTTCTCCGGCGGAAAGCTGAAAGACTGTCCTGCATGCGTCTGCGCTCTCTTACTCTGGCCTGCTCCCTTGCGGCTCTGACACTGGCCTCCGTTGCTCATGCAGCCCCCCATGCCGGGCAGAAAGACGCCACCGCGCAGTCTGCCGCTGCCGCGAAGCCGCCGCATCCGGACGATTCAATTATCGCCGTCGTCAACGGTATTCCGCTGACCACGCGGGATGTGGAAAATCGCGGCAAGCTGTTCGCGCTTTCAACGGGTCTGTCCGTCAATGCCGAACTGATGGACCGGCTGCGCCCGCAGATTATCCGCCAGCTGATTGATGAACGGCTGCGTACGCAGGAAATTCTCTCGCGCCACATCAACACGCCGCCGGAACAGATTGCCGCCGCCATTGCCGGGATCGAACGCCGCAACGGCATGCCGCAGAATGCCCTGCGGGACCGTCTGGCGCAGGATGGTGTCTCGCTGACAACCCTGATCGACCAGATCCGGGTGCAGATTGGCTGGGTGCAGGTGCTGCGGCAGGAACTGGGGGCTCGCGGCCGCGTCTCCGCCAAGGAAATCGCCCAGCGTGAAGAGGCTCTGAAGCGGCAGGATGGCCGGACGGAATATAACCTGAGCGAAATTTTCGTGAAGGTGGAAGACCCCCGCCACTCGGAAGAAGAACTGGCCTTTACCAACACCGTTATTCAGGAACTGCGCAAAGGCGCGCCCTTCCCCATTGTGGCAGCCCAGTTCTCCCAGAGCCAGACAGCGCTGGATGGCGGTTCCATGGGCTGGGTGCAGGAAGATGAGCTGGACCCGGCTGTAATCAGCATGGTCAAACAGATGCCGGTCGGGGCCGGTGCAATCTCCAACCCCATCAAGGTGCCAGGCGGGTTTGTGATCATCACGGTCAATGGCAAGCGGGTGATCGGCCATCAGCCGGGCCACGTTATTACCATTCGGCAGGCTTTCCTGCCGTTTGACGCGCCCCTCAACCCGGAACACGTGACGCCGCAGCAGCAGCAGACGCTGCAAAAAGCCGTCAAAATTGCGCAGACGGTCAGCTCCTGTGATGCCATTGCCTCCATCAACCAGCAGAATGGTGAAAAGCGGCCGACCGACCCCGGTGAGCTTCAGCTTGAGCGCATGAACCCGCAGATGCGCTCCCTGCTGGAAACTCTGCCGCTGAACAAGGTCTCCCGCCCGCTGGTGTCCACCGATGGCATTGACCTGATCATGGTCTGCTCCAAAAAAGATAAGAACTTTGCCGATCGCTCTCCGAGTGAAATTGCTGACCAGCTGATGAACGAGCGCGTGGAACAGACCGCCCGTCAGCTGGACAGTGACCTGCACCGTAAGGCGATGATCGACATGCGTATCAAGCTGAAGGGCGTATGACGTCTCCCGCCGGTCTGGAAAGCCTCCGGGACGTTATCAGCCGCCATGGGCTGGATGCCCGGAAGGCGCTTGGTCAGCATTTTCTTCTTGATCCTGACATCACCAACCGCATTGCCGCTCTGGCGGGCACGCTGGACGGGCGGCATGTGGTGGAAGTCGGTCCCGGCCCCGGCGGGCTGACGCGCTCTCTCCTGAATACAAAAGCGGCGTCCGTCACGGCGGTGGAGGTTGACCCTCGTGCCGCTGAGATTATCCGGGAACTGAGTGCTTTTTACCCGGACCGCCTGAAACTGGTGGAAGCCGACGCGCTGAAAGAGGATCTGACGACCCTGTGCCCGGCCCCCCGGCATATTGTCGCGAACCTGCCTTACAACGTGGCCACACCGTTGCTGGTCGGCTGGCTGCGTCAGGGAACGGCGTGGGAACGGCTGACCCTCATGTTTCAGCTTGAGGTCGTCGAGCGGATCTGCGCGCAGCCGGGTTCCTCCCATTACGGGCGGCTGGGTGTGCTGGCCCAGTGGTGCGCCCAGTGCGCTATTGTCATGAAGCTGCCGCCCGGAGCCTTTTCTCCCCCGCCCGCCGTCTGGTCCGCCGTGGTAAGTATTACCCCGCATGCTGACCAGCCCGAACCAGCGTTGTTCAAAGCCATGGAACGGGTGACAGCCGCCGCCTTCGGGCAGCGGCGCAAGATGCTCCGTGGCTCCCTGAAAGGCCTGCACGGAGAACGCCTTCTGGCCGAAACCGGGATTGACGGCACACGCCGCGCAGAAACCCTCAGTATTGCCGAGTTTGACAGTCTCGCACGCGCGCATCTGGCTCTTTCCGCCAAAAGCTGACCTGGCTGCATTCTGCTTCCGGGTGGCACCACCTGTTTTCCGGAAGCCTGCAGCCTCTAGCCACACCGTCTTTCAGCCTTTGCAGCGCACGCTTTACGCCTTTCCATGCCTGTATTACTCACTAAGGCAGGGAAATAGCCTGATAAGACAAGACAGATGCTGCTCAGCGGACTGAAAGCCTTCAAACGGACCTTTCTGAACAAGGTCACGCGCCTTTCCGAAAAGCATGCGACAACGGACGCAACTGCAACCTCGACCTCGACCTCGACGCCCGAAGCCCCGCCACTCCCGCCGTCAACAGGCTTTATCGACCAGATCAGTGCGCGGCATGTGCAGGGCTGGACAATCGCCTCCGAAAACCCCGCACTACGGCTCAATGTGGAAGCCTTTTTGCCCGAAACAGGGGAAAGACTGGGGCACGGCACAGCCGATCAGTTTCATTACGGATTATCCGGCATTGGAGACGGAAGCCGCCGATACGGGTTCTGGTTCCACCTGACGCGCGAGATTACCCCCGCCGAGCGTGAGACCCTGCGGGTGCGCGTTCCCGGTCAGGGAGACCTTGCGCGCTCCCCCAACCTGAGTTCGTGGCAACCGCTCTTGCACGTCGCCATGGATATTGTCGACAACTGCAATCTGCGCTGTCCTTTCTGCCTTTACGATTACAGCGCCGTACGCCGCACCCATGTTATGACGCGCGATACGCTGGAAGCCGCACTCCGGCTCCTGCCATACACCAAGGATGGTGAATTCTGGTTCTCCTGCCTGCATGAACCTTCTCTGCACCCGGAGTTTGCGTCTTTTCTGGACGCTATCCCGCCAGCGTTCCGCAAAAAGGTATTTTTCACCACCAATCTGGCGCGCCGGATGCCGGAAAGCTATTTCCAGACTCTCGCCCAAAGCGGCATCGACCACATCAATATTTCCATGGCATCCCGGACGCCCGAACTCTACGAACGGATGAGAAAAGGAGCGCGGTTTCCAATTTTCATGCAAAACTGGGACAGGCTTCTGGCAGCTTTTCGGGACGCTGAGTCAACGGTTGCCCTGCGCTATGTCATTATGGCCTACAAATCCAACCTGCATGAACTGCCGGAACTGAGCCGCTATTTGCTGAGTGAAGGCCGGGCGGCGCAGGTTGAAATTCGCTATACTTATGATGTGCCTTTTATTGACGCCGCTTTCCGCCAGCAGGAATTTCTGGAGGAAGCTGAGTGGGACTGGCTTCAGGCCAGTCTTCCCGTAGCCGAACCGGGACAGATCCTGCTGGCACGGCCGCCTGCCCCCCAAAACCCAGCCCCTGCTGACTCTCAAAACGAAACAGAGGCAGAGGCAGAGGCAGAGGCAGAGGCAGAGGCAGAAACCGCATCAGCCTCCGCGCTCCCAATCAAGCCTGAAGAGGTACCGCAGACCGTAAAAGAGTCTGAGCTCCGATTTATACCGGGACACTATCTGGCACAGCTTTCATGGGATGGAACACTGGAATTGAAAGGCATCAGTCAGGCCAGTGCCGGCGCGGCTCTGATAGAAGTGCCTGTCGTGACAAAAAATATCCGCGACATCCCGGACATCGACGCCTTTTTGTATGCACTGGACTGCAAAAGCATCCAGACGTCAGAGGCGTCCTGAGCGGACAACCCGTCCGGCCCGATATGGCCAACCCATGATTATAGCCGGTAACAGGACCATCCGCAGGCAGGCTCCGGCGTGTCTCTACACACCAGAGCCGTCAATTCCGTGCCTGTTATCGGGCTTCCGCCTCAGCCATGTAATCGCGCGTCAGCGGCACGGCATCAATAGAGCGGGTAATCTGCAACTGGAAATTCATGTGGCCCTGCACACGGAACGACAGTTCCGCCGCATCCAGATAGAACTCAAACATCCGCGCAAACCGCTCATCATACAGCGCCACGGCTTTGGCCCGGTTGGCAGCAAACCGCTCCCGCCAGATGGCAATGGTTTTGGCGTAGTGCAGCCGCAGAATTTCACAGTCTGTCACCCACAGGCCAGACCGCTCCACAGCGGCAAAGGCTTCACTCAGCGAGGGTGAATAGCCACCGGGGAAGATATATTTGTTAATCCAAGGGTTGGTGGTGCCCGGCCCGTCATTCCGCCCGATGGAATGGAGCAGCGCCACGCCATCTTCTGTCAGGCTGTTTTTAAGGATTTCAAAAAACTGATGGTAATGGTGCACGCCCACATGCTCGAACATGCCGACTGAGACAATCCGGTCAAACCGCCGCTGAAGGTTACGGTAATCGAGCATTTCAAAGCGGACCCGGCCTTCCAGCCCTTCCTCTTTCGCCCGGCGGCGCGCAATAGTCAGCTGTTCTTCCGAGAGCGTAATGCCCGTCACAATCGCCCCGTAATCCCGTGCCAGTGTCAGGGCCATGCCGCCCCACCCGCAGCCAATATCCAGCACTTCCAGCCCGGGTTTGTTCAGCAGCAGCTTGGCAGCAATATGCTTTTTCTTGGCCTCCTGCGCCTCATCCAGCGTTTCATCCCCTCTGCGGAAATAGGCGCAGGAATATTGCCGGTCCTTATCCAGAAACAGGTCATACAGACGGCTGTCGAGATCATAATGATGCGCCACATTCTGCCGGGAGCGCTTGATGGGATTGAACTGGATCCAGCTCCGGCAGGCATAGCGGAACGTGCTGGCAATCTGCTCGGGCAAGTGGCCGGGAGACATGGCGTTGAGCATCAGCAGATCCAGCAACTGATACAGCGTGCAGTCCTTCGGCCGGATGCCGCCATTCATGTAGCCTTCACCAAAGCCCAGACCGGGGTTCATGGCCAGCGCGCGGGCACTGGCATTGTCCACCAGCGTCATGCCTGCTTCCGGCCCCGGCTTGCTGCCGCTGTAATGCGTCAGACTTCCATCGGGCCAGGCAACATGCAGCCGCCCCGAGGAAATAAAGTGCCGTAATATCCGGTCCAGAATGCGGTTCATGCACTTACTCCGTCATGCCCATGAAAACGCCTGATAGTAAAACACAAAAAAGGGCCCGGAAATACTTCCGGACCCCTTTTGAAAGCATAGCAGAAAAAAGACGACGCTCAGGCGTCGGCTTTGTTTTCTTCTGCTGCCGGTGCTTCCGCGTCGTCAGCGACAATTTCGCCTTCGATCACGGCATCATCACCAGCAATTTCAGCTTCTTCTTCAACGCTCAGCGCTTCGCCGCGTGCCTGACGCTCAGCTTCTTCAGCAGAACGGGCCACGTTGACGATAACCGGCACAACAACTTCCGGATGCAGAGCAACCTTGACTTCATACAGACCAAGAGACTTGATCGGATGAGACAGGAAGACCTGCTGACGGGAGATAGTGAAGCCAGCTTCGGTCACGATCTGAGCGATGTCGCGGGTGGACACGGAGCCATACAGGCTGCCGCTGTCACCAGCCTGACGGATCAGCACAACAGCCAGACCGTCCATGCGCTCGGAGAGACGCTCGGCTTCTTCACGACGTTTGATGTTCTGTGCCTCAAGCTGGGCGCGTTCACGGTCGAAGCGTGAACGGTTGGCTTCGTTTGCACGAATAGCCTTGCCCTGCGGCAGCAGGAAGTTACGGGCATAACCCGGACGAACCTTCACCACATCGCCCATCTGACCCAGATGTTCAACGCGCTGAAGCAGGATCACTTCTGTAGCAGCCATGATCGCCCTCTCAGCTCATCACGTAGGGAAGCAGAGCAAGGAAGCGGGCGCGCTTGATAGCCTGCGCCAGCTCACGCTGCTTCTTTGCGGAAACCGCCGTAATACGGCTCGGCACGATCTTGCCACGTTCGGACAGGAAACGGCTCAGCAGACGTACGTCCTTATAGTCGATCTTCGGCGCATTGGGGCCGGAGAACGGGCAGGATTTACGACGACGGTAGAACGGACGACGGGCACCAACTGCGGGGCGACGTGCGGCGGGATTGATTTCGGTCGTTTCAGACATGCTGCTCACTCCCCTTCGGCGCCAGCGGCTTCAGCCGGCTTTTCATCACGGGCGCGATATTCTTCACGATCTTCGGAAGAACGACGGCCGCCACGGCCGCTTTCAAAGCGTCCGGCAGGCTTCGGGCCACGGAAACCACGTTCACCGCGGTCATCACCCTTGCGGGACAGCGGCGGGGACGGAGCTTCATCAATTTCATCAACGCGCAGCGCCAGCAGACGCAGAACGTCTTCATTGATGGCGAGCTGACGTTCGATTTCCTTGAGCATCTCGGCCTTCATTTCAAGACCCAGCAGGACGTAGTGGCCCTTGCGGTTTTTCTTGATACGGTAAGCCAGAGTGCGCAGGCCCCAGTATTCACGCTTTTTGACGGAACCGCCATCAGCTTCAACCTGAGCGATCACACCATCAATGATGGCATCAACCTGCTGCTGCGAAATATCATTACGTGCAATAAGCACGGTCTCGTAAAGTGGCATGGGTACTCCCTTCGGATCGTATCAACCCGACTGCGCCAGACCGTTCCGGCAAACAGCGCCCTGCTGAGGCAGAGCAAACGGGTATAGCCGGAGCGATGCCGCGCACCCGGCAGGGAAGATGGCGTGTCAACCACACTTCTGCCCGGAACGCAAGAGTTCAGACCAGAAATTTCTCCGGAATGACAAGCCCGAGCCTGTCCGGCACATCCCACACTTCTTCCATTGTGCTGACAGGCTCGAACCCCATCTGCCGGTAAAGCGGTAAAGCGCGGGGGTGGTCTGCCGTGCAGGTATTAACCCGCACACAGAGCGGCCCCAGTGACCAGGCATGACGCACCGCCTGATCCAGAAAGGCACGCCCCACCCCATGCCCGATCGCTTCCGGGAACAGCCCGAAATAGGACAGGTTGATATCCTGCGGGTTGGACAGACTGAGTTCGTAAAAACCACGAATGGCCTGCCCATGCTTCAGCACGGCAATGCTGATCGGGGCCTGTTCCAGCAAATGCGCAAGGTCACGGTCAGACGCCGCCTGCCGCATCCACCAGCAGTAGGGGCGGCCAACCTTGTCCTGCAACAGGCGATAGCCTGCTACATCCGGCCGGACATTCGTCTCAACCGTCCAGCCTTCCGGCAATCTCAGGGCCTCCCCCGCGGGGGCGCGCAGCATCCGCATGAAGGTGACGTCCACCTTCATGCGCGTGGCAGGCTCAGCCTGCCGGATGCAGACCTCAGTTATCATCCAGGAAGGACCGGAGCTTACGGCTGCGGCTGGGGTGCTTAAGCTTACGCAAGGCCTTGGCTTCAATCTGACGGATACGTTCACGGGTCACGTTAAACTGCTGGCCAACTTCTTCCAGCGTGTGGTCCGTGTTCATGCCAATCCCAAAGCGCATCCGCAGCACGCGCTCTTCACGCGGCGTCAGAGACGCCAGAACGCGGGTCGTGGCTTCACGCAGGTTGGTCTGGATGGCGGCATCCAGCGGAATGATCGCCGTTTTATCCTCAATGAAGTCACCCAGATGGCTGTCTTCCTCATCCCCGATCGGGGTTTCCAGAGAAATCGGCTCTTTGGCGATCTTGAGCACTTTCCGCACTTTTTCCAGCGGCATGCCCAGCTTTTCAGCCAGCTCTTCCGGCGCCGGTTCCCGACCGATCTCATGCAGCATCTGGCGGGAGGTCCGCACCAGCTTGTTGATGGTCTCGATCATATGGACCGGAATACGGATGGTTCGCGCCTGATCCGCAATGGAGCGGGTAATCGCCTGCCTGATCCACCATGTCGCATAGGTGGAGAACTTATAGCCACGGCGGTATTCAAACTTATCCACGGCCTTCATCAGGCCGATATTGCCTTCCTGAATCAGGTCAAGGAACTGCAGGCCACGGTTGGTGTATTTCTTGGCAATGGAAATCACCAGACGCAGGTTGGCCTCAATCATTTCCTTCTTGGCGCGCGCAGAATCCCGCTCGCCACGGGCCACCGTCGCGTAAACACGGCGGAACTCGCCGATCGGCAGGCCTGTATCCTGCGCAAGCTGCGCAACCTGATTCCGCAGGTCAATCACAGTCTCGGAATGTTTGGCGACAAAGTTTTTCCACGATTTACCCGGCAGTGCGGAGACCATGTCCATCCATGCCGGGTCCAGCTCACGCCCGCGATATTTCAGCAGGAAGTCCTCGCGCGAGACGCGGCAGCTTTCCGCCAGACGCAGCATACGGCCTTCCAGCACGTTCAGTGTGCGGAACAGTTCCTTGAGCTGGATCACCAGATCTTCAATCCGGTTGTTGTGCAGGTGCACCTGCTCAACCTTGCCAACCAGCTCATCCCGCAGAGCGGCATAAATCTGCTCGGACCGGTCCTGCACTTCCTCACCGGTGGTCAGCACATCAATGCGGCGGACCTGGAGTTTGCGCAGTTTTTCGTACAGCGGCTCGATATCTTCAAAATGCGCGAGGATTTCCGGCTTCAGCTTTTCTTCCAGCGCGGAAAGAGACAGGCCACTGCCTTCCCCCTCAACTTCGCCTTCAGCTTCGTTTTCCGGCTCGTCCGAGTCTTCGCTCTCACCCTCGGTATTCTCAAACGCGTCACCGGTGCCCTCTTCCCCCATGGGGTTCGTGGCCGCCTGCATGGCTTCCAGATCCACAATGTCACGCAGCAGCATTTCATTGTTACGGATCTTCTCGTGCCAGGAGATAATGGCGCGAAACGTCAACGGGCTTTCGCACAGGCCGCCAATCATTTCATCACGGCCAGCCTCAATGCGCTTGGCAATGGCAATCTCACCCTCGCGGGAGAGCAGTTCTACCGTGCCCATCTCGCGCAGATACATGCGCACCGGATCATCCGTGCGGCCAAGGTTTTCTGCGTTGACGTTCCCGGAGGCGGTTTCGGTCTCCGCTTCCTCGGCGTCGTCCTCGGCCTCTTCATCCTCGGCTTTTTCGGACTTCTGGGAGTCGGAGTCGTCACTTTCCTCGTTCTCGACGACCTGAATTCCCATTTCGGACAACATCGCCATGATGTCCTCAATCTGCTCGGAGGACATTTTGTCCTGAGGCAGCACGGCGTTCAGCTCGTCAAACGTGATGTGCCCACGCTCACGCCCCTTCGCGATCAGTTTTTTGACCGCGGCAGACTGCGTATCCAGAGTGGTGGTGTCACCATCCTGCTCAGCTGAGTGCGCTCCGTTACCCGATGCTGTCTTTGTTGCCATGCCTGACCTGCTCCTCCCCCGCCCTCATTCTGACAAGATGCAGAACGACCAGCTCAACACAAATTGTTCAGTTTTCCGAGGCGGGCAGGACGTGGGATATACTGCCCGCGAAGTCAAGAGGAACGCGGGCCGAACATTCCCCGCGCCTCTGAAAAACTACTCGTCTATCTCCCCACGCCGCAGCGCAGCCAGAGCTTCCAGCCTTGGCTGTAACCGCTTCCATTCTGCCATATCTGCCCCATCCTGTGCGAAGCGCGCAACCTCCTGCTCCACTTCTTTTCGAAACTGACTAAAATTCAGTAGTCCGTAAAAATGCCACCACTGTGTTCTTATCGCCACAGCCAGTGAGGTGTCTTTTTCTTCCAGATTCAAGGGCAAAGGCCCTTCTGTGAGCACTGACCGCACCAGAGCTTCCTCCTGCCGGCCGCTCAGTTCCTCCAGCAGAACCTTCCCATCCTCTGGCAACAGCCCCTCTGCGGACATATCCAGCAGCATGGCCCGCAGGTCAGAATAATCTTCTGGCAGGCTCAGGCGGCAGAGGGCTTCCTCCACCTCCGTCACCAGTTCCGGGTAGCGCAGCAGGAGAGCCAGCAGAATACGCTGCCGCTCCCGCACGGGGTCCACGCGGGCGGGCTGAATATCCTGCGGCACGCGGCTACCACTCCCGCCACCGGAAGACTTTGCTCCGCCAAACGCCCCGCCGCCCTTTTTCCGCCGGAAGGTCTCAAAAAACCGGTCCAGCAGCGTGGAGCGATACTCAGAAGCCAGCGTTTTTTCAGGGATCAGCGCCGCAGCTTCCACCAGCTTGCGCCGCAGGGCAGCACGTTCTTCCGGCCCGGGGTTACTCACCCCGCCTGCCAGCAGATCAAACAGTACGTCAGAGAGCGGGCTGGCCGACGCAAACAGGTCTCCCACAGCCTGCGCCCCACGGGAGCGCACCAGACTGTCCGGATCTTCCCCATCCGGCAGCAGGCACAAACGCAGGGTGTGATCCCCTTTTAACAGCGGCAGCGCTGTTTCCGCGGCGCGCGCCGCAGCACGACGGCCCGCGGCATCGCCGTCAAAACACAGCACCGGCGCACGATCAACCTGCCACAGAACCTCAAGCTGCTCTGGCGTCAGAGCCGTGCCAAGGGGAGCCACTGCGCCGCCAAATCCGGCCTGATGCAGGGCAATGACATCCATATACCCTTCCACCACGACCAGATCCGTCGCGGGGGTGCCTTTGGGCCGCGGAGCACGCACAGCCGCCCGCGCCCGGTCCAGCCCGAACAGCAGTCGGCGCTTGGAAAACAGAGCTGTTTCCGGGCCATTCAGATATTTAGGCTGACCGTCACCCAGAATACGGCCACCAAAGGAGACCAGCCGCCCCTTGCGGTCGCGGATGGGAAATGTCACGCGACCCCAGAACAGCTCACCTTTAGGCCGCCCGTCCTCATCCAGCCGCATCAGACCGGCTTCCGCCATCATGCGGGGCGTGACACCTTTACCCTCCAGCGCGGCCGTCAGGCTCCCGCGCCCATCTCCGGCCCAGCCCAGCCCGAAAGTTTTAATGGTCTCCCGTGTCAGGCCGCGCCCCAGCAGATAGTCTAGTCCTGCCCGGCCCGCAGGCGTATACAAGGCAGCGGACCAGATATCCTGCACCAGATCCAGCACATCCCCTAAAGACCGGGTATGTGCCACCTCTTCCTGAGAGCGCCGGTTATCTTTAGGGACATCCAGCCCCGCCGCCGACGCCAGTTCTTCCACAGCTTCCGGAAAGCTTTTGCCTTCCATCTGCATGACGAAGGAAATGACATCCCCATGCACACCGCAGCCAAAGCAATGGAAGTGATCATCATACACGTAGAAAGACGGCGTTTTCTCCCCGTGGAAGGGGCAGCAGCCTTTCCAGTTCCTGCCGGAACGCGCGAGCTTGACCCGCCGCCCCACCACTGAAGACAGCGGTGTGCGGGCACGCAGCTCATCCAGAAACCCTGCCTCAATTGCCATACCGGCCTGATATCATTTTGTGTGTTTTCTGTCTTAGCCCTGCGGCACTGAATTCTCGCTGCGGGCAGACTTACCCACACGATACAGTGAACGACGCTCAGATTTTTTGCTGATGGTGTGAGCAGACTTCGGCAGCCCCACCTCCGCCCGATGCAGAGAAATATTTTTCAGAGCCACCCTCTCCGTGTCGGGAAAACGGACGGGTGGCGGGAGACCCGCGAACCCTCCGCCAGCCTCCCCGACCAGAGCACTGGCATGGTGCACGCAGAGCTGCACCATGCCAGATACTCTCACCGCATATGACCTGCTCCCCTTTAAGCTCAAAGCCGGGGCTGCCGATCATGCCTCATACGATGATCAGCTCAGGCTTGCCTTCACCACCGCATTGGCGCGACCCATATCCAGCCCTACGCCGAATTTGGCTTTCAGCGCGCCCATCACCTTGCCCATGTCTTTCATGGTTTCAGCACCCGTCGCAGCCACGGCGTCTTTCACAGCAGCTTCCAGCGCAGCATCGTCCATTTCAGCGGGCAGGTAGGCGCGGATTACGTCAATTTCCGCCTCTTCCTTTTCAGCCAGTTCCGGCCGACCGGCATCCCGATACATCGTAGCCGATTCGGTACGGGTCTTGACCATACCGCGCAGCGCGGAAATAGCCTCATCCTCACTCACACCCTCGCCACCTTTAGCGCGGCCCGCAATTTCAACGTCCTTGAGTTTGGCCGTAATCATGCGGATCGTGCCCACACGCGCACTTTCTCCGGCTTTCATTGCCGTCTTGAGATCAGCCATCAGGCGTTCACGCAGGGACATAACCTGTCATACTCCATATCATGTCTATCAGAGGCCACACGGCAGAGGCGTGGCATAAAATCATCAGGTGGGAAGAAATTTCCCATCACCCGTTAAAACCAGCATAACCCGGTGGGAAATTTCTTCCCACCCGCTCCGCAGACTGCTAAACCATGCAGCACGGGAGGCACAGTCTACCTCATGCCCATTTCAATCGATACCATCATTGCCCGACTTGGCGGGCCGGACGCAACAGCACGCCTGACCGGCGTTGGCACGGAAGCCATCCGCAAATGGCGGCAGGCTCAGGCCATTCCGTCCCGCCACTGGCCCGTCATCGCCCGGGCCACAGGTCTTTCGCTGACAGATCTGGACCCCGCAAGCCCCACATCCCCTGACCCATCCCCCCTTGCACCATCCTCTCCGGTGCCGGGAGGCAGTACAACAGGAATACCCATGCCAGACGCCCGCCCGGACGGCGCAACCGCCGCCCTTGTTCTTGCAGACGGAACCATTCTGTGGGGGAAAGGCTTTGGTGCCTTCACGCAGAAGCCTGCCCTTGGAGAAATCTGCTTTTCCACCGGCATGTCCGGCTATCAGGAAACGCTGACGGATCCGTCCTTTGCTGGCCAGATCATTACCTTCACCTTCCCGCATATCGGGAATGTGGGCACCACCCCGGAAGATGATGAAGCCTCACGCATTGCCGCCCTCGGCCTTGTCACGAAGGAAGACCTGACGGAACCGGCCAACTGGCGCGCCACGGAAAGTCTGGACGCATGGCTGAAGGCGCAGGATGTGCCGGGCATTGCCGGGATTGATACCCGCTCCCTCACGCTGAAAATCCGTGACCATGGCGCCCAGACGGCTGCGCTGTACTTCCCGGAAAACGGGCAGTTTGATCTGACCGCCCTGCAGGACGCCACGCGCGCATGGCCGGGGCTGGAAGGCATGGATCTGGCAAAAACCGTAACCTGCAAAGCGCCTTACACATGGAGCGAAAGCGTGTGGGAATGGCCGAAAGGCACCCGCCCCGCCCCGGAAAACCGCCGCAAGGTTGTGGCTGTGGATTACGGCGCGAAACGCAACATCCTGCGGTGTCTGGTTGCTGCTGGCTGTGATGTTACGGTTGTGCCCGCCACCACCACGGCGGAAGAAATTCTGGCCCTTAAACCCGCTGGTGTCTTCCTCTCCAACGGCCCCGGAGACCCGGCCGCCACGGCAGAGTATGCCGTGCCCGCCATTCAGGGCGTGCTGAACGCAGGGCTGCCGCTGTTTGGCATCTGCCTTGGGCATCAGCTTCTGGCCTGCGCGCTGGGCGGGAAGACCTACAAGCTGGCCCGCGGGCATCGTGGCGCAAACCAGCCGGTGAAGGATCTGGAGACAGGCCGCGTGGAAATCACCAGCCAGAACCACGGTTTTGCGGTGGATGCGGATAGCCTCCCGGCGGATGCGCACGTTACGCATGTCAGCCTGTTTGATGGCTCAAACGAAGGTCTGGCGTCCGACCGCTTCCCGGCGTTCTCCGTCCAGTATCACCCGGAAGCCAGCCCCGGCCCGTCTGACAGCTTCTATCTCTTTGAACGGTTTGTCGCGCTGATTGATGCGCACGGCAGCAAGGACTAACGCATCATGCCAAAACGGACAGATATCCGCTCCATCCTCATTATTGGCGCTGGTCCCATTGTCATCGGGCAGGCCTGCGAGTTCGACTATTCCGGCGCACAAGCCTGTAAGGCCCTGCGGGAAGAAGGCTACCGGGTTATTCTGGTGAACTCCAACCCCGCCACCATCATGACGGACCCCGGCCTTGCGGACGCCACCTATGTGGAGCCCATTACACCGGACTGCGTTGAACGTATTATCCTGAAGGAAAAGCCCGACGCCATTCTGCCCACCATGGGCGGCCAGACGGCGCTGAACACCGCCATGGCGCTGGATGCCTCCGGCTTCCTGCAAAAGCATGGTGTGGAACTGATTGGTGCCAAGGCCGACGTGATCGACCGTGCGGAAGACCGTCAGAAGTTCCGGGAAGCCATGGATGCCATCGGCATTGAAAGCCCCCGCAGCTTCATTGCGCACAGCATGGAAGAAGCGCGGGAAGCCTTCAAGAAAATCGGCTTCCCCACCATCATCCGCCCGTCCTTCACCATGGGCGGGTCCGGCGGCGGCATTGCGTATAACCGGGAAGAGTTTGAGCAGATTGTCACGTCCGGTCTGGACGCCTCTCCCACCACGGAAGTGCTGATTGAAGAATCTCTGCTAGGGTGGAAAGAGTATGAAATGGAAGTTGTGCGCGACAAAGCGGACAACTGCATCATCGTCTGCTCCATTGAAAACATCGACCCGATGGGCGTGCATACCGGGGATTCCATCACCGTAGCGCCCTCCCTGACGCTGACAGACAAAGAATTCCAGCGGATGCGGGACGCCTCCATTGCCTGCCTGCGCGCCATTGGCGTGGAAACGGGCGGCTCGAACGTGCAGTTCGGCGTGAACCCGGCGGACGGGCGCATGGTGGTGATTGAAATGAACCCCCGTGTCTCCCGCTCCTCAGCGCTGGCCTCCAAGGCAACCGGCTTCCCGATTGCCAAGATCGCCGCCAAGCTGGCTGTAGGCTACACGCTGGATGAACTGAAGAACGACATTACCGGCTCAACCCCGGCGTCCTTCGAGCCGACCATTGACTATGTCGTCGTCAAGATCCCGCGCTTTACGTTTGAAAAATTCCCCGGCGCACCTGCCCTGCTCTCCACCTCCATGAAGTCCGTTGGCGAGGCGATGGCCATTGGCCGCTCCTTTACGGAAGCCCTGCAAAAGGGCCTGCGCTCCATGGAAACCGGCCTGCACGGGCTGGACCCGGTAGAAGTGCCCGGAGATGGCGGGGAAGATGCGTTCCGCGCAGCCCTCTCCCAGCCGCGCCCGGAACGGATCCTGATGGCCGCGCAGGCGCTCCGCGCTGGTCTGTCCGTGGAAGATGTGAACGAAGCCTGCCGGTTTGAGCCGTGGTTCCTGCGGGAGCTGGAAAAAATCGTTCATGCGGAACGCGCCATCCAGAACCACGGCCTGCCGCGTGATGCTCAGGGCCTGCGCCGCCTGAAAGCCATGGGCTTTTCCGATATCCAGCTTGCCCGCCTGTCCGGCCTGCAGGAAGAGGAAGTGTCTGCCCTGCGCAACGAGGCTGGCGTGAATGCGGTTTATAAGCGCATTGACACCTGCGCGGGTGAGTTCGCGTCCAGCACCCCCTATATGTATTCCACGTATGAAGGGGTGTTCGCCCCTCCGGCCTGTGAGTCCGACCCGACGGACCGTGAGAAGATCATCATTCTCGGCGGTGGCCCGAACCGGATTGGTCAGGGCATTGAGTTCGATTACTGCTGTGTCCATGCCGCCTACGCGCTGCGGGAGGCCGGGTTTGAGACCATTATGGTCAACTGCAACCCGGAGACGGTCTCTACCGACTATGACACCTCGGACCGTCTATATTTTGAACCGCTGACGGCTGAAGATGTTGTCGCGCTGATCCGCAAGGAACAGCAGAACGGCACCGTGAAAGGCTGCATTGTGCAGTATGGCGGCCAGACGCCGCTCAAACTGTCTCATGCTCTGGAAAAAGCGGGCATCCCGCTGCTGGGCACCCCGGCGGACGCCATTGACTGCGCGGAAGACCGGGAGCGCTTTCAGGCGCTGCTGCACAAGCTTGGCCTGCGTCAGCCTGCCAACGGCATTGCCCGCTCCCCGGCGGAAGCTGAGGATATTGCAGAACGCATTGGCTACCCGGTTGTGGTGCGTCCGTCCTACGTTCTGGGCGGCCGGGCGATGGAAATCGTGTATGACCGCGCGGGCCTCCAGCGCTATATGCGCGGGGCGCTTCAGCTTGCCGGGCATGACATTGCCTCCGGCCCGGTGCTGATTGACCATTACCTGAACGAAGCCATTGAAGCCGACGTGGACTGCATTGCAGACGGCACGGACGTCTATGTGGCCGGTGTGATGGAACATATTGAGGAAGCAGGCATCCATTCGGGTGACAGCGCCTGCGCCCTGCCGCCCTACACCCTCTCCCCCGCCATTGTGACGGAGCTGAAAGCCCAGACCGAAGCCATGGCGCGTGAGCTGGGCATTGTGGGGCTGATGAACGTGCAGTACGCCATCAAGGATCAGGAAATCTTTGTCCTTGAGGTCAACCCGCGAGCCTCCCGCACCGTGCCGTTTGTGGCGAAGGCCACGGGTGTTCCGGTCGCCAAGATCGGCGCGCGTGTTATGGCAGGGGCCAAGCTCTCCAGCTTTAATCTGGATGACAGCGCCGTTGTGCCGCATGTTGCGGTGAAGGAAGCTGTCTTCCCCTTCAACCGCTTTGCGGAAGTGGACATCATTCTGGGGCCGGAAATGCGCTCCACGGGTGAGGTCATGGGGCTGGATACGTCCTTTGAACGCGCATTTGCCAAGTCCCAGCTCGGGGCCGGTGTGCGCCTGCCCACCTCCGGCACGGTCTTTCTGTCCGTGCGGGAGAGTGACAAGGCGCATCTCCCCGCCCTTGGCCGCCAGCTTGCCAGCATGGGTCTGAAAATTCTGGCCACACGCGGCACAGCCAAAAAGCTGCGCGATGCCGGAATTGAGGTGGATGTGGTGAACAAGGTGCTGGAAGGCCGCCCGCATTGCGTGGACGCCATCCGCTCGGGTGAGGTGCAGATGGTGATCAACACCGCCCGTGGCCCGCAGTCTGTGGCGGACAGCTTTGATATCCGCCGCTCTGCCCTTGTTCTGGGCATTCCGCACTACACCACCATGGCGGGCGCGCGCGCTGCAACCTATGCAATTGCGGCAATGCGTGAAGGACCGCTTGAAGTTGCGCCACTTCAGTCATACTTTAGTGGATCGTTCTGAACAGAGCGGGCGGGCCTTACGGCCTGCCTGCTGCGTTCCGCGGGGCAAGCGGCGTGCCATAGGCATAGCCGCCTGTACCCGTGTTTTTTTGTAACTTCCATGCCGGTCTGATCGTCCGGCAGTTTTATTCTGGGGACATGTCTTGCAGAAAACTCCGATGACGGAAAAAGGTTTACGGCGGCTCGAAGACGAACTGCGTAATCTGAAATCTGTAGAACGTCCGGCCATCATCCGCGCCATTGCGGAAGCCCGCAGCCACGGCGATCTTTCCGAAAACGCGGAATACCACGCAGCGCGTGAGCGGCAGTCCTTTACCGAAGGCCGCGTTCTTGAACTGGAAAGCATCATCTCCACCGCTGAGGTGATCGACCCCACCACCCTGTCCGGGGATCAGGTCAAGTTCGGTGCCACCGTCACCGTTGTTGATGAAGATACCGACAAGGAAGCGACGTACCAGATTGTTGGCATGCATGAAGCCGACATCAAGCAGAACCTGCTGTCCATTTCCTCCCCGCTCGCCAAATCCCTGATTGGCAAGCATGAAGGGGACACCGTTTCCGTTCCCGCCCCCGGCGGTGACCGGACCTATGAGATCCTGTCTGTGAAATTTATCTGAGATGCTGAAGTTTGAGGATATCACCGCCGCAGCCGCGCGGATCAGCGGGAGTGTCCTCCGCACCCCCACGATTTCCTCTCACTCACTGTCCAAGGCGACCGGCGCAGACATTACCCTGAAGCTGGAAAATCTTCAGGCGGTTGGCTCCTTCAAGGAACGCGGAGCAGCCAACAAGCTTGCCCTGCTCTCTGAGGATGAACGCAGGCGCGGTGTGATCGCGGTCTCGGCGGGCAACCATGCGCAAGGCGTGGCCCGCCATGCCAGCCTGCTGGGCATTGATGCCGTTATCGTCATGCCAAAATTCACCCCTGCGGCCAAAGTGGTCCGCACCCGCAACTGGGGGGCGCGCGTCATTCTGGAAGGCGAGAGCTTTGCGGAAGCGCTGCTGTTTGCGCATGATCTTCAGGCGCGGGAAGGCCGGACCTTTATCCATCCGTATGATGACCGTGCCGTCATGGCCGGTCAGGGCACCTGCGCGCTGGAACTGTTTACGGATGCCGGACCGCTGGACATGCTGGTGGCCCCCATTGGCGGCGGCGGCCTGCTGGGCGGCTGCGCCGTGGCCGCCAAAGCCATGCGCCCGGAGGTCGAGCTGATTGGCGTGCAGGTGCAGAATTATAACTCGCTCTCCGCCTTCCCCGGCGCGGCGACGCACCCCTCCGGTGGTTCCACCATTGCCGAAGGCATTGCCGTGATGCAGATCGGCCAGCGCCCGGATGAGGTTATCCGTAAGCTGGTCTCCCGCGTGCTGGTGGTGCCGGAATGTGCGGTGGAAACCGCCATTACCCTGCTGGCCGAAGGGGCAAAGCAGGTAACGGAAGGCGCTGGCGCGGTGGGGCTTGCCGCCGTCATGACCTACCCGGAACTGTTCCGGGACAAAAAGGTGGCGCTGCCCATTTCCGGCGGCAATATCGACAGCCGTATTCTGGCCAACACCCTGCTGCGCGCCATGCTACGCGATGGCCGCATCCTGCGCCTGATTATGGAAATCCCCGACCGCCCCGGCGTTCTGGCTGATATTTCCAGAACAATCGGGGAAGCGGGCGGCAATATCATTGAAGTGTCCCATCAGCGCCTGTTTGCCGCACCCTCCGTACAGGCGGCGGAACTGGAAGTGATGATTGAAGCACGGGACCCGGAACACGCGGCCCTGATTACCAAAGCCCTTGGCGAACACTACATCGTTCGTCGCGCCTGACGCATCAGAACCATGCCTGCCGGGCACTTGTGCCCTGCTGTTTTAGTGGCATAGTGACGCCTTAAAACAATAAGAAGGCATGGTTCTATGAGTGCAGCAGCACCCTCCCAGACAAAACGCCCCGTTATGCTGGTTATTCTTGATGGCTTCGGCTGGCGGGAAGACTCTTCAGATAACGCTGTCCAGCAGGCGCATACGCCGGTTTTTGATGCTCTGTGGAAAAATGGCCCGCGCAGCTTCCTGCGCACCTGTGGTGAGGATGTTGGCCTACCGGAAGGCCAGATGGGCAATTCTGAAGTCGGCCACCTGAATATCGGCGCAGGCCGCGTTGTGATGCAGGAACTCCCGCGCATTACCACCGCCATCCGGGATGGCAGCGTTGCACGCAGCACCGCCATGACCAGCTTTATCGCCACCCTGAAGAAAACCGGCGGCACCTGCCATCTGCTGGGCCTTGTCTCGCCCGGCGGCGTCCATGCGCATCAGGACCACGCCGCCGCCCTCGCCAGGATGGTAGCCGACGCCGGGGTTCCGGTAGCGTTCCATGTGTTTACAGACGGACGCGATACGCCGCCCCGCTCCGCACAGGGCTATCTGGACACGCTGCGCGCGGCCCTGCCGGAGAGTGTGAAAATTGCGACTGTGTCCGGCCGCTATTACGCCATGGACCGTGACAAACGCTGGGAGCGCGTGGAAAAAGCCTATGACGTGATGGTCAGTGCGGAAGGCCCGAAAGCACCCACCGCGCAGGATGTTGTGACTCAGGCCTATCAGGCCGATATTTCCGACGAATTTATCCAGCCCACCGTGCTGGACGGCTATACCGGCATGAAGGATGGAGACGGCCTGCTCTCCTTCAACTTCCGGGCTGACCGCATCCGCCAGCTTCTGGACGCCATGCTGGAACCGGCGTTTGACGGTTTTGCCCGCAAGAAAGTGGTCAAATTCTCCACTGTTCTGGGCATGACGCACTATAGCGACACACTGGCGGAACGTCTGACGGTGCTGTTCCCGCCGGACTCGCTGGAGAATATTCTGGGCGAAGTTGTGGCCCGTGCCGGCCGCACCCAGTTGCGTATGGCCGAGACGGAAAAATATCCGCATGTCACATACTTCCTGAATGGCGGGCGGGAAAAGCTGTTTGAGGGTGAAGACCGTATTCTGGTCCCCTCCCCCAAAGTCGCGACCTATGACCTCCAGCCGGAAATGTCCGCGCCGGAACTGACGGACAAAGCCGTCGCCGCGATTGAAAGCGGACAGTATGACCTGATTGTGCTGAACTTCGCCAACCCGGACATGGTCGGGCATACAGGCATCCTCAAGGCTGCCATCAAAGCGGTTGAAACCGTGGATGCGGGCACAGGCCGCATTATGGAAGCCCTTAAAAAACAGAACGGTTCCCTGCTGGTTACGGCAGATCACGGCAACTGTGAGACCATGAAAGACCCGGAGACAGGCGTGCCACATACCGCGCATACGCTGAATGTGGTGCCTCTGGTGGCTTTTGGCGTGGGCAGCAAAAAGCTGAAAGATGGCCGACTGGCTGATCTGGCCCCCACCCTGCTGGATATGATGGGCCTGCCCAAACCTGATGACATGACAGGGACTTCCCTGCTAACGGACTGAATGCTTTTCGCCCAGCCTCCCGCCCCGGCTCCCCATCCCCTTCCTGCCCTGTGCAGGCAGGGAAAACCGGCCCGTGGGAGGCAGGTTTTCAGAACCCTGCCCATCGGGATTTTCGCCGCGCTCGCCTGTCTGCCGCAGGCTGAGGCCGGAACTGCCAAGAAAAGTCCTGCACACACGCACCACAGCACTGCAAAAAGCACGCTCCACCGGTCAGCAGCCCAATCTGGGAGTGCCCACCACACGTCCTCCGGGAAGCACGCCACAGCGTCGCCTTCTTCCCATACCGCCATGACCCGTGCCGAAGCAGACGCCGAGCGCTCAGTCCGGCAGGCACAGGCTACGCTGGCTGCCACACAGGCGGAACGGGCCGCCATGGATAAGCAGAAAGCCGCGCAGGCCGCTGCCGTCACCACATCCCGCGCGAAAAATGAAGCCGCTCAGGCCATTGCCGTGCAGAGTGCGGCCAAAGCCTCAGCCCTCTCCGCCGCGACGGTCTCCGCCACGGCCCAGCTCCAGACAACAGAGCAGCAGGTTGCGGATCTCGATTCCCGTATTGCGGATCTCCGCAAGGAACAGGCCAGTCTGAAAGACGTCCTGCGGGAAGATGCAAAAGCCCTTGCGCCGGTTCTGCCGCTGGCAGAGCGCCTCTCCCTTTATCCGTCCGATACGCTGCTGGCGGCACCGGTTCCGCAGGGCGAAGCCGTCACGGGGTTTCTGGTGCTGCGTGGCCTGTCCCGCGGGCTGGAACGTCAGGCGGAAGACATGCGCACCCGGCAGGAAAAACTGACGGCTCTGGATGCGGACCTGACCGCCAAACTGGCCAGACTGGGCCAGTTACAGGAAACACAGAGCCACCAGCGGGATCAGGTGCGGCAGCAGGCCTTAAAAGCCCGCGCCGCCCAGCAGCAGGCCAACGCGGCCGCCCGTGCCGCGGCCGCACAGTTGCAGAATGCCACGCAACGCGCCTCCAGCCTTCAGGATGCCGTTTCCCGGCTGGAAGCCTTGCAGTCCGGGGCCGAGGCTGCCTTGCAAAAAGAAATTGCCTCGGCTGAAAAAGCGCATCAGGCCGCGCGGGATGAAGCCGCCCGCCGCCGCGCGCAGGAACGGGCTGACGCCGCCCGGAGAAAAATGGCGGCCATGGCTACCGCCGCTGGCCCCGGCCTGTCAGACCACCCGCCCGCAGGCGGCGGCACACGTCCGGTAGTGGGCAGCCTGATCAGCACCTGGGGGTCAGCCACCGAATCTGGACCCGCCACGGGCATGACTTACCGCACAGCCCCCGGTGCCTCCGTCCGCACGCCCTGCTCGGGCCGCGTTGATTTTGCAGGGCCGTTCCGCACCTACGGGCAGATGGTGATTCTCAACTGCGGGCAGCATTACCGCTTTGTTATGGCAGGATTTTCTGCGCTGGACGTCGCGACCGGGCAGGCCTTATCCAAAGGCGCACCTGTGGGGCATATGAGCAGCGCAGGCAGTTCCGGCACGCTGTTTATCCAGTTGCGGCACGGGCAGAAACCCGTCAATCCGGCGCCTTTCCTGTAAGGAAAAACCCAGAGACAGTTTGCCAGTCCGGCGGAAGCGGCTAATCTCGCCCAACTGCATGGCGGACACAGGCCGCGCTTTGCGCTACAACGCAAAACTGAGCCATACGCTGTAACATTCGACAGGACACGACCGCACGGGTGGTGCACCCGGCGACAGGAGACGAGATCGCATGAAGTTCCGCACAGGTCTGATGCTTGGCGCCACTTTTCTGGCAGGCCTTGCCGTGGCCTCCCACCCCGGAGCGCTGCCGGGCGCAGGCATGCTCGCCTCCCCCGCCATGGCGGAAAAGGCACCAGACGCCTCTCCCACCAGCAACCATGCCGAAACCTATCGCCTGCTCACCCTGTTCGGCACCGTGCTGGACCTTGTGCGCGCCGATTATGTCGAGCCGGTTTCTGATAAAGACCTGATCACCAATGCGCTGAACGGCATGCTGACCGGCCTTGACCCCCACAGCTCCTACATGACCGAAAAACAGTACGCGGACATGATGGTGCAGATGAAGGGCGAATTCGGCGGCCTTGGTCTGGAACTGCAACAGCAGGACGGGCACATCCGCGTTGTCTCCCCGGTTGATGGCACGCCGGGCTTCCGCGCCGGGATCAAGCCGGGGGATTACATTATTGCCGTGGACGGCCACCCCGTGGACGGCACCCCGCTGGATGAAGCCGTGAAGAAGATGCGCGGCAAGCCGAACACCAAAATCACGCTCACGCTGGTGCGGGAGAAAACCCCCAAGCCGATTATCCTGACGCTGACGCGTGAGAACATCCATATCGAAGTCATTAAGTCCGCGCTGTATGACCGGATTGGCTACATCCGCATTGCGCAGTTTAATGAGGAAACGGAAAAAGGTCTGCTCAAGGCCTACAACCAGCTTAAACAGCAGGCCGGTGGCAAACTGGCCGGACTGGTGCTGGACCTGCGGAATGACCCGGGCGGCCTGCTGAATCAGGCCATTGATGTGTCCTCCAGCTTTATCCGCTCGGGTGAAATTGTTTCCACCCGCGCCCGCCACCCGAAAGACAGCCAGCGCTGGGATGCTCACGGCACAGACATTACCGATGGTCTGCCGATTGTCGTGCTGATCAACGGCGGCTCTGCTTCCGCGTCTGAAATTGTGTCCGGCGCGTTGCAGGACCACCATCGCGCCGTGCTGCTGGGCACAAAGTCTTTTGGGAAAGGCTCTGTGCAGTCCATCATGCCCATTCCGGGCAATGGCGCGATCCGGCTGACAACCGCACGGTATTACACCCCCTCCGGCCGCTCCATTCAGGGGCTGGGCATCACGCCCGATATCGCCGTGAAGGAAACACGGGAAGACCCTGGCTTCAGCCTGCATGAAGCTGACCTTGAACATATCCTGAAAAATCAGGGCGGGAACCAGACCAAGGCTGTGCCGCGCACGGACCTGCCCGCCATTGCAAAGGATATTGCCGGTGAGCCACCGGCCAACTGGCCGGAATTTGACTACACAAAACCCGCAACCGACTTCCAGCTCCAGCAGGGGCTGCGGGTTGTCCGTTCCATGGCCGGGCTGCCTGCGCCGGACCCGTCAGCCTCTCTGCCCGCGGCCAAGCCCCCTGCCGGGAAAGACACGGATAAGGATAAAGCGGACAAAGACGCCAAAGCCCACCACTAACAGCAGCGCGAGGCCCGTCCGCCATGTCCAGCCCATCTTCTGGCACGCCTGAGGAGCCACGCAAGGCTTCTCTGTGGCAGCAGATGCCTGCGTCTGGACGGGCCTTCCTGTTTTTCTGGGGGGGCTGCACGGCGCTGGCGGGTGTTGTCGCCCTGACCCTGCAGATTATGGGACCACCCTATGCGGAGGTCAGCGGGCAGGATATTGACGTAGGGACCGCCACCCCGACGGTGCTCGCGACCCTCGCGCATAAAACAGATATTCCCGCCCCGATGGGGGATCTGCTGACAGATGACATCGGCCCCGGCGGGTGTGCCCTCCCCAAAAAAGGCCCGGATGGGCTCATGCCCCGGCAGGTTTATGCCGCGCCCGTCGTGCCGGTGCCTGCTGGCAACGCGCAGGTCGCCCTGCTGATTGACGGCATTGGTCAGGCGGATGATGAACTGAGCAATCAGGCGATTGATGCCCTGCCCGGCCCGGTTTCTCTGGCCGTCTCACCTTATGCGTCAGACCCCGGTAGCCTCATGGAACGGGCCAGATCCCACAACCATGAAACGCTGCTCTCCCTGCCCATAGAGGGCACACCCACGGGTCGTGCGGCGACCGGGGAAGATGCCGGACCCACGACCTTACGGCCCGCTCTGAGCGTTGAAAAAAACCGCGCGATCCTGACGGACATTCTCTCCCATCTGGCGGGCTATGCGGGTGTGACAAATGCGTATTCCGGCCAGACTGGCGGAGACTATGCGCAGTCTCAGGCGTTCGCCCCCCTTGTGGCTGCTCTGACGCAACGCGGTCTGTTTTACCTGAACGTCCCGCCCGGCACATCCCCAGACAGCAAATCCCCAAACGGCACAGCACCGGACAAGTCCGCCTCAGCCTCTCCCCTGCCAGACAGGTCGGCAACAAGCACAGCAGCATCCGGAACGGCCGCTGCCACCGCGCCGTTTGCAGACCGGCCCGGTGTTGCCGGCACGGCGGACGTTGTGATCAATACCGATGCGGATATCGTCACAATTGATATCCTCCTGCTCAAACTCCAGCAGCTTGCCCGCAGGAACGGGCACGCCATTGGCGTTATGGGGCCGCTGCGCCCGGTGGCTCTCTCCTGCCTCAGAGCATGGCTCCCGCATCTGAAGACGATTGGCGTGACACTGGTGCCTGTCAGCATGCTGGTGGCCCCGCCGCCCGCTCCCCCGCCGCCACCCAGACCGCCAAAGCAACCAACGGCCCCGGAAGGCGCTGTGCATGTACAGATCAGCACGCCGCCCGCTGGGAACCAGACCACCCCCGCCCCCTTTGGACACACAGAATGAGCACCAGCCCGCACGCCGAAAGCCTGCCTTACCGGCCGAATGTCGCCGCCATGATTTTTCGGGCGGATGGCCGTATTCTCATTGCCCGGCGCACAGACCAGCCCGGCGCGGGTGGCCCGCTTTCAGAAGGGATCTGGCAGTGCCCGCAAGGCGGCATTGATAATGGAGAAGAGCCAGAAGCGGCCGTATTCCGGGAAGTGCATGAAGAGCTGGGCCTCCCCTCCGGCCTGCTGCATATCCTGCAGGAGCACCCGGACTGGATTACATATGACCTGCCCGAGTATCTGATTGGCAAGGCTCTGGGGGGCCGTTTCCGCGGGCAGACACAGAAATGGTTTGCGCTGGCCTTTACCGGTACTGATGCCGATATCCGACTGGATGCCCAGACCCCGCCGGAATTTGACGCCATCCAGTGGATTGAGCTGGCTGATCTGCCCTCTGGCAATGTTGGCTTCAAAAAACCGATTTATGAGCGGCTGGTGCAGGATTTCGCCCCGTTCGCGGCCCCGGCACACCCTTCCTCCACCTGATTTTCCCCAAGTGTGGCAGTCATAAATAAAGTGTGACGATCATAAAAAAGGGCGGGAAGAGGATTTCTTTTCCCGCCCTTTTTACAACAGATATCTGCGCTGTCTTTAATGCGCAGCCGTCGGTTTGCCACCGCTCTTGATGTTGGAGAGCAGGAAGCAGAACGGCACGCACAGGAACGCCCCGATACCGAGGATCATGAAGACCTCGTTATAGGTCAGCATCGCGACCTGACGGGAAAACTCCAGAAACTGCACATGCTGCGCAACGCTCTGCGCGGCCTCAGGCGTCAGTCCACGGTTGATGCCCGCATTCTGCGCCTGCGTCAGATACTCGTTATACGGTTCATGATACGGCGTCATCCAGTGGACCATATGCGCCTGATGCGCCTGTTTCCGCTCCATCAGCAACGCCGTAGCCCCGGAAATGGCCAGAGACCCCAGCACGTTACGGGACATGCTGAACAGCGCGGACGCATCCGCATTCAGGCGTTCCGGAATAGTGGAATAGGCAATGGTAGACAGCGGCACGAACAGGAAGGCGAGACACGCCGTCTGACTCATACGGAACAGCACCAGATGCTTGAAATCAAGCAGCGGCGCGAGTTGCGCGGAGAAGAACAGGGAAACGCCCATCAGCCCGAACCCCAGAGCAATCACGCTGCGCACGCTGGTAATGCTCATCAGCTTGCCCACAAAGGGGATCAGCACAATCACCGCAATCCCGCCGGGTGAGAGGATCAGCCCGGACAGCGTGGCCGTATACCCCATAACCTGCTGGGCAAACTGCGGCACGATGATAGCCGAGGCGTAAAGCAGCGCCCCCATGGCCCCCATCATGGCTGTGCCGACCGCAAAGTTACGGTCCTTGAAAACCCGCAGATCCACTGCGGGCTTGTCCGTATGCAGCAGCCACAGCACGGCACCGCCCAGCCCAAGCACCGCCAGAACGCACATCACGCGGATAAAGGTAGAGCCAAACCAGTCGGCGTCCTCACCACGGTCCACCATGACCTCAAGACAGCTAAACCCGATGGTAATCAGGCTGATGCCAATAACATCAATCGGCGCTTTACGCTTTCTGGCCCATGGCGGGTCTTCCACCAGTGCGGCAACGCCGAGGGTGGTCAGAAAACCGAACGGCACGTTGATAAAGAAAATCCAGCGCCATGAGAAATTGTCGGTAATCCAGCCCCCCAGCGTCGGGCCGATCACCGGCCCGACAACTGCGGCAATCGCCGTCAGGCCGAAGGCTGCCGCGCGCTTTTCCGGCGGGAAGCTGTCCAGAATAATGGATTGCTGGTTGGGTTGCAGACCGCCCCCAAAAAAGCCCTGCATCATGCGGAAGATAATCAGTTCCGCCAGACTGGTGGCCATGCCACACAGAAAGGAAGAAACCGTAAACATGACGATACAGACCATAAAGTATCGTTTTCGGCCAAAGACCTTCCCCAGCCATCCGGAGATGGTGAGAACGATACCGTTTGCGACGAGGTAGGCCGTCAGCGTCCATGTCGCATCATCGTAGGTGCTGGAGAGGCTCCCGGCGATGTGCGGCAGGGACACGTTGACGATTGTCGTATCCAGAATTTCCATGAACGCCGCCATCGTGACGATGAAGGCGACAGACCACGGATTATGTTTGGGCTTCCACCCTCCGGCGGCAACCTCGTCCTGCGTGCTCATTGTGCGGCGGTCTCATGGCCTGCTGTGGACGCCGCTCTCTGGCGCTGCGCCACGGCCTGCTGCACATCGTGCGGCGCGGCATCCGCACGGCCCTGCGTATCCACATGCACCACGGGCACGACGGACATCCCTAGAGCAAGCTGCTGGTTCGGGTCCAGACCATCATCAATCAGAATTTTCACCGGCACGCGCTGGACAATCTTCACGTAGTTGCCGGTCGCGTTTTCAGGCGGGAAGGCACTGAAGGTCGCACCCGTTCCCTTCTGGAGGGAGTCCACATGGCCGTGCAGCTTGAGGGACGGATAGGCATCCACCTTGATATCCACCGTCTGACCGGGGCGGATATGGGTAATCTGCGTTTCCTTATAGTTGGCCACAACCCAGACTTCCGGCTCAACAATGGAGAATACAACCTGCCCGGCACGGACGTAATTGCCCTGCTCCAGATTACGCTGTGAAATCCAGCCGTCACACGGAGCGCGGATCACCGTCCATTCCAGATTGAGGTTGGCGTTATCCAGTTCGGCCTGATCCGCTTTGGCCTGACCTTCCTGCTGGCTGACCGTAATCTGGGCATTTTTGATGTTCGGCTGCACCGGCGTTGCAATCTGCACCGCGCCCTGCGCTTCCAGAACCTGCGCTTTGGCGGCATCCAGCGCGGCCCGCGCGTAATCAATATCCTGCTGAGACGTTGCAGCGCGTTCCACGGAATGCTGACGCTTATAATCCGTTTCCGCTTTAAAGAGCTGCGCCTTGGCAGACGCCAGATTCCCCTGCGCCCGGACAAGCTGGCCGGGATAGCTCTGCATCGCCACGATATGCATCATATCACTGGCCTGCATGGCTGCCTGAGATTTTTCCAAAAGACCTGCGGCCTTATCACGCGCGGCCTGCCAGTCTCTGGGGTCGATCCGGGCCAGAATCTGCCCTTTGCGGACAAACTGGTTATCATTCACCAGCAGTTCCGTCACATACCCGCCCACATGCGGCGCAATGGAGACGGCACGGCCTGCGGTAAACGCATCATCCGTTTCCACTTCATTACGCGTCAGGAACCAGTACACCCCGGCCGCTACCGCCAGTACAATCACAACGCATGTCAGAATAATCTTGGCGCGCCCGCTTTTCTTTTTTTCCGGCGGATTTTTCTCTGGCGGGGCGCCCCCGTTATCAGACGTTGCATCAGACTGTTCGTTATAGTCGTCGGCCATTCTGTTTCCCGTCCCTGAGACACACTTCAACACATAAAGTCAGTCACGGATGCTTCTGCTTCCGCCGCGCTGACCGATCGGTTCGGTCAGTATGTGGCATGATCCCAAAAAGGCTTCAAGCGGGCAGACGGCCCGCAAGGGCGTATCCGGCCCTAAAGCCTTGTCGGAACGGCCAAAAAAAGACTCGCGTTAGTGCTCCAGCCCCTGCGTCCGCACCAGCCGGGCGTAGAGACCATCCTGCGCAATCAGTTCATCATGCGTGCCATATTCCACAGCGCGCCCTTCCCGCATGACCACCACCAGATCCGCCGAGCGGATGGTGGAGAGCCGGTGTGCCACCACAATGGTTGTGCGGGCGTGGCGCAGGGTGCTGAGGGCTTCCTGAACAGCGGCTTCGTTCTCGCTATCCAGCGCGCTCGTTGCCTCGTCCAGCAGCAGCAGGCGCGGGTTGCGCAGCAGGGCGCGGGCCAGAGCCACACGCTGCCGCTGCCCGCCGGACAGACGCTGCCCACCGGGGCCAACCACAGTGTCATACCCGTCGGGCAAGGCGAGAATGAACGGTTCCGCAGCCGCAGCGCGGGCCGCGTCACGCACTGCCTCGTCAGACGCATGCTCCAGCCCGATCAGAATGTTGTCCCGGATGGACAGATCAAACAGCAACGGGTCCTGACTGACGTAAGCAATCGCATGCCGCAGGCTGGACAGCGTGAGATCCCGCAGGTCCACCCCATCCAGCAAAATCCGGCCGGACGTGACATCATGCAGGCGCGGCACGAGAGAAAGGGCTGTGGATTTGCCCGCGCCAGAGGCCCCGACAAGCGCCACCGTAAAGCCCGGAGCAGCCTCCAGACTCAGGCTTTCCAGCCCCACGCGCCCGTCCGGGTAGACAAACCCGACATTTTCAAACGCCAGATGTCCATGCCCCGGTGGCAGGGCAATGGCGCCGGGCCGTTCCAGAACGGCCGGTTTTTCATCAATCACGTCAAACACGCGCACAAGGCCCGCCAGACCTTCCTGCAAGGCGGCATTCAGCGCGCCCAGCGCCCGTAGCGGACGCGCCGCCAGCAGAAGAGCCGCCACAAACCCGGAAAAATCCCCGAGCGTTGCGCCGCCCATGGCCGCACGCCAGCCCGCAAAGCCAAGCACCGCCGCTACGGCAGAACCACCCAGAGCTTCCAGCAGAGGGTCAACACGGGCCCGGCCACGGGTAATGCGCAGCATCGCGTTATAAAGATGGTCGAAAGAAAGGGCCGCCCGCGCACTTTCCTTCTGCTCCATGCCGTACACCCGCACGGTGCGCGCCTGAGAAAAACTTTCCGTCAGGAACGCCGCGGTCTCGCCGATTCTTTCCTGCATCCCACCGGACGCCCGGCGCACGCGCTTGCCCAGTTTCTGGATCGGCACGGCTGCCACCGGGTACAGCAGGCCCGCAATCAGGCTCAGTTCCCAGTCCATATAGAACATGGAGGCAATCAGCCCGACCACCGTCACCACATCCCCCAGAGAGTTGACGGCGCGAATCATCGCCTCGCGGATAGAAACGGCATCGGTCGTGAAACGCGCGGCCAGTTTGGCAGGCGGCTCACGCTCAATACGGGTCACATCCGTCTGGACCAGATGGTCAAACATCTCGCCCTGCAAGCCGCGAATCACCACAAGCACCAGCCCCTGCGCCGCCAGTGTCTGCGCATACTGGGAGGCCGCCTTGGAAATGGTGATCAGCACCACCAGCAACGGCACCTGATACAGAATACGGGAATCATGCGTGGCAAACATATCCAGCGCACGCTGGATCACCAGCGGATACAGAGCCGTCAGGGCGGCTGTCAGCACCGTCAGCACAATCACGGCGGTAATCCGTGCGGGGTGCAGGCGCACCTGCTCCCGCCAGAGGCGATTTAGCAGAACACGAGAGTCATCGGGCAGCAGGGAACGGCGGCTGGCGGCAGCCGCACCATCAGGCTTTGCAGAAGTCATGCCAGACCTCTACCAGCCTCACGCGCTGCTATGCAAAGGGGCAGCCTAGCTTTGGGATTTTAAAACCTTTTTCAGGAAGACCAGACAAGCCTCGGCCGGGGCTGTACAGCCTTCGGCCAGCCACCACGCCCGTACCTGCTCCAGCACCACGCCAACCTGTGGCCCCGGCGGATGGCCCGCGGCCAGAACATCCCGCCCTGCCAGCGGAAAAACCGGCGGCGTCAGGGCGGACAGCCGGGCTCTGAGCGCCAGCCAGTCAGCACTGGAGGCGTTTTTCTCTGCAGCCTTCGCGCTCGCGACCTGCCCCCCCTCAGCCCGATCGGCCTGCTCAAGCCATGTGCGGCCAAGCAACACCTCCGGCGGCTCTTGTGCCAGCAGGCGCCGCAGATCAGCATCCGTCATGTGTGGTTGAGGAACCGGCGGGCTGGAAACGTCTTTCAGAAAAGCCGCTTCTGCTTTTGACAATTTCAGACGACGGGCGAGGTCTCCCTTGTCCTCAGGCACCAGCCCCGCCAGCCGCAAAACGGCATCCGCCGGCGCACCCTCCACGACCATCCGGGTGAGGCGCGCGCCTGTCACCCCATTGGGGAACAGCACCGCCAGAACGCCGGTCTGCTCCATCAGGCTCAGCGTCTCCGGCACAGCAGGGCCGGTCAGAATACGTTTGAGTTCGGACCAGATCCGCTCAACAGAAAGGCCACGCAACAAACCGGCCTGCGCCGTAATGGCCTCTATCGCCTCCGCATCCGGTTGCCCCCTGCCATATCGGGCCTGAAAGCGGAAAAAGCGGAGAATCCGCAGCGCATCTTCCGCAATGCGGGTTGCGGCATTGCCCACAAACCGCACCAGCCCCTGCGCAAGATCCTGCTGCCCGCCAAAATAATCATGCAGCACCCCGTCCCGCCCGCGGGACATAGCGTTCATGGTAAAATCGCGCCGGGCCGCATCCTCCCGCCAGTCTGCCGTCCAGACCACGACGGCATGGCGGCCATCCGTCTCCACATCCCGGCGCAGGGTGGTGATTTCATACGGGGCGGACTCAATCACCGCCGTCACGGTGCCATGGGCCAGCCCTGTGGGAATGGCTTTAATCCCGGCCTGCTTCAGCGCAGCCAATACCTGTTCCGGCGGCTCTGGCGTCGCGAGGTCAACATCCGCGACGGAACGACCCATCATCAGGTCCCGCACCACGCCGCCCACCAGCCGGGCCTCCGGCAGCACCTGCCAGAGCAGCCCGAGCGCATGCCTCTGCTGTGCGGATAAATGCGTCTGCGCAACCTGCGGACCGGATGTCATGTGCCGCAAGGTTCCGCAGGCAGACGCGCCAGCGGGAAGAAGCAGTCACAACTCCACACCCCCATGCAGGGCACGCCCTCGCACTGCCCCGGCTCCGCCAGTGCAGCCAGTTCATACCAGACCGGGCGGGAGAGCCGGGCTTCTATAGGAAAGCGCCCGTCCCCGGCCCGTACCAGAAGATAAGGCGGGCACCCGCCGTCCCCACAGGCTTCATTCGGCACATTCCAGACCGCCCGAATCGGATGCTCACGGCTGGCGACAACAGGCTCGTCCACATTGGTGCGGAAGCACAGCTTCTGCATGCGGCCACAGCCTTTCCAGTCCAGTTCCACGGCCAGAAAGGGCACATCCTCGACCTCAATCGTGCCGGTTTCAAACGGGGAACGCAGCAGATACGCACCCGCCTCATCCCGCGTCAGCATGGAACCAAACAGGCAGAGCATTTCCTTCCGCTTGATAGGTGAGCCACGATAAAGCCAGACACCATCACGACGAATAAGAAACGGCAGCGTCCTCAGTCCCTCGTGCTGCCCTGCTTTTTCCGTACAGGCAGTGGCGCGGGGCACCGCATTCTTCTGGGTCTGGCCTTCAGCATTCACCGGTGGAGCATCCTGTTCGTGACTGTTTCACTGCAATGAGCATGATATAGGGATGATACCATGCTTGATGTAAGCCCTGTATCTGTCAGACTGGACCTATGACCTCATCAGACACATCCCCCCTCGCCGCCCAGCCTGCCACCATGCCTGATGTGCGTGAAGCGGATATGATCTGTGAACGCCTCCAGCGCGCTCGGCAGGAAACCTCCCGCATTATCTTTGGTCAGGACAAAGTGATCAGCCAGACGCTGACCGCCATTCTGGCCGGGGGCCATGCGCTGCTGGTGGGCGCGCCGGGTCTGGGCAAAACGCTGCTGGTTACAACGCTGGGCACCGTTCTGGGGCTGGATGCCCGCCGTGTGCAGTTTACGCCGGACCTGATGCCCTCCGACATTACCGGCAGTGAAATTCTGGATGAAGACGCCTCAGGCCGCCGCAGCTTTCGCTTTGTGCCCGGCCCGGTCTTCTGCCAGTTGCTAATGGCTGATGAAATCAACCGCGCCAGCCCGCGCACCCAGTCTGCCCTGTTGCAGGCCATGCAGGAACGCCGCGTGGCGGTTGCCGGGGCGGAGCATCCGCTCCCCCGCCCCTTCCATGTTCTGGCAACCCAGAATCCGCTGGAGCAGGAAGGCACCTACCCCCTGCCGGAAGCCCAGCTTGACCGCTTCATGCTGCAAATTCCGCTGACCTTTCCGGACGAACAGGCGGAACGCACCATGCTGCTCGCCACCACCGGCACGCAGGAAGCACAGGCTCAGCCGGTGATGGACACCGCAGGCCTGACAGAGGCACAGGCGCTGCTCCGCCGTCTGCCCGTCGGCGAGAAAATTGTGGATGCCATTCTGGAACTGGTCCGCTCCGCCCGGCCTGAAACATCGCCTGACAGCACCCTCCGCACGCAGATTGCGTGGGGCCCCGGCCCGCGCGCCGCACAGGCCCTGATGCTGGCGACCCGCGCCCGCGCCCTGCTGGACGGGCGACTCTCCCCCAGTCTGGACGACGTCATTGCCCTCGCCCGCCCTGTGCTGGCACACCGCATGGCCCTCACCTTTGCGGCCCGGGCAGACGGAGTGCTGCTGGATGATGTGCTGACGCGGCTCGTCAACCGGCTGGGCTAACCCTTTGGCCCGGCCTGCTTTTTCACTGCCCGCATTCCTGCGCCGCCTGCGGCCGCAAGCTCAGACTTCAGCGCAGACCGCTGAAGGCTCTGGCCTGCCGGGAAACGCCTCTGGCGCATCCGCGTCTGGCGGTCTGTTTGGCCGTGTGCGACCCGGTATGCCGCAACCAGCTTCTTCCTCGGCCAGCAACGCGGCCTCGGCTCTGGCCGCGCGACTGCCGGGGCTGGTGCTTCAGGCTGACCATATTGCCGCCACGCTGTTTGCCGGGCAGCACGGCCAGCGCCGGTCCGGCAGCGGGGAAACCTTCTGGCAATACCGGCAGGCCCTGCCCGGTGAACCCGCAAACCATATCGACTGGCGACAATCCGCCCGCAGCACCCATGCCTATGTGCGGGAAACGGAAGCAGAATCCGCCCAGACTGTTTTTATCTGGTGTGACCTCTCCCCCTCCATGGCGTGGCGTTCCAGCGCCTCACTGCCGGAAAAGCAGGACAGCGCGATTCTGATCGCGCTCGCAACGGCGGCCCTCCTGCTGCGCAATGGGGAGCGGGTGCAGCTTTTAACACCCTCCGGCCCGGCTGTTCTGCCCCCCGGTGGCAGCGCGCTGGAGCGTCTGGCGCTCGGGCTGGCCCAGCTTGCCGCGTCTCCGGCAGCCACGCGCCACGCCCTTCCTCCCTCCTCCATCCTGCCGCGTTACGCCCATCTTCTAATTGTGAGCGATTTTCTATGCGCTGAGGAGGCGTTTCAGGCCTGCCTGCATCATCTGGCCGGTCGCCCGGTCCGCAGCCATCTGGTGCAGGTGACGGACCCGGCGGAACGCACACTTCCCTATCAGGGCCGCGTGCGTTTTGAAGGGCTGGAAGGCGAAGCGGACATAGACCTGCCAAACGTGCAAACCCTGCAACAGGATTACAGGCGTCTGATTGAAGCCCGGACGGCGCAGCTTACAGCACTCGCCACCCGTTATGGGCATGACCTTGTTCTGCACAGCACGGATCAGTCGCCCATGCCTGCGCTGCTGGCGCTCCATACGCTTCTGTCTGGGCACACGGGTCTGTCTGGTAAGGGCGGGAGGCGATCATGATCTTTCTTGCCCCGCTGGCCCTGTTCGGCCTGCTCACCCTCCCGCTCGTCTGGTGGCTGCTCCGCGCCACGCCGCCTGCCCCCCGCGTGCAGCGTTTTCCGGCGGTCGCGCTGCTGCGCGCCTTGCGCCCGCACCAGACTGACGCCGTTCGTTCCCCGTTATGGCTGCTACTGGTCCGGCTGGCTGCCGTTGCCTGTCTGGTGCTTGGGCTGGCGCAGCCTGTTCTGCCGGGGAACCGTCTGCCCAGCGCCGGGCACGGGCCGCTCCTGCTGGTGATGGATGATGGTCTTTTTGCCGCGTCAGACTGGGGCCGCCGCATTGCCACCGCGCAAGGGCTGGTGGACGATGCTGACCATGCCGGACGCACTATTCTGTTCTTCCGCACGGCACCCGCAGCCGACGGGCACCCGGCGCAGCCTCCCGCACCCCGGTCCGCTGCCGCCATCCGGCAGGAACTGGACAGCATGCGCCCCGCTCCCTGGCGCACGGATAGAGCCGCAGCGGCTCACGCACTGGCCACCCTGCCCCACACCAATGGCTCTGTGCTGTATCTGGCAGATGGTGTCGCGTCTGGTGGTGATGAGGACTTTGCCCGCGCCCTCCGCGCATTCGGCCCGGTGCAGGAAATCCGCTTCCCGGACGCCTCCGTTCTGACCCTTGCGCCGGCGGCGGAACGCACCGGCACGCAGATGGCGCGCCTGCTGGCTCTGCCGCTCCCGGCTCCGCGCTCCCTTTCCATGCGGGTGCACGCGCAGGATGGCGGGACGCTGGCTGTCCTGCCACTGGTTCTGCCGGCCGGAGCCGCGCAGATGGATGTGCCCGTCACGCTGCCAACGGCCGTCCGCAACCGGATTGACCAGATTTCTCTGGCCGGACAAAGCAGCGCCGCCACGACGCTCCTGTTTGATGAAGGGGACCGTCTGCGCCCCGTCGGACTAATGACTTCCGGCGCGGCTGATACCCCGCTGATCGGCCCGCTGTTCTACCTGCGCCGCGCTCTTGCCCCCACGGCAGACCTGCATGAAGGCACTCCAGCCACCCTGCTGGCCCAGCCGCTTTCCGTTATCATCGCGCCGGATGGTACGCTGGCTAACCCGGCTATCCGCCAGAAAGTGAAAGACTGGGTAAAAAACGGCGGCACCCTGATCCGCTTTGCAGGCCCGGCTCTGGCTGGCGCGCAGCACGGCACGGAGCCGGATGGCAGCAGCACGCCGAACGCCCCGGCGGGTGAGGACATCGACACGTCAGACAACCATCCGGCGAGCGACCCGTCTGCTGACCCGACGTCTGACCTGCTGCCCGTCGCCCTGCTGGACGGCTCCCGCCAGCTTGGTGGCACCATGACGTGGGGTGCCCCCCAGAATCTGGCCGCGTTTGACGCCACATCCCCGTTCCACGGGCTGGATATCCCGACGGATGTCACGATCTCGCGGCAGGTTCTGGCCAGCCCTGTAGCGGACCTCGCGGCCCATAGCTGGGCACGGCTGGCGGACGGAACTCCGCTTGTCACGCACGCGGCGCTGGGTAAGGGGGATATCATCCTCTTTCACGTCAGCAGCACGGCGGACTGGTCTAACCTGCCGCTGTCCGGTCTGTTTGTCTCAATGCTGCAACGGCTGACAGACCACGCCAATGGCGTCACCATCCCGGCGGATGACACACTTCTCGCCCCGGTGCTGACACTGGACGGAGATGGCGTGCTCGGCCCGCCGCCGCCCGCAGCACGCGGCCTGAAAGCAAGCGACTTTGCACACACGCCCGTTTCCCCTGCACATCCTCCCGGCCTGTATGGGCCGCGTGCTGCGCGCCGTGCGCTCAATGCCAGCAGCCAGATGACTACCCTCACAGCCGCAGCCCCTGTGGGTACGCTGACCAGCCCCGCCGGACGCAGGCCAGATACCGCACTGGCCCCTGTTCTGCTCTGTCTGGCGGCGGGCCTGCTTCTGCTCGATGGTCTGCTGGTTCTCGCCATGCGGGCCGGGTTCTCCCTGCCCGGCATAGCCAGACAGTCTCCGGGGGATACCTCCCGCAAATCCTCCCTGCGGGCTTCTGGCAAACAGGGTTTATCCCTGCTTGTAGCGTGCGCGCTCACACTTCCGGCCCTCGCCTCCGCGCAGACACCGACGGCAACGGTAACGACCACACAGGCACCAGTGCAATCCCCAGATGTCGCCGGACCAACAGCACAGCCAGCCGGGCCGGTTTCCGGAACCGTCGCAACGCCATCGCCCTCCGCCGCCAGCCCGACGCCGGTGCCCGGAGCAGCACTGGAGACACGGCTGGCCTATGTCATTACGGGGCATGACGAGATTGATACCGTCTCCCGGCAGGGGCTTCAGGGTCTATCCGACTATACCAACGCCCGCACCTCCGCCATGCTCGGGCACCCGGACGGTGTCAGGCCAGGGCAGGATGATCTGAGCTATTACCCGCTCCTCTACTGGCCTATCACGCCGGACGCCGCCCCCACACCGGCCATGACGGCAGCTCTCACCGCGTTTATGGCGCATGGCGGCATTGTGCTGATTGACACACAGGGGCAGGATTCCGGCAATCAGAGCGATGGCTCCGGCCCCTATGCCGGAGACGCCCCCGGCACACGGTCCGCCTTACGGCGCGTGACCGCTGGCCTGCCCATCCCGCCGCTGATGACCATGACGGACCACCATCTGCTGGCACACACATTTTATATGCTGCATGACTTTCCGGGCCGGTATGCGGAACAACCCGTCTGGGTTGCGCGGGAGGGAGAGGCCGAGAATGATGATGTCAGCCCGGTCATTATCGGCTCCGCGGACTGGGCGCACGCATGGGCCGTGGATGAAAACGGCAATACGCCATTTGCGGTGCTGCCTGATGGCGCGGACCAGCGGCAACTGGCCTATCGTTTTGGCGTCAACACCATCATTTATGCGCTGACCGGCAACTACAAGGCCGATCAGGTGCATGTGCCCATGTTGCTCAAGCGGCTGGGGGAATAAGCACCATGCCCCACTCTCTTGTTCCGTCCTTTGCCCGCTCCGTTGGTTTTGCCCCGCTTGTGCCGGTCTGGCTGCTGGTCACTCTGGCCGTGCTGGCGGCGGGGTTGTGTGTGTTTGCGCTGCTCCGGCGCACAAAAGGCGCATTCTTCCGGCTGGCGGCCCTGCTCTCGGTGCTGGTGTGGCTGGCCGGGCCACAGCGCCTGCATGAAAGCTGGCATGTGCTGCCGGAAACGGCCCTGCTGCTGGTTGACCAGTCTCCCTCTATGTCTGTTGGCCAGCGCGCCGCCATTGCGCGGCAGGCCGCCAGCACACTGGCACAGGCCCATACGGAGGGGCTGACACTCCGCACCGTTACGGTCCGCAGTTCCGGCCATAACGGCACCCGCCTGTTTGACGCGCTGGAACAGGCCGCGGCAGACGTGCCGCCCGACCAGTTGGCCGGGGCTGTCATGATTACGGATGGTCAGGTTGCCGATATCCCGGCTGGCGCTGGCGCGGCCTCCGTGCCCGACCGGCTGCGCCCGACCACCCCGGACGGCCAGCGGATAACCCTGCCCCTGCATATTCTGCTGCCCGCAAAAGGCGAAGAAACGGACCGCCAACTCCGTATCTTGCAGGCACCGCCCTATGCCATTGTTGGCCAGCCCACCAAACTGCGTATTCAGGTGGATGATGCCGGACCGGGCACCACACCGGGCGCGCAGGCGGATATCACGCTCCGGGTCAATGGGGATGATCCGGTGATCATCCCCGTCCGCACGGGCACGCCACAGGATATTTCCCTTCCGGTACCGCATCCGGGCCAGTTGCTGGTCAGCCTGTCCGTCGCCCCGCTGGAGGGCGAGGTTTCTCAGCTTAACAACCAGTCTGTCACGCGGATTACCGGCATCCGGGACAGGCTGCGCGTCCTGCTGATTTCCGGCACCCCCAATCAGGGTGAGCGCGTCTGGCGGCGTTTGCTGAAGGCCGATCCGTCGGTTGATCTGATTCACTTCACCATTCTGCGTCCGCCAGATAAGGATGATGGCACCCCGCTGTCTGATCTTGCTCTGATTGCCTTCCCCGTGCGGGAACTGTTTCAGGACAAGATCAACCAGTTTGACCTGATCATTCTGGACGGGTTTGAAAACCGAAACATCCTGCCGCACGCCTATCTGAACAACATTGCCAATTTTGTGCGCAAAGGGGGCGGCCTGCTGCTGACGGGCGGTCCGGAATTTGTCGGCCCCGGCACACTTCAGGATACCCCGGTGGGGGATATCCTGCCCGCGCATGTGCCGTCGGAAAGCGGTCTGGTTGAACAACGCTTCCGCCCGAAACTGACTGCGGAGGGGCGCCGCCACCCGGTGACGGCTGCCCTGCCCGGCGCGCCGCCGCCATCGGGCGCGGGCGATACGGCGCAGACCATCCCCGGCGAATGGGGGCCGTGGTACCGTGCCCTCAGGCCGGACACCACGCACGGCCAGACCCTGATGAGCGGGCCGGACAACGCCCCGCTGCTGGTGCTTGACCATGTGGATCAGGGCCGCGTGGCGCTCCTGCTGTCTGACCAGATCTGGCTCTGGTCTCGCGGGGAAGGCGGTGGTGGCCCGCAGGCTGAACTGCTGCGCCGGATTTCCCACTGGCTGATGAAAGAGCCGGAACTGGAGGAAGAACAATTGTCCGCCGCCATTGCCGGGGGCGAACTGACAGTCACGCGCCGCAGCACGGCTGGGGCACCGCTTAAATCCGTCACCGTCACACCGCCCGGTAGTGCAGCGGTCAGCCTGAACCTGCATTCCGTCACAGAAGGCACAGAGGCTAAGGACGACGCAACTGGCCTCAGCACAGGCCACATGCAGGCCGATAAGCCGGGCATCTGGCAGGTGGATGATGGCACGCACAAAGCCTTCGCGGCCCCGGTGCAGCCAGACCCGCAGGAATTTGCGGACCTCCGCGCCACCGCCAGCCATCTGAACGCAGTCGTCAGTGCGACGGGCGGCGGCATTTTCTGGGCAGGGGAAAACAGTGCCTCCCCCACCGTGCCGGGCCTGCGGCTGGCAGACGGCAGCAGCCCGCACGGGGCAGACTGGATGGGTTTCCCGCACCGCAACGCGCATGTTGTGACCGGGAAAAGTGCCACGCCCCTTTTACCGGCCTGGCTGATGCTCGCACTCACCCTCTGCCTGCTGTTTGCAGGCTGGTGGCGGGAAGGACGGCGCGGATAACCGTTTTCCTTTCCGCCCGCACACGGGTGTGATAAATAACAAATCAGGTTCCACCTATGGACAGATCATGACCCGTTTCTTCCGCTTTACTCCGGCTGCTCTCATGGTTGGTGGCAGCCTTTTTCTCGCCTGTGCCACGCCCGTCTGGGCGCAATCCGCCCGTGAGGCCGAAGCTCAGGCTGCTGCGGAAGAAGCTGCCCAGAAAGCCGAAGCGGCGAAAGCGGCCAAACGCGCTGCGCCTCCGGCGTCCATCCCCGGCGCAGAAGCGCCTGATGACGATGAAAATGACCATTCCAACACGGATATGGAGCCGACTGCCGCCCTGTTTGACGCCATTAACCGCGGCAACCTGCTTTCCGCCAAAGAAGCGGTCAACCGTGGCGCGGACCTGAACCATCACAACATTCTGGGCCAGACCCCGCTGGATATGGCCATTGACCTCAACCGGAACCCCATCATCTTCCTGCTGCTGTCCATGCGTGGCAGCGATGACCGCCCACGCACCGACATCACCACAAAAACCCGCGGGATGGATACGGAAGACGGCGCAGGCCATCTGACAATCGGCGGCACGGCCGGACGCCATAACGCCACGTCCGTTTCCGGCAGAAGCCGGTATGACGCGACGGGCGGCTCTCCCCGGCCCGATATCGGGTTCCTCGGATTTGGCGGAAGCTGAGTTTCCCTTATCAGCCAATAAAAAAGCCGCCTCTTCCGGGCGGCTTTTTTTATAACCTCATTCTCTTGCAACAAGACCGGGGCAAAGCCGTAACCGGCCCGGCCCCAGTGCGTTCAGAGTTCAGACAGAAATGACGTTGCTGGCGCCACGGCCTGACTGCACCAGACTTTCCTGCCGCAGCACATCCAGCGGCAGCCAGACGCCATCACGCTCAAAATGCCAGAATGTCCAGCCATTGCAGGACGGAGCATTGGTCAGCATCGCACCCATTTTGTGAATGGAGCCGCGCTTATCCCCGCTGACCAGTGTGCCATCAGGAGAAACGGTTGCCTGCACGCGCTGCTTCTTGTCTGCCAGCACAACACCCGCGGAGAGCAACCCCTGCTCTACCAGACTACCAAACGGCACACGCGGTGCCTCGCGCTTGTCCAGCGTGGTCATGACGGCATCATCCGGCAGAGGCTCTTCCCGCGCCACGCGGCCCAGAGCCGCCTCCACATAATCCGGGTGGCGCTCAATACCGATAAAGCGGCGGCGCAGGCGCTTGGCCATCGCAGGCGTCGTGCCTGTGCCGGTAAAGGGGTCGAGCACAACATCATCAACGGATGTGGAGGCCAGCAGAACGCGATGCAGCAGGCTTTCCGGCTTCTGGGTCGGGTGCAGCTTCAGGCCATGCTCATTGCGCAGGCGCTCATTACCGGTGCAGAGCGGCAGATACCAGTCGGAGCGCATCTGCACATCATCATTCAGCGCCTTCATGGCCTGATAGTTAAAGCGGTAGCGGCTATCCTCGCTCCGGGCGGCCCAGATCATGGTTTCATGCGCGTTGGTAAAGCGGCGACCACGAAAATTAGGCATCGGGTTGGATTTCCGCCAGACAATATCATTCAGAATCCAGAATCCCAGATCCTGCAAAATCGCACCAATGCGGAAAATATTGTGATAGGAGCCAATCACCCAGATCGTGCCATCCTTATGCAGGACGCGGCGCGCTTCCGTCAGCCATGCGCGGGTAAAGCGGTCATATTCGGCCAGATCGGAAAACTTGTCCCAGTCATCATCCACGCCGTCCACGAGGGAATCATCCGGGCGACGCAGTTCACCGCGCAACTGGAGATTGTATGGCGGGTCTGCAAACACGCAGTCCACAGAGCCGGACGGCAGGCCGCGCATGGTTTCCACGCATTCGCCACGCAGAATCTGATCAAGAGGAAGTTCCATACTGATTGATTTTGCGCCGCTCATGCCCGGCCCTCCATAGCAAGATGTTCAATTTGCCGGCGCACTGTGCCGAATGTTTTACGATGATGCGGGGTGACGCCCGCGCTGCTCAGAGCCGCGCGATGCACTACGGTGCCGTAACCGGAATTTCGGTCCCAGCCATAAGCGGGCCAGCGCACGTCCAGACGCGCCATAATGCGGTCCCGCACGACTTTGGCCATGATTGATGCTGCTGCAATGGAAAGGCTGAGCGCGTCGCCGCCCACAAGAGCTTCCCCACGACACCCGAAGGACGGCAGCTTGTTGCCATCCACCAGCACATAATCCGGCAGGTGCGGCAGACGCGCCACAGCGCGCTGCATGGCCAGATGGGCTGCGTGATGGATGTTGAGCGTATCAATTTCGGAAGCAGACGCGGCGCCCAGACCAATTTCAATCCCGGGCACATCCGGCAGGCGGGCCGCAATGGCCTCACGCACAGCAGGCTTCAGTTTTTTGGAATCATCAATAACGGCAGCAAGGTCGTCCGGCACGCCCGCACCAAAGACGACAGCGGCAGCCACCACGGGACCAGCCAGCGGGCCACGCCCGACTTCATCAACACCGGCGACGCGCCCGCCGTGTTGCTGCTCCCGTGTAAAATCCGGCATGACCCCTCTTTCCACTCATTTGGCAGGACTCGGTTAAAATAACCGAGTCGCACCAATTGCGACTCCGTAGAAAGAGGAGAATCACTTTTCACCGGAACGCGCAAGAGTCCCGGTGAAAATGATTTATCAGGAGCGCTTGGAACGCGGGAACACCAGCCAGCCGATCAACACCCCGACAAACGTCACAATACCCAGTGAAAGCAAGGGCTTATCCCGCACAAAGGTCACGGCTTTTTCCACCACGCCCTCACCTTCCTCGTACAGGTCAGCAAATTCCTGCTGGGCCATTCCGGAAAGCTGATCGATCTTTCCTTCGGCCTGTAGCCCCAGATCACCCGTCAGACCACCAGCGGCATCTTTCACGCGGCCCTTGGCTTCATCAGCCACGCCTTCAAGTTTTGTGCCGAGGTTTTTGAGTTTATCGTCAGCCATCGTTTTTCTCCTTATTTAAGACCGTTCCGTACCCAGAGTGCGGTCGCCACAAATATAGCGTTTGAGCACGGTCTTCTGTTGCATCAGACCGCAAAAACACGTCTCTGGCTAGCATGCCGTTTATCAGCCGCCCTCATCTGATCGCCCTTATCGTCGCCTCCATGTTTTTCATGGAGCAACTGGATGGCACCATTCTGGCCACTGCCCTGCCCTCCATTGCCCACAGTCTGCATGTTGATACGGTCGCGACCTCCGTGGCGCTGACCTCCTACATCATAGGTCTGGCCATATTTATTCCCGCTTCCGGCGCTCTGGCGGACAGGCTGGGCAGCCGCACCGTGCTGACGGGAGCCATCATCATCTTTGTCACCTGCTCGGTGCTGTGCGCGTCAGCCACCAGCCTTATATTTCTGGCTTGTATGCGCGCATTGCAGGGCATTGGCGGCGCGCTGATGGTGCCGGTGGGACGGCTGGTCGTGCTGCGGGGCACGGCGCGGGAGGATCTGGTCCGCACCATGACGTGGATGATGCTGCCCGCCACCCTCGGCCCGCTGATGGGGCCTGTGGTGGGCGGCTTCATCACCACCTATCTGTCCTGGCGCTGGAACTTCTACCTCAACATTCCGGTTGGTATTGTCGGCCTACTGCTGACGCGCCGCTTTATCCCCAACACCCGCACGCCTGATCCGGCACCGTTTGACCTGCGGGGCATGGCGCTGGTGGGGGGCGGGCTGGCCGTTCTGTCCATCGCGGCGGAACTTTTCAGCCACGGTGAGGGCGGCGGCATGCTGGTTCTGGGCATGTTGGTGGGGGGCAGCAGCCTGATGGGGCTTTACAGCCTGCACGCCGTGCGCACGGCGGCACCCCTGCTTGATTTCAGCCTGTTCCGGGTGCCCACTTTCGCCATTTCCGTCGCAGGCGGCGCGGCCTCGCGCGTGGCTGTGGGCTCGCTGCCATTTCTGTTCCCGACCTTTCTGCAGATTGGCTCGGGCCTGACGGCAGCCCAGAGCGGTGCCATCACGTTCATTGCGCCGCTTGGCGCGATTGTCATGCGCCCTTTTGTGCCCGCCACACTGGCGCGCTGGGGGTTCCGGCGCGTGCTGATGGCCAACGGGTTTTCCGCCGCCATTCTGTTCGCACTGATTGCCGGGTTCCAGAAAGGCCAGCCCTTGTGGACGCTGTCTCTCATTCTGTTTGCTGCGGGCATGGCGCAAAGCACGCAGTTTTCCGCCTATAACACCATTGCCTACGCGGATATTTCCAAGCAGCGGATGAGTGCGGCCACCAGCCTTTATTCAACCCTGCAACAGCTTATGCTGTCTGTGGGGATCTGCACGGCTGCGGGCACGCTCACCCTCACCCATATTCTGTTCCGGCACGCCACCCCCACCCTGCATGATTTCTCAATCGCCTTTCTGGTCGTGGGCACTATCTCCATGCTGGCGGTGCCTGCGGCAGCCTGCCTGTCTCCACAGGCCGGGGCCAGCATGAGCGGCAACAAATCCTGACTGCCGCATCCGAGATTAAAGGTTATTTTAAACTCGCTTTTATAGTGTTCTCTTTTCGTAATAAATCTTGGATGAAACTTTCAGTCCGTGTAAACTCCAGCCTGTTTTTTGTTACAACACCAGCACGCTTTCCGCCGGGCATTTTTTCTTGTCAGGATTGAAATTGAACGGAAAGGAAAAGCTGCTACTGTCCCTTCTCCGGTTTACCGCAGATCTGCATTGCAGCCCCTGCGGTCCACTCTAGCAGTCAGGTGAAACGAGCCGCGCGCCCTATGGATGATTACACCACGGACACACGATCCGATTCACCCACGCCCCCCCGCACCTCTGGCCGGAAAAAGCGTCTTATCTGGAGCGGCGTTGCCGTAGCCGGTGTCTGCGTGCTGGCCTTTGCCTTCCTGCGGCCGCACCATTCGGCAACACCGGGCAAACATGGCAGCCGCCATGCCGCGGCTGACAGCGCAACCACGCAGCCCGTTGCGGTGCAGACGGTCAAAACCGGCACCATGCCGGTGATTCTGACAGAACTCGGGACAGTTGTGCCGGTTACCAACGTCACGGTGCAGACCCGTGTGGAGGGCTACCTGATGCAGGTGCTCTTTACCGAAGGACAGCACGTGCATGCGGGGGATCTGCTGGCAGTGATCGACCCCCGCCCCTATGAAGTGCAGCTTGCACAGTATGAAGGCCAGCTTGAGCGGGACAAAGCCCAGCTTGCACAGGCGCGCGTGGATAACGCCCGGTATCAGCGCCTGATCAAGCAGGACAGTATCGACGCCAAGACCGCGCGGGATCAGGAATTTCTGGTCCAGCAGTATGAAGGCACCGTCAAGTCCGATCAGGCTCTGGTGGATAACCAGAAACTTCAGCTGATCTACTGCCACATCACCGCCCCGGTGGATGGCCGCATTGGTATCCGCGCGGTGGATAAGGGCAACTATGTCAGCGCCGGTCAGTCCGGCGGGCTGGCTGTGCTGACCCAGATGCAGCCCATCTCCGTTATCTTCACGCTCCCGCAGGATCAGCTTCCGCAGGTTGCCGAGCAGCTTCGCGCCAAAGGCTCCCTGAAGGTCGAGGCGTGGGACAGTTCAAACAGCACCAAAATTGCGGATGGCACTGTCAGCACGCTGGACAGCCAGATTGATACCGCCACCGGCACCGTCCGCCTGCGTGCGCTCTATCCCAATACGGATGAACATCTGTTCCCCAACCAGTTCGTCAATGCCCGCCTGCTGGTGAAGGATCTGGAGAACGTCATTCTGGTGCCCTCAACCTCTCTGCAAACCGGCCCCTCCGGCCAGTTTGTCTATGTAGTCAAGGCCGACAGCACCGTAGAAGTCCGTCAGGTAAGCATCGGGATTTCTGATGGCACGAACACCGTAGTCAAAACCGGCCTGCAGGCCGGGGACCGCGTGGTGACAGACGGCGTGGACCACCTGCGCGCTGGCAGCAAGGTGACCATTCCGGACGCAAAAACGGCTGATACCTCCCCCGTGACAGCCC
>NZ_JACRVR010000039.1:0-23773 GCF_018811975.1 Acetobacter sp. P1H12_c | reverse complement strand
AGATCAGGTTATCGCTTGCAGAACGCAATATCACAGCCTGTATTCCGCCGAAGAAGAACCGGAAATCAAAGCCACCTTACAATTGGCATCTGTATAAAAAGCGCCATCTGATCGAAAACATGTTCGCAAAGCTGAAAGACTGGCGACGTGTTGCGACCAGATACGACCGCTGCGCTCATACATTCATGTCCGCAATCCACATCGCAGCAAGCTTCATCTTCTATCTTAAAGAATGAGTCCTGAGCCTAGCTGGTTAAGGCGAACGATTGGTCCCCAAAGCTCTAGTTCCTTGGGCTTGCCAGAAAACAGTTTTTCAGACTCTGTCTCTGTCGAACGAAGTTCAGCAAGCGCAACATCCGCTTCGCGCTGCTTATCGAAAGCACCTGCATTGTATCCACGCCAGTGCCCGCATGAGTAAGTGACAATGACTGATATAAGTAACATCGCTGCAAAAGTGCAGATAGTCTGGGCTTCAATGAGTTTTACCCGTTTCGTCAGTGCTTTTTCACTTTCTCTTGCGATTGTATTGCCGATATCCGAAACCATTTTGACCTGAAGTGTCGCTGCGAGAGCGTTCAGCCGCTCGGTCTCCTTCTCAGAAAATTCAATTCTTTTATGCAATGCATACGTTATTTCATTTTCCGCCTTGATATAAAGTTCACTAAGATGGCTCTGTTGAGCACGCAGTGCTTCGAGCGAAGCCTGCCACGCAACAATGAGGGGCATAACAGGATCATCGTCCCGCATTCCGTGGTGACGTGCGACTTCTATCAGTGACTGTCCTGTCTGGGATGTTTCATTATTCTCCGTCAAGAAAGGAGAGGTAGAAACGGGCATATCCATGTTCTCCTTTCCGCACCTTATGGAAGCCAGTGCTGCACTTCCGAAAATGCTTTTTTCATATTGTCCCGCCACATCCTTGTTCTTTGCCTATCGATCAGACCAAGGGGAGGCAGGTCATCTTTTGTTTCGCCATCGATAGCTCCCATGAAGCTGATCCTGCGGCGTTCGATTTCGTGTGCGCATCCCAATGTCAGCATCACGACGATGTCACCACTGCGAGCGAGAATCTGTTGTATGATCTCACTTTCTGCGATCGAATCAGAAAATGCGGTCGCTTGTGGTATATGCAGTGGAACACAGAACTGATTGAAAACAATGATCGTTGCATCGGGGGCAAACAGACTGTCAGTTTCGAACGACTGTAAATAAGCGAGATCGTCCGAATCTGGTCCGACGCAATGGATGGCGACAGGTTGGATTCCCTGACCTTTGAGAAAAGAGACAAGCGATAATTCATGCGCTACATGCTTAAGTGTCTTGTCACCCGCTCCAAAGTCGACAATTAGTGATTTTCGACTCTTGATCTGTGTTTCGATCTGTTCCTCAAACCACTTTGTTACTGTGACATGGTCTGCTGAGGCCGGTGAGGACGCATCCGGAAAATACGTCGCAAGCGTCTGATTCGTGCAGTCACCATCAGCAACAATCACTTCGCGTCCTGCATTCCGCGCTTCTTCGACAGCCCATCGGGTGAAAAAGCTTTTTCCTCTGTTGCCGCGGCCGGTGGGGAAAAGGAAAATCTGACCTGTTTCGACCATTTGATCCTCGTCGTGTAATCGCAAGCTGTCATCAGTGTCGTGCTGCGCGTCAGATTTCATGAAAGCGTTCTTTCGTGTTTCATAATCTGTCTGCACAGACATCATGAAACACCACAAACGATCAACAACAATATTTATAAACTACACTATAAAATCGAAATGAAAATGAACCGATAAATTCTATACTTCCATTTCTATATGTGCCTGCGCATGTCTCATTGTGCCAAAAACGATCTGTTCGAATGCAAGAAAGATTATCGAAACAAACATCACATCACTGTGAAGTTCATTTGCCACCTTTGGCCGGGCCGATCCGAGGTGGCAGAGGCAGTGTTCCTGCACGAATCCTTTCCTGTGCCCGCCGCAGTTTGTCTTCTGCGGAACGGGAGCTGCCGGTGGTCGACGTATCCGGGCAGGTTACGGCATGGCTGGTGGTAGCGTTGCCAGCCGGACGAACTGACACTGAAAACGATTGCGCCGGGGGCGTAATCGCTGGAAGGGCACCGGTGTCAGGGAACCGCACTCTCGGCGATACAGCCTCGCGGGTGATATGCTTTTCTTTCGCCAGTCTGCGGCGCAGGCGATACCAGGTCTGACGGGCGGTGTCCGGTGACGGCCTCTGGCCAGAGGCGTCCTTCAGCCCGCGGGAAATGAAAAACTCCGTCAGCATGCGCCAGTCCGCCCGGCTTCCGATCTCTTTCTGGAGATCGGAAAAATGATCTTTCATAAAAAGTGCCAGCGTATTCCGCCCATATGCGCGACGGGCGCTGCGGATCAGACTCCCGATATCATCGTTGGCCTTCCTAGTCATTGCAGCCTCCCGTAGCATGCATGGGTCGTCCAATATCCATGACTGCGTGCTGCGCCAGCACACAGTCCGTACCAGAGCGGACAGATGTCCCGCATATCCCCTACCGCCGTTACCGGAAATCCGAAACGGAATCTGATGATCTTCTGATACGGCACCCTACGACATCTTTCATGAAAACTGTCCCTTTTCATGTGAACTGAAGAATTCCCCGGATCTGACACAATCACCTACCCCCTAGAATCAAATCTTTCTTCCGGCCAGCTTCAACCGACGGAAATCGACGCTGGAACCCGGATCATGGGTGTTACGAAAACGTCTCCTGTCCGCGTCAGATCCGTGACAGAAATCCAGAGTAAAGATAATCACAGACCAAGGCACCCTTAGTGCGCTTCCTGCCGGATTCAGACGAGTGACACCACAGCCGTCACTGACAGGCCATGACAGCGCCTCGCGCACTGCCGTCTGCAGAACGGAGTGCCATAACGGAAGACCTTCCATGTCGTCCGTATCTGCGGTCTGAGAGAAGGCAGTCGGACAGAGGGACATCCTTGGTCCTGAGGGCTGGCGATGAAGGGACTGGTCCCTTCGTTCCCAGAGAAAAGGATGTGGCGTTTGGGCCTATGTGCTCCCGCCGTATCTTTTCTCGCCTTATCAGGACATGTTTCATGACACGGATTTCATCTTCTTTTTTCTCTTCCACCTCACCGGTCGGTGCGTTGTGCGCTGATGGTGTGGGACACCTCACGTCCCTTCGCCTGCGCCTGCTCAGCTGGTGGCCGGCCAGCCCCCTGACCCGCTTTGCCGAGGGCAGCCGTTTCGTGGTTGTGGTGCAGAATATCCTGTGGACCCCGCTCACCGTCTCGACGGTGTTGAACTATGTCCGCATGATGGACCTCCATCACGACGCCAGCGGACGGCTGTGCTTCGATGACCCGCTGGTCTTTGCTGAAGAGGGCATGGACGCACCAAACGCCATCGCCGTGTTCAATTATCACTTCCTGCGGCGCTTCCTCGCGGATGACGATCCGGCTCTGACCCTGCCGGGCCTGTGCCTGCATCGCGCGGCACGGGAGCTCTGGCCGCATCTGATGTTCCATACGCCGATGAGTCTGATCGTGCATGCCGCCTCCAGCGGCCGGCTGGCGGGGCTGGCGCCCGAAGACCTGCTGGGCCTGACAGATCCCCAGAGGGATCTGATGCTGTTTGACGCTCTCAGCAGGCAGATCAATCCGTCGGACCTGATCTGCCTGTCGGCCTCCACAGCGGTGGACGCCGCCCCCGTCATCAATGGTCTGGCTGTTGACCCGCACTGGTTCAGCACGGAGTGCGCGCCCGGCTACAGCCTGCACGCCGGACTGGAGCATCTCGGTGTGCTCGACTGCCCTGAAGACGATCTGCTGCCCTTCAATCTGTCCCGCACGGATTACTGACGCTTTTTCTCTTTTTACTTTCTCTCCCTCAACACCTGTTTTTTTCATGGCCTGCCCCAGATGGCTTTTCGGTCTCCGGACGCGTCACGGCGTGCCGGTGTCGCTCTGCGTCTGCAGGGCAGGTCGGACCAAGGATGATCCCTTATGTCTGCCGACCATTTCTCTCTGGCCCAAACGGACCTCGACAGGCTGATCACTGTCTGGCTGCAGATGCACGATGTGCTGCTGCCCGCCCTGTGTGTCGCCCGTGATGACGGTCCAGACGATACGCTCCCCTTTGGCCGCCCGCTGGAAGGCCATGTGCTGCTGCTCGGTGATCTCCTCGATGATTTTGGCGAGACGCTGCAGGAGATCATGGACCGTCCGGCCTCAGTGTGAAGGCCGGATCTCTGGGGCGTCAGACCATCACCCAAACCAAGCTCATCACTCTGCCATTGGACCGAAACTCTTCTGTCCAATGGTTCTGCATAGGATTTTCATCATGCGTTATCAGACCACGCGCCATCAGGCCGGTCGACACGGCGTCTCCCGCGCCATCCATCGTTTTCGCCAGACCCGTCGTCTCTCGCCCTGGGATGCGACAGAGCATGACCTGCAGGTCATGGCGGCACTTACCGAGCGGTTGGGTGCACCGCCGGTCTCGAACATGATGCGCTATTGCGGTCCCGAGGCCCGGCATCTGGACCAACTGGGCGAAAGCCTCGGCGACTGGCGGCGGATGCTCGAAGCACTCGCTCGCCGTTATCCGGATCTGCCGCGCTCGGGAGCGCAGGCCTCGGATGGCACGACACTGGACTCAGCACCCGAGCGCATTGTCTGGGAAACCCTCGTGCAGAGGGTGCCCGATGACCTCGACCTGCGCTGCCATCCCTGGCTGGAAGACGGGCGGTATCTGCGCAGCGATTTCGGTCTTTGCGCGCCAGAGGAGGAGACCCCTCTGGTCTGTATCGAGGTAATGGGCATGCTGGGTTCTGACCAGATCTGCCGGACGGATGTCGAGGAAGCCTCTCTGGACCGTCTGGCGGAAAAGCAGGACTGGTTCAGCCAGCCGGACCGTCCGCTGCTGCGCGTGATCTGGCTCGACATGATGGCGCACCCGGACTGGCTGGAGGCCATCTGCGCGGAAGCCATCGAAGCGGCTGTCGCGCAGACGGCCTGTGGCATGAAGAAATTTGCCGAAGTGAAGGAGAGAATACCGGGGCGGAACTTCCGGCAAGAAAAGCGCGGCTCTCTTCCTGCTTCACGCGGGCGAGCGCGTAAGTGAGGGAAAGGAGGTCTGTCGTTCTCCAGCCTCCCCGATGGGAGGCTGGTTACCATTCAGTCGTTTTTGTCATCATATGGCGGCAGCAGTTCAGGCTCTGGCTTGTCCTGCTCTCTATCAGTCTCTTCTGCCTTTTCGATGCGGGTTGCACGCCACAGCAGGACGGGCGCAGCAAGAAGAAACAGAATGCCGGAACCGGGCGTGAAATAGAGATGGAAGGTCGAGAACGCAAAAAGAAAGCTGCTCGTCTCTGTCTGCGAGGATTGTAGAAAAACGTAGATTTTGACGAGACAGAACAGCGCCATGCCCCATGACGCGCGATCACAGTAAAGACGGGGGATATTGAACGACGCCCGTCGACGACTGAGACAGGACGCACCAAAACTGGCGATGGTCAGCCAGAGTATGATGCCCAGAATATGAAACCCGCTGAAGCCAGCGTGCTGAACCGACGTCATATTGCGTTCGGCATGGCGGTAAGCACAGGACAGAAACCCCGCCAGAACGGTGCTGCCCAGTGCTGCCAGGACAAGTTCATCGGGGGTCTCCCAGAACAGACCTAACCGGGTCTTGATCCCTTCAAAATCGATGTCATTCCTGTTCATGGCGGGGTCTTTTTATTCTGTGTCGATGACGATGCGTAACTGATAGGCCTGTCTGGCTGCCGACCAGCTCCAGACAGGAACCCTTGGCCCCGCTCCACCGAAACTCAGATCGCGAACCCCGTCATGACGGCTTTCCAGAATGGCAATGGCGGCAGCGGAATTCTGCCACACGACATGATGTGTTCTGTCGAGAAGGGTATAACGCGCGCCATCGCCCCCGAAGCAGGTCGTATCTTCCTCGATGACCGCCGTGAGGGTGCCAAGAGCACCCCCAACATCGAGAGACAGAATTTTAGGTGTCACGCCTGTGTTGCACAGATCGTGATACTGTCCGGCTGTTTTCGTGAGGTCTGGCACGGCCTTCAGGGTAGCGATATCCGAGGATGTGGCCTGTCGGGCCTGTTCCGCGCTGAGCCAGTGTGCGTTAGTCACCATCTGTTTGTCACTCTGATGACCCGTCTGCGCGTGCGCAGAAACGGTGAGCAGCACCATGGCCGACAGTGGTAAAGACAGGAAAGGTTTCATGAAGAGAGTCCGTTTCATGGAGGACGCAGAAGTCACCCGGCATCCGGGATGCCGGATGTTAAATCAGAAGACACCGCTTCCGCTTTTGACGGCCGAGGCATTCATGGTGTGATGCCAGACGACGTCTCCGTTAAAGAGAACGGTCAGAGTTTTCTCGGTGCCATGTGTGCCCTGATGAAGATCGCCATACAGCGGAATGAAGTTCGCCGCGTCGGAAGACGCGTTGGTGAAGGAGTAGCGCCATTGTTCATGACCGCTATCGGTAAATGAGCTTTCACGGGGATCGCCGAACAGGGCCCGGATCTGGGCTTTTGTCGTGACGCCATCCTGAATTTTCTGGTCGATGGAGGTCACTGTTTCGTTCTTCAGGCTTTCGTTACCTTCCGATGCGCAGCCAGACAGCAGGATCATGGCCGTCAGAGAAACAGCACCACCGAGCATTTTGAGAGAGCGTGAGGACATAGAGATATTTTCCTTTTTTGTGAGAGGATGATGAAAAGACTGTGGCGTTGGGATCAGTCGGATCCTCTTCTGTCTCGCCGACTGTATTCGTGCAGAATTATTTGTTTTATTCAGTAAAGATGGCTTCTATTTAGGATCTATTCAGTCGAGCCCATAGAACCGCCGCCGTTCTTCTGCGGTCTTGCGTTTTTGCAGCATCGGCCTGCGGGGATAGACCCATGCGACAAGCCCGAAACAAAACGCGAAGACCGGATGAAAGGGGATCGACATGATGATCCCGCACACGGCGCAGACACCGGCTGAGAACCCCGTCATGTCACGAAGTTCCTTGCGGTTTTCAGCTTCTTCCGCGCCATATTCTTCTTCATAGGCAGCAAGGCGGGCGGCTTTTTTGTCCGAGGCGTTCTGACCGGCCTGCAGAATGGCGTCATTGAGGGGCATTACACTCTCCCGGTCAGTCATGACGGTGGAACAGCAGCATGCCCAGCACATAGGTAAAGAGCATGATGGCGATCGGATAGGGGACATCAGTGGCCATGAGCCAGTCGGCAAATTTATCCAGGCACACCAGCAGGATGATCCCGACCACCACAACGACGATGATAAGGACTGTCAGAAGCAGCATGTCAGGATGCTCCTGCGCCATAAGGAACAGAAAACACGCTGAACGACGCGATCCGACAGGGTGTACGACCCCAGACTGGCAGAGAAACCATCATGACCTCCCGATGGCAAAAGGGGCGGAAAGCGCCGACCCTGCATGCCCGATAGGAGGGATAATTTACGAGATATCGCCTGCCGTCAATACGAAATATCGTATTTTATGACAATTGGCTTTTCGCCGGTCATTTAAAGCCAGACCATTACGGTCTGGGCACACCACCGGTCCACACAACTTCGCCCAGAAGCCGGAAACAGTCCAGTCTGTTTTCTTCGATATCCTGCGGCGGATAGCGATGGTTGTCAGTTATGACCCGCACGCCACCACCCAGACGGGGATCGAGGCGGCGGATCATCAGCGTGCCGCTGCTTTCCAGCGCATAAAGCGCGCTGGCGGTGACGGTCGTCACACTACGGTCGACGATCACCAGATCGCCCGACGCCAGCGTGGGCTCCATCGCATCGCCCTCGCTGGTCATCAGGCAGAGGGCCGAGAGATCACGGGCGATGGCGCTCTGCAGCCAGTCACGACCGATCCGCAGGCCATCCTCGTGATTATCGTGCCAGGGAATGACAATCTGTCGGGTTGTGCTGACTGTTCCGTCCGGACTGTCGATTCCGGGACCGGTGCCGTGGCCAAAGGCCAGCCAGTCCAGGGAGACACCACAGACGCGGGCCAGTGAAGCAATGGCGGAGAACTTCATCTCTCCCCCGTTCATGTAGTCCCGCAGGGTTGTGTAGGGAACGCCGGCAGCCTTTGCGGCGTGAGTGATGCCGATGCTCTGAGCAGCTTCACGGAGACGTTCGCCACGCTCGCGCATCAGGCGGATCTGTTCATCCATGAGCTTGCGCTTCTGTCGGCGTTTGCGGGCCAAATCTTCTGTCCTCATCACAAAATGAGGATGCTATACGGATTCCCGCTTGATATGTAAGTCGGAAAAGCGTAGTTCTGTGAATCGTAATGTTGCGGGACCCGTCACTCATCATGGTCAGATCCTCGCACAGAAACGGCGTTCTGTCGAAGGGATTATCATGCCGGAAGATCCGCTCCTGCCTCCACCCGCACACGCCCCCGCCCCCGGTCTTGAGGACCTCCATGCCGGGCTGCACGACGTGCTGCGCCTGATCGAAATCGAGCATGCCCTGCTTCGCGGGCGGCTGGAAAGCCTGAAGGCTGACAGCGAGGGCGCGAGATTGCTGGAAGGGGTCATGGTGCTTGGCACCGTCCTTCAGCAAAGGATGGCAGGGCTGTTGCAGATCTGCCGGGAAATCGGAAGGTTGTAAGTAGGCGGAGTGCCGCGATCTGCTCTGCAGTGTTATGGGTGGACGCGAAGTGTCTTCCTGATAATCTCCGAAAAGCAGCAGCTTTGGAGGATGAGTGAAATGTCCGGTTCCGAAATGCAGGCTCAGAAGCAACGTCCTATTCTAGTTGCGGACCGGTTCAATAGCTATGATTTGCGCCCGCTTCCGAGATCATCATATAATCATATTACGTAATTATTGGCGCACCAGACGGTCGCTGAACTCATGGCGAGGGAATTAATGTCTGCTCAAGAATTGTTGTTGCCTCGTCTTAATCAGGCTCTTGCGTCCATCATAACCGCCTGTGATGCTGTAATGGATGGGCCAATTAACGACAAAGGTGAAACCGTTGAACAAGCCCTTCGGCCGATTATGCGTCGATTGCTACTTAACCAAACACTTGGCCAATATTCACTGCTTGCAGTCGCTGGGACACAAGGTGCCGGTAAAACTACTCTGATCAAATCTCTTTACGACCTAAAAGGTGAAGATGCAGGGTGGCTGAAGGCTAACGAAGGACGCGGCGAAACCTATCCTATTCTGATTACTGAGGGAAACCCGACAGCGCCCGTTGAGGGTTTTTTGTGGAAACTTGAGGTAAGTGGTGATCGAAGAGAAGTAGTTAGGCGCTCACTGATTGATGGATCGAGAAGCGTAGAAGAAGCCCAACAAGAGTTTAGGCGAGCAGCAAGCGAGCGCGACACCGACGAGCTGCTTGTCGAACTAAGCCTCCCCGGAAAGTTGAAGTTGGGTCCACGCAAAGGCTGGCTTCTTCTTCCAGGATACGAGGCCCGTACAGCAGACAACGAAGCTTGGCAGAGCACAATGCGTGCTGCACTTGCAGGGGCAAGTGGTTCAATCATAGTTACAGACGAAACGCGCCTTGCCAAAGATCAGGCCGATCTTATTCGGGATGCAGCCAAAAGCGCTCTTGGCAATATTGACCCTGTAGTCGTCGTTACCAAAACTGAGGACTTTAAGGCAGATCCAGAACGTCTAAATGCCTTGAAAGTAAGGGCAGCCGAAGCGTTTGATGTTTCGATCAGACAGGTGCAATGCGTCGGAGTTTCAGATGACCAAACATACACTGATGCATGGCGAAACGGGCTAAAAGAAAAAATCAATCAGTTCGTTGCGCACGCGGGTGGGGGTATCCAGGATATCCGACGTACAGACTTAAACAATCTTATACGTCAAGACTTAAAGCGTACCCTCATCGACCTAAACCGGCATGTGCGTATTACTCTGGGGGGACAGAACGGCACTGACGCGCAAGCTGAACGCTTACGAGAGATGCTTGAAGAGTTTGATGATTCTGCTACGCGACTTCGCAAAAAATATGGCAAAGCCATTCGAGGAGTTGTAGATGTTCATGCAAGGGCGGCCGCGGGCTGGCTTGAGAAAAAGGTTGCTCAAGATTTTGAAGGATTTCTGAATCATGCCAGTACTTTTTTTGACACTGACACCGAGCGGCTGTTAAAGCTCAAAGCTGTCGTAGTCGAGGCCGATAAGCACGGCGGGCAACTCGCATCGAAGACTGCGACAGCTCTTATAGGGCCTGTTCAAGAGGTTCTTGCGAGACCAAAAGGGTTTGGGCATTCTCATGTTCTGGAGCCTTTGCGTATCGGGGCCCCAATGGATGATAGGCAATATACGGCCATTCCTTGGGAGCGTGGTGGGGATATAAAAAACGCCAGTTCTCCTGCACATGCGTTAATTACACTATTTTCTCCTATGACCGGAGCAGAGTCTGGAGAGAAACTCTCAGGTCTCGACGATGCAATAAAGATGCTACCAGCATTGACGCTTGAGTGGGCGCGAGTGGCGAGCGAAGTGCCTGCTGTTGTTGTGAATACATCTTCAGCTGAAGCAACCGTTGTTGACCCTGTCGCCTATACACTTCAAAATCTTGGTCCGGCCGCTGAAAACGCACAAAACCTGATGAAAACGGTTGCGCAAACCATGCTGGCAGTGGATGTCGCCAGTGCTGGAGCGAGCGCTGCTGGCGCGGCGGTTGGGGGTGTCCTCGCGAACCCGGTGGTACTTGCAGGTACTGCTCTCCTTGCTGTGGGATACCTGGGGGTAAATATGCTTCAGGAAATCCGGGTCCACGATCGTGCAAATCGCGCCAGTGGTTTAGCGATGCTGCAGGCTGCTCATGACGCTCGGATCCAAGAGTATATGGACGCCTTTGACGACTTAATGGAAAAAGCACGGGACAATCTGGAATATGTACTGCGGCGTCGTTACCGCATATCAGATGCATTGGCAAAGAAAGACCGAATTGTGCATGCGATCGCCGTTGCACAGCAACTACGAGAGGAATTTACAGAAGGACTTGATCCCTTCTAAGATGTGTTCGGATTTGCACGACTAAAGGTTGATATGTGACGGAGGCGTTTTTATCTCAGGAAGATTTGGCTCACGCCGTGCCTGTAATGGCGCTTGACTGGGCATTCAGAGCTCACAGTCGATTTCTGGGTAGCCTGTCATCTGAGGTGCGCCGGTATATGGGAGAGCGGCGAGAAGAGGCATATGCAGTAGTCTATGGACGAACCCAAGTTGGGAAAAGCACTCTAATCCTAAACCTTTTGGGCTTACGTCCAGACGCCATCGGCGTAGTCTCGACTGTGCTGCGAGGCGGTAGGGCAACTGGATATTCGTCAACAGCAGTGCCGACAGAATATCGATGCAGCCATGGCGAACATTGGCGTATCCACTGGAGCGCCAAAACGCATAAGTGCGCCTCAGACTGTGAAGCTGAAGCAGAATTCGCTCAAGTAAGAAAAGCGATGGAACAAAATGCCGTATCACCTACGGCGGGGGTGTGCGTGGTCGAGATCCCGGCACGCCACTTCGATAATGATACCACGGGTGCACGCGATACCCGCATTTTGGATCTTCCGGGTATAGAGGCGGCAGATTCGGTCGAGCGAGAATTTGTCGAGCGCGTTGCTAGGAGCTTGGTCCCTAACGCAGATCTAATCTTACTTGTCGGGCGCGCGGATGACCTGTCTTTTCTATCGCCAGAGCATGTTGCACTCCCTGGTATCGCGGACTGGCAATGCAGCCCTCGTCGTTTTCGTATAGTGACAACATATTCATTCACACCCGAAAGCGTTCGGGAGTTTGCAAGAGAGACCGGATGTGTGGCTGATGTTACAGCGTATCGGGCCCGTCTTATCTCAGAACTGCAGAGGTTCCGCCCGCTGCAACCAGAGGCACTAAACCCCGATCTCTATTTTCCTCTCGAGTTTGGGGACTCATGGAAGCGCTCCGGCCTTGATCAAACCCCACTTAAGGCCATGGTAGACGGGTTGATGGAACATCTGCGTCGGGATATCGCAGATGCAATGTCTCCAATAGGTCGTCTAATGGGCGCGCTCGACGCTCATATTGTCGTTGCCAAAGTACACGAAGCGCGATTGAAGGTAATTGCGGAATCAGAAAAAAAACTGGAGAGTGCGCATGCTGCCCGCGCAGCTGCTGCAGGACAGCTTGAGAAAAAGCTTCAAAAAGAAACAGATTGGCTGGCTAAGAAAAAAGCTGCTGTCGCGATCATTACAGACGCTACAATCACTCATGGTACGGATGCTCTCGTCGAGAGGTTGCGTAACTGGGCTCTTGGCAAACTAAATGAAATTCAGGAACAGATAACCGATAACAAAGATACTGGCACGTTCCTAAGTGTTATCGACAATGCGACGCACTCTCTCAAAAGACGTATCCCGATGATCGCTGAAGAGTTATTTCTGGACGGTGGCGTGGAACCTGCTGCGTTCTGGAGACGAGTTTATAAGCACTCAGTTCCAATGAAAGCGGAAAATGTGTCGGCAATTGCCGAACGTGAATTCGCTGCATTACGGTCGAAACTCGAAGACTACGTATTCGAAAGTTACTGGTTCACGGGCGAAGGAAGCGACTACTTTTGCGATGTTAATGCTCTTATCGCTGCTTACGAGCGTCTGATAGAAGAGGCAGCAGCAGCGTTTACGAGCGAACTCTCAGCTCGTGCGGAGGAAATCCGCTGTCAACTGTACGATGAAATGTGCCAACTTGAGAGTAAAGCTCTCGGAACGAAACGTTATCTTATCGCCGAGCAATTAGTTATTGATCAGATCAAGTTAGATCTGACCGAGCACAACGATGCCCGTCGACGTGCAGAAAGCAGGTGCCAAGAGGAAATGGAACGGAGCAACCAGTTTATCACGTTGCTTGCGGAGGAATATAATCACACGGTGGAAACTACGCTTCACCGTGTAATCAATGCCCCGGATGCGGTGACAGCGTTTGAAGAACTTGTGTATGGCTCGATGTTACCTGAGGCCCGCAACGGCGTGTTGGCACGAATCGGTAACTTAGATAGATAATGAAAAATAGAGAAATATTATGAATGAAATTAAACTTAAAAACCTCGAAACTCCGCCTGAAGTGATCGCGAAAAAGGAACAAGAACTTGGCGAGCTTCTTTCTCGCGTGCTCGACACGCCGCTGCGACCTGTATGCGCTGCGCTTGATGGGCTAGGCGTCTCTGCAACACAGACCATTAAACGATTGGACGCCCTCACTTCCGAAGTTGGTGCGACCGATGAGAACATGATTACCTTACGAAAAAATTTGAAGGCGTTACAGGAAAGACATGACTTACTTGATCTCCATCTTGGCGAAGCCTTTGGCAGGCGGGAAAAAGCAGAGGAAAGTGTGCAAGGTGCAATTATCGCCGTGCAAGTCGCCGTTAGAGAATTACTTGCGGAGACTGCGCGGGCTACACAGATTGCTAAGGATGCAGCAGCCACGACCGCTCGCGACGCAGAACTGTTGCACACATGTCGTATTGCACGAGATGAAGCACAGCTTGCAGCACAGGGTGCGGTTAGGCGCGGACACATTATGCTATGGTTGCTCGGTATTGCATTGTTTTTCATATGCAGTAGTTTGGCAATAAATATTATTATATTCTTTTACGAAGACATTGGTTTTCACAGATAGAGTTATTGATTTAATTAATATTAAAAAAATAAAATTTAAAGAATTAAAACCACATATTTAAGAAAAAATTCCTTTCAATATTAATGCATGTTTTCTTCAGGCGTCGGCACAAGCATAAGTCAAATTCAATCTTCATCTTGAGGCCGCGACATCTGTCGGGAGTGGATTGACAGTGATTACCTGACCGGCTGTCAACAGCACAACTAGAGCATAATCTGACCTAACTGATTCGTTTTAGGATTCCCTTTTGGGGCGAAATCTGATTCACCCTGATTGCCGGGATGGAGGCCGGCGATCATGACCCGAGCACTATCGTCTGATCTGCGGCGGCGAGCCATTGCTGCGGTTTCCTCTGGTATGACCCGCCGGGCGGCTGCCGAGCGCTTTGGTGTTTCCGCCTCCAGCGTGATCCGGTGGGTAGCGGAATGGCGTGCGAGCGGCCGGGAGCACGCGCTACGGCAGGGTGGCGATCGTCGTTCCCATCGGATCGAAGTGTGGTCGGGCGTCCTGCTGGCTGCGATTGAAGCCAGGGCCGACATTTCCCTCATCGAACTGGCGGAGAAACTCGCTGCGGAACACGGGGTCCGCTTCGCACCGAGCACGATCTGGCGCTGCCTCGACCGTCACGACATGACCGTCAAAAAAAACGGCGCACGCCAGCGAGCAGACACGGCCCGACGTCGCAGCAAAACGCGAGGCCTGGTTCGACAGCCAGCCTGACCTCGATCCGGCCCGTAAGCTTCCGGTGTGAGACGCCTTGTGGATTTTATGGTGTGGTGATGTGTTCTGTTCATGACAGAGCGATCAGAACAGAATGATGCTTGTGTCGCAGCGACATTCGCTGCGACACAAGCATCGCGAGCCCTTCATCCGGTTATTGAAATTGTTGGCGAACGGCGCCGGGCCTATGATGACGCGTTCAGACGTCGGGTTGTGCTGGCTTCTTATGAAACTGGTCAGTCAGTCCGTGCTGTTGCGCGCCAGTTTGGTGTCCACGTCAGCGTCGTTTACCGATGGCGTCAGAGACTGGATTTCGTAAACCCGTCTTGACGTGCCCCCTTTTTTGTATCCACTCAAAAGGAGAGTTCCCGTTTTTTATGGCTTTGGGTTGATGGGATGACAAGTGTCTCGGGGGCATGCCCCCGAGACACTTGTCTGGCGACCTGATCCGGTGTCCTGCCACCCAGCTGGGAATGGGGGCGCACCGTATTGTAGTCTTCCCGCCAGTCAGCCAGAATCTGTCGGGCATGGCTGAGAGACGTGAACAGCGTCTCGTTGAGGCATTCATTCCTCAACCGGCCGTTGAAACTTTCGACAAAGCCGTTCTGTTGCGGTTTCCCAGTGGCGATATAGTGCCATTCAACCTTCATCTCATCGGCCCATTTCAGGATGGCATGGGATGTGAACTCGGTACCGTTGTCGCTGACAATCATGAGGGGTTTGCCATATCGTTCCACCAGGGCCGTCAGTTCCCGCGCCACACGACCACCTGATAATGACGTGTCGGCAACCAATGCCAGGTTCTTGCGACTGAAATCGTCGATAACAGCCAGAATGCGGAACCGGCGGCCACAAGTCAGAGCATCCGAGACAAAATCCAGGCTCCAGCGCTGCCCGGGTTCCTGAGGGATGGTCATGGGAGAACGCGTCCCCAGTGCCCTCTTGCGGCCACCCCGATGGCGGACTTTCAGCCCTTCCTCCTGGTAAAGGCGGAACATCTTCTTGTGATTGGGGCTGAATCCTTCCCGCGCCAGAAGATAACCCAGGCGGCGATAGCCAAAGCGGCGTCGTTGGTCCGCCAGTTCCCGTAGGCGCTGGCGCAGGGCAGCATCGTCCGCTCCGGTAGAAACATACCGCGCGACACGCCTGGCAACACCAACAAGCGCACAGGCTCGGCGTTCACTCAGGGCCAGAGCTTCCTGAATGTGTCGGACCGCCTGCCGTTTCGCGACAGGCGTCACCACTTTTTTCCAACGATTTCCTTCAGCGCCGCGTTATCCAGCATCGCATCCGCCAGAAGACGTTTCAGGCGGCTGTTTTCATCTTCCAGCGCCTTCAGCCGTTTGGCCTCGGATACCTCAAGGCCACCATAACGGGTCTTCCATTTGTAGAAGGTCGCGTCACTGATCCCGTGCTTACGGCAAAGATCAGAGACCTTCAGCCCGGATTCCTGTTCTTTCAGGATCCCTATGATCTGCTCTTCCGTAAAACGACTGCGCTTCATCCGTCCGTATCCTTCTCGATCGGACTCTACTTTTAAATGGTTACATTTCCGGGGGGCACGTCAGTACGCTTCGCCATTACGGAAAAGTGCCTCTTCTGCGAGACGTAAAAGAGGCGGGCATCTACTCAAAAATAGCCATTTCCTCTTCGAAGTCATCACTGCGCTGGGCTTGTCCGCGCGCATCAACAGCCCGCTCGATCAAACGCTTCCTGAGCTGCGCGCTGATTGCAGCCGCTCGAGCATAAAGAAATTTCTCAAAATCATTGTCTGTGATGCCAAAACGCTCAAGATCGCCGATCAGATGCGATTTCATCGATTTTTCGAGGTTCGGATTGGCTTTCTTAAAGGTCTTCATATAAACAGACGGTGCCTTCGCACCAATCTCGCGCTTGTTTAGATAATCATCAACGATAGTGATGTTGACGATATTGTTGATGCGCCATTCTTCCTCCTCTTTCTTGGCAAGATATGCCCTTGGGAAAAAATGGTGATAGTTTTTGCTGTTCGCCTGCTTCAGCCAGTAATTGCTGATATTGACGACAGCATCGTCGCTAAATGATTTGGGCTGCTGATAAGCGTAAAGGCACAGAATCGCTTTGATCGAGCTGCGTCCAGCGTTGAACCAGCCATTCTCGATCAAGAATTCCGGCGAAATATCAATACTCCAATCATAGTCGGGAGAGCGCCCCTTCAGAATCCGATCGATGCGGCGAATATCCTGCGCGAGCTTGCTTTCGACAGATGAGGAATACCGTGCCCCGAGGCTGCAGCGCCAGAAAAAGTCTTCGAGTTGCGCGCGCTGATCTGTATCTGGCTTGTCGGGATGATAGTAAAAAAAATACGCAAACGGCACGAGCAGGGTGTTGTAGGGGAGGAGCTTGGAGACCGGAATTCGATAGGTGTGGCGGAAATACTCCACCGCTCGCTCGAAGGCATCAATCACCTTCGGCCATTTTTCGATGAACTCACTCTTCTTCAGTTTGAGGATGGTCTGCTTTTTGCAATCCTTGGTAAGGATCAAGGAAATAAGCTGGAGCAAAATTGCGTCCGATACCGTCTCATAGTTGACAGTGGTAAGCCGCTCGATGAGCCCTTCATATTCAGCTGAAAGATCAAAACCTTTTTCTTCATCGAAGGTCTTTGCGACCATGATCTCAAAGACGCTCAGCGCTTTGCCGCCGACGTTGATCCGGGTAAAAATCTCCGTGGCAACGTCGATCGCGACGTCTCGAACCTGAATGATTGAGAAATCATAGCTTTCGATCCGGCGGCGGTAGTCAGAAATTTTGCTGTGATACTGCGCAGGGAGCGCCGCCAATTCCGCAAACGAGCCATGTAAAAGGTCTTTCAGGCGGATAAAGGTATTGGCTTCCAAGCCGTCAATGTCAGTGGTGACAATCTGATCGTCTTCTCCGGCTTCAAGGTTCACAAACATATCTGAAAAGTCGTCGCTGTGCCCCGAGTTGCGCGCGACCGTGATGCCGCGGATGGCGGCGTAGAGGCTGGTCAAGCGCTGTTGACCGTCCAGGACAAAGGCCACGCTCTCACCTTGCTTTGGGGCAGGCAGTGGAGCGTTGCCGAGCTCGCGCACGCTCCTCAAACGATCTTTTGTCGACCAGAAAATGAAGGTGCCGACAGGATACCCCTTGATGACGCTATCCAGCAGCGCCGCGGACTTTTGGAGCGTCCAAACAAACTCACGCTGGAATTGAGGAATTTTGACCTGCCCCCGTTCGATGTCGGTCAGCAGCGAAGAGTAGTTCGCATGAGTGGGACTAGGAAGAGACATGGGCCATCCAATCTGTGCTATTGGTTTTATACTATTGCTCAGTGAAATAGTCGGAAAGTAAGTTTGTCATGGTCGGGTGCACCCATCACTTTGGCAATAGCAGGTTCGTGTGACAGAATTCGATGGCCGTTGAGCGAGCGAACTCGTCTCCTGCATCTGCCGCGACAGGATCGAAGATGCTCAATGCTGCTCGAGCGATCTCACTGTTTCGTTTGTCTTGATTCAGGCTCAAAGCTATTTTCCCCGTAAGTCCCCATACCTGCGAGGAGCAAGCTAAAAATCCACTACAACTATCTACGGCTGCGCTATTAATTTCTGCAAACAGGTCATGCCGCTGCAAACTTCGAGGCCGCAAGTTTCAAACACTGGCTGACACCTCTATTGCCTGTCCTGAGGTCACCAGCACAATCAGCCCACGCTTAATGCCGGTCATGTCGAGATAAGCGCGAACCTGCGTGCGATAGTGCTCGATTGTCGCCGCAGTTGGCTGCACATCGCTCTTCCAGTCGATCACGACAGAAGGCTTGCCATGGCTGTCGAAACTGGTCGCATCGGCAATACCGACCATCGCCTGCTCGACTCCTTCGACCTCAACCGTTGCATAGACGGTTAGCTCAGGCACCAGACTGGGACGTAGTTCGGTGATTGCCGGCAGGTTTAGGGTCCGCACTACGCAACCGGCGAGTTCGCCTGGATTTAGGCCTTTGGCAGAATCGTCCAGCACTGGTTTACCGATTTCCAGGATGAGGGCTTTCGCCCGATTCGTCAGCGCCGCCTCGCCGGCATCAGTCTCGCCTGTCAGTACCTCTTCAAGCAGTTTATGCAGGACGAGCCCTCGCTCGCGCCCACCCTGAATGCTCTGCGCTGGCCCTTCGTCATCGGGCTGGTCGTCATCGCCAGCTGCCCAGATCTCTGCAGTTTCGGGCGTCATTACCGGGCCGGCGTGGCTTTCATCGCGGCTCGGCGCGAGCCAGACGAGGCGCTGGCGCTTGTCGAGGATTGCGGCGGCTTCGGCGGCAAAGCTATCCCGGGTCTGGACGTTGACTGCATGTGCCGCTGTGGGACCCATCCCTTCGGGCAGATGCGAGAGATCGAGCGCCAGCAGTTCGGTCAGCGACAGATCGACCAGCGAAATCCAGGCGGACTTGGACTGTGCAGCATTAAGGCGTGGCAGCACCAGCAATTCGCGGGCACGGGTTGCCGCGACATACCAAAGACGGATCCGTTCGCGGTTGAGTTCGGCTTTCTCGGCGTCGAATACCGCTTCATAGCCTGCGGGCTTCACGCCGAAGACTGGGCAGTAGAACGTGTCGCTGTCGCGATCGGTGATGGCGCTATCGGACGCCTTAATTCCCGTCATCGTGTTGATAGGGACGACGATCGGCCATTCAAGCCCTTTGGCGGCGTGCATGGTGTAGAGCGCAACCGCTTCTTCCTGTGCATCTGGCCGCCCTTCGACGGCGCGCGCCTCGCCGGTCCAAGCCGCCGTCATCGTCTCGGCAAAGGCGCGCAATCCGCGTACCATAAAGGCTGAGGTCAGGCTCAGATAGAGATCGACATTGGCAAGCGCGCGCTCCGCCTGACCGCGATGACGCGCCAAGAGAATGGGCCGCACCCGCAACGTATCGATTGCCTCAGACAGAAGCTCATGCGGCGTGGTGCTGTTGCATTGACGCTGGAGCGCCTGGAGTTTCTCGATCGTGGAACGAGCCAGCGGATGCGCGATGTCGGCCGGATCGACACCAAGGTCGAAACGTGGAAGTTTGCCGGGTGCGTCCTCAGCGCGGGGCAGCACCCAGATGATGTCAAGCAGTTGTTCTTCGGTTAGCCCGACTAGCGGCCCACGCAGCAGCGCGCCGAGCGCGAGAGTATCTCGGCGATCGGCCAAGACGCGGGTGAGCGCGATCAAGTCCTGGACTTCCTGGCGGCGGAAAAAACCTTTGCCAGCTTGCGTCGCGACCGGGATGCCATAGCGCTCCAGAGCTTCCTCATAGCGCCACAGGTCGCTGCCCGTAGGCGCGAGCAAAGCGATGTCGCCCGGGCGGCACAAGCGCCCTGCGCCGGTACGCCGATCGAAGATCATCTCACTACCGATAAGCCGGGCGCACATCTGCGCGACGGCCTCCGCCTCGCCATCGCGCTGTTGCTCGATCGACGCTTTACCGTCCTCTCCGGCGACCGCGACGTCGAGTGCGGCAATACACAGCGCTTCCCCGCGATCGGCATGGAAGGGGGCGAGCGCAGTGAAGCCGGGTTGGCCGTCGCTCGAGAGCGGCCTCTCGAACCGCTCGTTCACAAAGGTGAGGATCGGCGCACATGACCGGAAGTTGGTCGAGATCGACAGGACGCTCTCCCTGTCCTGAGCGACGAAAGCATCGCGGGCGCGGACATAGGCCGAAACGTCGGCACCTCGGAAACGATAGATCGCCTGCTTGGGATCGCCCACCAGGAAAAGGGCGCCGGGGCGGATTACGAAACTGGTCCAATCGCTCGTACCCCCGGCTTCCGTCGGCTCACCGCACAGGCGCCAGAAGATTTCGGTTTGGAGCGGATCGGTGTCCTGGAACTCATCGACCAGTACTTTTGAGAAGCGATCAGCGAGTGCGCGACGCACATCATCATGATCTCGCAGAAGAGCACGCGCCGCGAAGATCAGATCGTCGAAATCGAGCAGTGCGGCAGATCGCTTGTAGTTGCGGAAATGATCGAGCACAGGGCGCACTTCGCCAATCAGGTCGGCAAGGACGCGGCTCGCGACATTCTGGGTGAGCGTCTGCCATGTCACACAGCAGGCTGAATAGGCTTCTTCCGCTGCGAGATTGAGCCGCTCGCCATCTGCTTTGGCGAGACCTTCACGTTTGGCCGCTGCGATCCATTTGGTTTGCTTCTTGAAGACCCTGAACGTGCCGGTCGTGGTGAAAAGGTCGAGATGCCGTGGCAAAATCAGCAGCTTTACGAGACCGGCGGGCATATCGATGCCGGGGCCGCTTTCAAGGTCAGCCGCCATTTCCGCAAAGCGCTCGGCAAAGACCGCCGTCTCTTCCTCGACGGCTGGTGCAGTGCTGATAAACTCCGCAAAATCTGCTGCTGCTGAAAGAAATGCTGCGAGATGCGGAGCAAGTGCCTCTGATGACGGTGCGGTAACGGTACGCCGCTTGCGCAGGTGATCGACGATTCGATGGATGAGGCCCACCGCCTCGTCAGGACTATGGAGCACCATTTCGGCAATGAGGCCGCCCTCGGCACCGGAGAGCCGTTCACGCAACCACGCATCCACGATTTCGCTGAAGGCAAAATCGGCCTGATTACGATCCATGACACTCGCGCCGGGATCGATATCGGCTTCAACTGGATAGGGTTTGATCAAGCGCTGGCAGAAGCCATGAATAGTCGAGCAGGTGATCTCATCGATATGCGCCGCCGCCTTTTCGATGTGTGCTTGCCGCTGTTCCGAGAGCCCATCAGGAAAAGCGATCTTGAGTTCGGTCGGGATCGTGCCCGCAATAAGCTCGTTCACAAAATCGCTTACGCGCACAAGGAGTTCACTCGCGGCCAGTTCGGTAAACGTCACCGCTGCGATCGACTTCGGGGGCACGCCTTCTGCCAGCAAGGCAGCAATCCGGCCTGCCATGACGGCGGTCTTGCCCGATCCGGCGCCCGCTTCCACGAGGAGCGATAGGTCGTGGCTGCTAATCGCAGTACGGCGCGCAGCATCGTCCCGCAGGATATTCAGATCGGCGATCATTACTGGGCCTCCCAGACCAGAGCAGCATCACCGAGGAGCTCGGTGGCAGCAAGTGTTTTGCGTTTGCAGTAGGTAGCGCCGGCGTTTGCGGGCAATGCAAAGGCGAGATCGTCATATGGCCCGCCGGTGTCCGGCCCGATCAACGCATGGCCAGCGCTCAAGCTGGTGCTAGCGGCCCGGAGATAGCCGGTAAGTTCGGCAAGAGTCGCTTCGGGGTCGGTGAGCTGAATATCTGTCTCGGTACGCGGATAAAGTAGCGAGGCGCGGATCGACACGTCGGCCCCCAGGAGGGCTTTCACCGCGAACGCGTAGAGGCAGCGCTGCAACTCACAGCCACCATTGATACTGATGTCATTCTTAGGTGGTCGACCAGTCTTATAGTCGCGGACAAGCGCGCGCCTACCATCCCCCGAAAGGTCGAGCCGGTCGATATAGCCTTTGATCGCAAAGCCAGTTTCGGGGATCGCGACCGGGGTCGCTGCGTCCCAAGGGCTGTCGGCGCTAGTCTTGGGTGTGGCGCCACCAAAGGCCACCTCGCCGTAGGAACGGGCGTCGTCCAGATGCTCTCCACGATAGGTTAGTGCGCGTTCTGCAAGTGTACGGGCATCATCGAGCGTACGTCGCCAGATAACCGGCGGCGGAACTGCCCGCTCATTTTCCCAGATGCTCGCGATACTTCTTGCGGCGACTTCGATAGCATCGGAGATCTGAGCGTCGCCTGCATTGGCGAGGCCTCCATTTGCTTCCAGAGTCTGAAGCGCGAGGTCGAGAGTCATGTGGACGAGATCGCCCATCGCCAGTGGGTCGAGCACCAGCGGCTCTTTACCACTCTCAGGCATCTGCAGACGCATACCGTAGCGCCAGACGAAGCTCAGTGGGCTACGCAGGAGCAACCTTAACGAGCTGGCCGACTGGACCCGTGCGAGGATATCGAGCAGCAGCGGGTGGCTCGCGCGAACCAGTCCATCATGCGGGGTAATTTCCTTGCGGTGCCAGTCGCGCCAGGTGGTAAGGGCACTGATGGCCTGACTATCGTTCGCGAACTCATCCGGTCGTGCCATCAGACGATCGGTCTCGCTGAAGGCATGTGCGGGGACGGCGTTGCGGCCGATGTAGTTTTCTTCCGTGACGGGTCCGAGTAACGCGCTCCGGCCGAGCAGCCGCCCGTCACTGTCGCGCCTCGCACGCGACATCGTGACCTCGATTTCGGTTGTTGTCAGAATGGTCTCGAAATCGCGCCGGTCCGCAGCGTTGATCGGGAGCGGATCGAGCTCGGCAGTGGTAATAATGTGGTCGGAGAGGAGACGATCTTCGGAAATCCTGCGCGGCCAGCGTGATGAGTTAAGCCCGATGAGACGCACATAACGACGCGGCGATGCTGCAAGCTCGCTTGCAGGCATCCATGCCAGCGACACGCAGGCCTCAAGGCCGTCATCCTGCTTCAGATTTTCGAGCGTCCTATCGAGCGACACCGAGGGGCCAGCGAGTAAAGCTTTGCGCCAGATTGAAAGCGCTCGGCCGGTCAGGAACGCAGCGCCGACCTCGTCGGCTGCTGCATATCCCTTGGCCAGCAGGTCGACGATCCCACGCAACGCCGGCGTGTGATCCTGCTCATCAGGCCAGTCCGCAGGAATCAGACGAGAGAGCAGTCGATCCCAGGCGCTAAGAGAGGCCAGTGGTGCATCGGCAGGCAGAACGCGCAACCACCCTTGCGGCAATGACTCGAACGGGCTGTTCTTCGGCCCACAAAGCGCGACGAGCCTGCGCATGCGGGTTTGCGAGACCCCGCGGATCAGAATATCGGCAAGCGCCGCTGCGGCTTGACCCTCGCGGGTAGTGGTGACTTTAATGCCATGGACAAAATGAAGGTCCAGGTTGGCATCCGCACGCAAAGCAAGAAAATGATCGTCGTATTCGCCGGGCGAGGCAGCAGCGATAGCGATGTCGGCAGGATTGACGCCGTCTGTCACGATGAGCGCACGTGCCCAACGGATCGCCTCAATCGCTTCGTGATAACTGGTAGCTGCACTGACCATGTGCTGCTCAGGTGCCAATGCTGGAGAGCGGCGCACTTTGATATTAATCGCGGCAAGCCATGCCGGAACAGGGCGCGATCCTGCTGTCCGCCGTCAGGATCTATGGGACGAAATTGGTGAATTGAATAATGGAGGATTTCTGGCTCATCGTAACGACGAAGGAGTGAAGTATGAGCCAGAAATCCTTGCCGGAGACGACATCGGGGGAACGGTTGATCCGCGATATCCGCCGGGCGACGCGTCGGCAGTATTCGGCGGAAGAGAAGATCCGCATTGTGCTTGATGGCCTGCGGGGCGAGAGCAGCATAGCTGAGCTGTGCCGCCGTGAAGGTA
>NZ_JACRVR010000038.1:0-25983 GCF_018811975.1 Acetobacter sp. P1H12_c | reverse complement strand
CCGATCCCCTCATCGAAAAGCTTGAAGAGCGGGGGATCACACCGGTTATTCCGTCAAAGAAAAACCGACGCACTCCACGGAAAATCCTCTTTTCGCTTTATAAAAAACGAAACATCATCGAACGCTTCTTCGCCAGACTTAAACAGTTCAGAGGTATTGCAACACGATATGACAAGCTGAAGTCAACTTTCCTCGCAGCCGTGCAATTCGTCTCCGCCATCATTGGAATTAACTGACGACACACCCTAGTCTTTACGCAGGCGGCATCCGTGCGGAGTGGGAAAATCCACACAACGGGCAACGCGCTCTGAGAAGCACGCAAGGCGCAACTCTGGCGGCAGAGACTTTGTAGGAACCACTATTAAAAAGGGAAATGCTGGGGCGAATGACGGGGCTCGAACCCGCGACAACCGGTACCACAAACCGGCGCTCTACCAGCTGAGCTACATCCGCCACACAGCAAGCGCTCATGTAGAGAAACGCGTATGCCCCGTCAAGACCGAGATGCGGTGAAGACGGAGAAAAATTCTCCTCGGCTTCAGGTCCGGGTGCTGGCCCAGCGTTCAATACGGGCAACGGCGTCCTGCAACACCGTGTCCTGTTTGCAGAAAGCGAAGCGGACCAGATGGCGGGGCGGGGTACCGTTGGCAGGGTCATAAAAGGCTGAGGCGGGGATGGTTGTTACCCCGGCTTCTTCCGTCAGCAGGCGTGCAAAGGCGACATCATCCAGCCCGTTGGCCAGCGGGGTGATATCCGCCATGACAAAATAACTGCCGTCGCACGGCAGCACGTCCAGCCCCACGCCGCGCAGTCCGGCGGAGAGAATGTCACGCTTGCGGGCCATGTCCCCGGCCAGATCCCGGAAATACTGCGCATCTTTCTTCAGGCCGAACGCCACGGCACGTTGCAGGTTGGGGGCGGTCGCAAACACCAGATTCTGGTGCGCCTTGGCGACGACCGATGCCAGCGGAGCCGGGGCCGTGACGTAGCCAACTTTCCAGCCGGTGAGCGAGAAGCTCTTGCCTGCACTGCCAATACGCAGGCACCGCTCGCGCATGCCGGGGCGCGTCATGAGTGAGACGTGCGGCGTGCCGAAGGTCAGGTGCTCATACACCTCATCACACACGGCATAGGCGTCGTGCTGACTCAGCAGGCCTGCGATGAAGTCCAGCTCATCCGGGGTGAACACCTTACCAGTGGGGTTCATGGGGGTGTTGAGCAGAATGGCCTTTGTGCGGGCGGAAAAGGCGGCGGCCAGAGCCTCCCGCGGCAGCGTCCAGCCCGGTTCTTCCAGCCGCACCAGCCGCGGCACGCCGCCAAGCTGGCGGACCACGGGGAGATAGGTGTCATAAAGCGGTTCAATCAGCACCACTTCATCCCCCGGTTCAATCAGGGCCATCAGGCAGGCGGCAAGGGCTTCCGTCGCACCAGATGTGACCACCACCTCCGACTCCGCACTGACCTCCAGCCCCTGAAAGCGGGCGTTAGAGTCTGCCACCGCCGCCCGCAGTTCCGGCAGGCCGGTGAGGGGCGCATACTGGTTGCGCCCATCGAGCAGGGCATCCGCCGCAGCCTGCACCATATCCTGCGGGCCTTCCGTATCCGGGAAGCCCTGCCCGAGATTGATGGCGTCATGCGCGCGGGCCAGCTCAGACATGACGGTAAAAATGGTGGTGGGCAGGGCGGCAATCTGCCGGTTGAGCGGTTTGGTCATGGCCGTAAATCCTGGGAGTTGCCGGAGGAGGGGTGGCGGAAAAAAGCGAAAGTGGCGCGCAGAGTGGCACGGCCTTGCGGCGTGAGAAAAGAGGGGAGATTGGTGCTGGATCGTTATATTTCGCACAAGCCCGATTGCCCGCGCGGCCAACCCGTGCAAGTTTGGGGCTGTTCGCTCTGAGTCTTCATGCCCCCCGGGATGCCCCATGGGCAGGTTGCGCGCAGAAAGAACCCCCTCTTGTTGAGTGCAGCACCAGAATATTGATGACGTGACATGAGAAAGATCGAGGCCATAATCAAGCCGTTCAAGCTGGACGAGGTGAAGGAAGCCCTTCACGAACTCGGCCTGCAAGGCATTACCGTGATCGAAGCCAAGGGCTTCGGGCGGCAGAAAGGGCACACGGAGCTTTATCGTGGCGCGGAATATATTGTTGATTTTCTGCCCAAGATGAAAATTGAGGTTGTCTGCCCTGCCAGTCTGGTGGAGCGCGCGGTGGAAGCCATTTCCGCTGCTGCCCGGACCGGACGAATCGGGGACGGCAAGATCTTTATTCTCCCGGTGGAAGATGTGGTGCGAATCCGCACGGGGGAAAGAGGGGAAGACGCTATCTGAGGTGCCCCGGTGCGGGGCCGCCCGGCGGCGGACGCGAGTTTTATAATCCTAGACGTGCCGCAAGAGTGTGGTGCGCAACAGGTTGTAGGTGAAGACATATGGTGAAGAAAACGACCACTGCGGGTGACAGCAAAGCCGCAGCGATTGCTAAGGTTTTTGACCTGATCCAGGAAAACTCGGTCGAGTTTGTCGATCTGCGTTTCACGGATCCGCGCGGCAAGTGGCACCACACCACGCAGTATGTCACCACGATTGAAGAAGACACCTTTACCGAGGGCTTCATGTTCGACGGTTCTTCCATCGCAGGGTGGAAAGCCATTAACGAAAGTGACATGGTTCTGCTGCCGGACCCGGAAACCGCTGTGATGGACCCGTTTACGGCGCGCCCGCAGCTGATCCTGTTCTGTGACATCATTGAGCCGTCCACAGGCCAGCCCTATAACCGTGACCCGCGCTCCACCGCCAAACTGGCTGAGCAGTATCTGAAGTCCTCCGGGCTTGGTGATACGGCCTTCTTTGGTCCGGAAGCTGAATTCTTCATCTTCGATAACGTGCGCTTTGGCACGGGCCCGAACTTCGGCAAATATCAGCTCGACAGCATCGAAGGACCCGGCGCCTCCCTGAAGGATTACCCGGAAGGCAATATGGGCCATCGTCCGGGCGTGAAGGGTGGCTACTTCCCCGTGCCGCCGGTGGACAGCGAAAACGACCTGCGTGCAGAAATGCTCGCCACCATGGGTGAAATGGGTCTGCCGATTGAAAAGCAGCACCATGAAGTCGCGCAGTCCCAGCACGAACTGGGCACCAAGTTCGACACGCTGGTCCGCTCTGCCGACTTCATGCAGATCTACAAATACTGCGTGCACAACGTCGCCCATTCCTACGGCAAGACCGCCACGTTCATGCCCAAGCCGATCTATGGTGATAACGGGTCCGGCATGCATGTGCATCAGTCCATCTGGAAAGACGGCAAGCCGACCTTTGCAGGCAATGGCTATGCGGACCTGTCCGATACCGCCCTGTATTACATCGGCGGCATCATCAAGCATGCCAAGGCGCTGAACGCCTTCACCAACCCGTCCACCAACTCCTACAAGCGCCTGATCCCGGGTTTTGAAGCTCCGGTGCTGCTGGCCTACTCTGCGCGCAACCGCTCTGCGTCCTGCCGTATTCCGTATGCCACCAACCCCAAAGCCAAGCGCGTTGAAGTCCGCTTTCCGGACCCGACGGCCAACCCGTATCTGGCCTTCTCCGCCATGCTGATGGCCGGCATTGACGGCATCAAGAACAAGATCCACCCGGGCGACGCCATGGACAAGGATCTGTATGACCTGCCGCCGGAAGAACTGAAGCAGATCCCGACGGTTGCCGGCTCCCTGCGTGAAGCGCTGGAAGCTCTGTCTGCGGATTATGAGTTCCTGCTGGCTGGTGGCGTGTTCACCAAAGATCAGATCGACAGCTACATCGCCATCAAGTGGGAAGACGTGTATCGCTTTGAACACACGCCGCACCCGGTTGAGTTCGAAATGTACTACTCCGTCTGATCCCTCCTTCCCGGAGTTTCAGATGATCAGGAACGCGGCCTTCTTCGGAGGGCCGCGTTTTTTGTGCCTCTCGTGCGGGACAGTGCCGGGTGGGAGGCTGATGTGTTTTTGCGATTTTGGCGTTGCGTGTTGCCTTGTGGCAGCACTGTTGCACCGGATAATTGACTCGACCGGGCAACGCGATATGACACCCGTGTGATGGTTTCCCCTGCAACGGGGGATGAAAAGGGAACCGGGTGCAGGCCGTGCTGGCCTTAGTCCCGGGCTGTCCCCGCAACTGTAAGCGGCAGGGCTGAGGCTGCCCGGACGTACCGCGTCCGGCCCACTGGAGCAGACGATTCTCCGGGAAGGGAAGGCTCAGTCAAAGCGCCGCAAGCCAGGAGACCTGCCATCCGGCACGTGGTTGCAATCAGGAGACGCCAGCCGGGGTGTGCTGGCGTGCGTGACTGAGTTTTGCTCCGGCCTTTGCCGCATGAGCAGGCGGAGCACGTTTTCCTGTGGCAACGGCTGACCACAGGATACGAGTTAAAATGAGTTTTTTTCGTTGCGCGCTGACCACCTCCACCATTCTGGCTGTCACCGGACTGTCTGTGGCTGGCGCACAGGCCGCCGCCTCTTCCGCGACCCATGCGCGTTCTGGCAAATCTCTCACGCATAAAGCCGCAGCTTCGGGCAGCCATCCGAAAAGCCGCGCCACCGGACGGACCGCAACGGACAACACAGTTCCTGCAATGCCGGGGCAGTCTGTCGCGGCTCCCGCAGCGACGGGACGCACGCTTGTCTCACTGAGCCCGTCTCAGGGATTGCCGGAGGTGGTGACGGTCAGTGCGCTGCGCAGACCCATACGGGCGGATGATGTCGGGTCCAGCGTGACGGTGGTGACGGACGAGCAGATTGCCACCCAGCAGCGTCGCACGCTGCCGGATATTCTGGCGCGGCAGCCGGGGCTGAATGTGGTGCGGTCTGGCGGATTTGGCGGCACAACCTCCATCTTCATGCGCGGGGCAAACGCCAATGATGTGAAGGTGCGGATTGATGGCATGGATATCAATGACGGCAGCTCCGCCAGCAACGCGTTTGATGCCGGGCAGTTTGTAACGGACGGCATTGGCTCCATTGAAATCCTGCGCGGCCCCCAGAGCGGCCTGTATGGCGCGGACGCCATGGCGGGTGTGATTGATATCAACACAAAGCAGGGGCAGGGGCGCTTTAAACCGTTTGTGCGGATTGAAGGTGGGTCTTACGGCACGTTCAATCAGGCCTTCGGGGCATCCGGCAGTAGCGGCCGCTTCCACTATAATGTTGTGCTCTCCCATTACCGCATGGACGGGTTTCATGAAATTCCGCGCTATATTGAGCGGTATAATGGGGCTAACCGGGCCCAGCGCCGCGCGGGGGACCGAAATGATAACCGCAGCGCGAACGTCAAACTGGGTTATGATGTCACGCATAATTTTGATCTGGGTCTGACAGCACGGCTGATACAGGCCAACTATCATACCTTTACAGCGTATGATCAGGTTTATACGCCCTATAACGGCGACCAGCTGATCCGGGACCAGAATACCCAGAACGAGGCCGTGGTGCGCGGCACGGCGCATCTCTCCTCCTTTGGCGGGCGGTTTGATCAGGTTCTGGGGCTTGGCTACATGACGAACCGCCGCCGGTACATGCAGGACGGGTTGTACGCGGATGGTGATCCTGCCATGACAGACCCGGATTATTACCGCTCCACACGCCTGAAAGTGGACTGGCATGGCACGGTTGATCTGCGGAAATTCGGGACGGTTCTTGTGGGTGCCGAGCATTTTCATGACAGCATCAATGTCGCGACAGATGACCCGACCGAGCCTGTGCACACCACCGCAGGCATGGATACCACGGCAGGGTACGGGCAGTATGAAGGGAACTGGAACCACATTCTCTATGGTGCGGCCAACGTGCGGTATGATGCCAATTCCCGCTACGGCAACCATGTGACATGGCGTGTGGCTCCCGCCATCCATGTGCCCAATACGGGCACCATCATCAAAGCCAGTGCCGGGTCGGGCTTCCATGCACCCTCGCTGTATCAGCTTTTTGTCAATCAGCGCGGCGCTGGCTGGGCGGAAGAAGGCAACGCCAACCTGAAAGCCGAAACCATGATTGGCTATGATGTCGGTGTTGAGCAGAAACTACTGCATGACAAACTGCGTTTTGGCGCCACATGGTATGACAACAAGGTGCGGAACCTGATCCAGTCTTCTGCTTACGTCATGCCTGCCGCGGGCAGTGCGTGGGGGGATTATATCTATTCCTTCGGCAATGTTGGGCATGCGCGGATGTATGGGGTGGAAGCATTTCTGGACTGGAAGGCGCTGGACACACTCAGTTTTGCGCTGAATTACACATGGACCCACGCGCGGGATACGGACAGTGATGCGCTGTTGCAGCGCCGCCCGCAGCATAAGTTCAACTTCAATACCACATGGTCCCCGGTGAAGGACTTCACCCTGTCTGGCAATATTCTCTACACCAGCGGCTGGCGGGATTATCCTCTGGTGGGAGAAAACTTTTGCGCGACCTGCGCAAAAGGGCACGGATATTTTACCATTGATCTGACCGCAAATTACAAAATCAACCGCTATATCTCGGTTTTTGCGCGGGCTGATAACCTGCTGAACCGGCAGTATGAAAACCCGGTGGGCTACCTCCAGCCGGGTCGGGCCGGATATGGCGGCTTTACGCTGAATTACTGATCCTGCACGCGGTTGTGTGTGCCGAAAGGCCATTGCGGCGGGGGTACGCTCCTGTGGCAATGGCCTTTTTTGCGTCATGCGGTAGAGTGAGCGCACAGATTAAGACGCATTTCAGAAAGGCTTTCCTTATGCTCACGCATCGCCCCGAAAAGCAGCTAGCATCCCGCCAGCCCCAGYCCCAGCCCCATCGCCGCAGGCTTGGCGTGTGGGTGCGGTCCGGCCTGATGATGGGCCTGCTTTGTGCCAGCGTCTCCGGGACTGCACTGGCGGAAGACAGCACCGTGCATAACTGGACCACCAGCGGAAATGTGACGGTCGCGGACCGCTTCCCCACCGTGCAGGCGTCCGGTATTGCCCGTCTGCCAGACGGGCGGGTTGTGCTCTCCCTGCCCACCAGCGCCCAGCGGCATAAAGGCCCGGTGCTGGTGACGTGGGCACCGGGGCACCTGACGCCGTTCCCCAGTGCGGCGGCGCAGAGCAAAATCCTCTCGCCACTTGGCATGACGGTCGATGCCAATGGTCAGCTCTGGCTGCTGGATGAAGGCGTGCGGGCTGGCAGCAAAGCCAGAGCAAAACCGGCCCTGCTGCATATTGACCCGAAGACAAACAGGATTATCCGTCGCTACGCCCTGACTGCGCCAGCGGTGCGGCCTGACAGCCATGTGAATGATGTGCGTGTTGACCTCACACATGGCAGCGAAGGCACGGCTTTTATCAGTGATACATCCCAGACCACACACCCGGCTTTGCTGGTGGTCGATCTGGCCAGCGGACAGGCGCGGCGTATTCTGGAAGAAACAGTGTCCGTCAGCCCCGTGCCGGGTTTTGTGATGGAAGCCGACGGGCGTCTTGGCCGCTATGATGCGGAACATCCGACCGTGCCGCAGGGCGGTGTGGATGGCGTGGCGCTGAGTGCGGATTCCACCCGGCTTTACTGGTCTCCGCTCTCCTCCCGCCGCCTTTACAGCGCCCCAACCGCCGTGCTGGCAGACCCGAATGCTCCTGAGGCCACGTTAGAGGCCGCGGTAAAGGATGAAGGGGAAGTCGGCATTATGGACGGGATGATTACCGCCCCTGACGGCAGCCTGTATGTGACGGATATTGAACGGCACGCGGTTGTGCGCCGTGCGCCGGATGGCAGCCTGTCCCTTGTGGCACAGGATGCCCGCCTGATTGCACCGGACAGTATGGCGTTTGATGGTAACTCCATCCTGCTGACAGTCGGCCAGTGGGCACGCCTGTCGGACTTCCATAACGGAAAGGATATGCAGGAGCGACCGTATATTCTGGTGCGGATTACGCCTCTGGAAGTGCCTGCTCAGCCCTGACGGTTTTAGAAAAATGGCTCTCTGTGCCGGACCTGGATATCAGGTGTCCGGAACGGTGCAGAGAGGGTTTTCAGGTTCAGGGCTTTTGGAACCCGGGTTTGCCAGATTAACGTCGGGCGTTGACCTTAAGTGAAACGGGGAACTTTATGGATTTTCCCTGAGCGCATATTCATGAGTGCGCAGCACGCCAGAGCGAATTTATTGCGGGGAAAGCTTTTGCAGTATCCGTAGAGGAAGACAATATCTTCATTGGTGACGGCTTCGCTGTCTTGCCCAAGGGAAATACGTTTTTCCGGATTATTTTTATGGATAAAATTCCAGCCGCTGACAAAAGCCAGACAGGCTTCATAATACACAACGACGAATTCACGGTTATTCTGTTCATAAAATTTTACAAAATGCGCGCATGGGGTTGAAACCGGGCCGGCCAGAGGAGAGTGAGCAGAGAACACCGGATGGAGCATCAGGGAGGTGTAATCCCCTCTGCCCCGTGCCTGCTGGCGGCTTCCGGCAGGCAGTTTTGCGGGCCTTAAAGGTCAGCCCCGATCAGCCCCAAACTCAAAAATCGTGGTCTGATCAAAATCCTCACCCGGTCTGAGCACGGTGGAGGGAAAGTTGGGGTGATGCGGGGAGTCCGGGAAAAACTGGCTTTCCAGCGCAATACCATCCGTCTGGCGATAGGTCTGGCCGGACGGCCCGGCGTAGCGGCCATCCAGACTGTTGCCCGTATAAACCTGAAGGCCGGGCTGCGTGGTAGATACGGACAGGCTGCGCCCGCTGGCCGGGTCCGTGAGGGTGGCGGCAAGGCCGGGTGCGGTGCCGGTTGGGGCGTTGAGCACCCAGTTCTGGTCATACCCGCGCGCCTGACGCATCTGGCTGAAGGTGCTGCGCAGCCGCTCCCCGATGCGGTGGGGTGTGCGGAAATCAAGCGGCGTGTTCTCAACTTTGGCGATATCACCTGTCGGGATGGAGGCAGCATCCGTTGGGGTGTAATGGTCCGCGTTCAGGGTCAGGACGTGGTTTTCCACTGTGCCGGAGCCTTCGCCCCCCAGATTGAAATAGCTGTGATTTGTCAGGTTCAGGACGGTAGGGCGGTCTGTGCTGGCGCGGTAGCGGATGCTCAGCCGGTTGGTGTTGTCCAGAATGTAGGACACATGCACGGTCAGTGTGCCGGGAAAGCCTTCATCCCCGTCCGGGCTGACCAGTGTGAGTTCCGCCCCCGTTGCGTCCGTCAGGTCAGGGATTTTCTTGACAGACCATATCTTTTTATCAAACCCGTTGCGGCCGCCATGCAGGGTATTGGGTGGTTCCGTGGCGGCAAGATGGTATGTGCTGCCATCCAGATCAAACGTGGCATTGGCAATGCGGTTGGCATAGCGGCCCACCAGCGCGCCAAAATACAGGCCCCCTGCGGCACTGTCCCGCGTATAGCCTTCCAGTGTTGGAAAACCCAGAACAATATTGGCGAATTTTCCCGTTTTATCCGGCGTGGAGATGGTGGTGATGATGCCGCCATAGGAGAGGAACTGCACGCTCAGCCCGGCTTTGTTGCGCAATGTATAGCGGGAGACTTTCTGACCATCCGCCAGCGCGCCAAACGGTTCGGCTTCAAACGCCGCATCTGTTTCTGCATAGGACACAAACGGGAGCAGCGCCAGCAGTGCGGCGATGCCCGCCGTTGCCGGGCGGCGGAAGCGGGCGAGAAAGCTGCGCGGTGCGGCAGCGGGGGAGGGAGTGTGTGGCGTCATGGTGCAAAACCGTTCAGGCAAAACAGGAAGCAAGTCCTGATATGAGTGCAGGCGCAGGAGGCAGGATGCAAGAGGGCAGAATGGCTGCTTGCAGGGAACGCCCGCCGCGCCTCTGCGTTTGCGTGATCTCGCCCTGCAACGCTCTGAACGGCATGGTGGCATGAAAGTTCGCCCGAGTAAGAGGGATGCCGGTGTGATTTTTTGCAGTCATGGTTTGCGATGAGATCAATTTTTCTGGAATAAATTCTTTAAAAAAGAAAGTTCTTTCAGTTTTTCTCGAAAAACCGTCCTATTGTTTAGCGGAATCAGGATATGTTCTTCATTAAAGAAAAATAAAACCCGATTTTTGGTCGGATTCCTTGCAATCAGTTAATATTTTTTCTGGGAGGTGGGGCGCCTGTGCCGGATTTTTCTGGAAAAAAATGAATTTATCTTATACGGTTTCCGTCCTTCTTTGCATGTTCTGACAATACTGGTTGACCTGAATGACGCCACCCTCATCCCGGCCCCCTGTGCCGCTCCTGATTACAACAGTCCTTGTGGCAGTGCTTGGCCTGTTCCTGACCGGAGGCGGCGCGTGGCTCGCCGTGCTGGGCGGGTCCTGTTTTTATGTGCTGGCCGGGCTGGTCCTGCTGGTTACGGCGGGCCTGCTCTGGCGGCGTCGGCAGGAAGCCCTGTGGCTCTATGCCCTGCTGGTTTTTGCAACGCTTATCTGGTCCGTAGGGGAAGTCGGGTTTGACTTCTGGGCGCTCGCACCGCGGGGTGACGTGCTCCTGCCTCTGGGCCTGTGGATGCTCCTGCCGTTTGTCAGCCGTGGTCTGGTGCCGCAGTCCCGCTGGGCGCGTGCCCCGCTGGCGGCCGGTGTTGTGGCCGGACTTGCCGTATATGGCTTTGCACTGACGCAGGACCCGCAGGATCTTGCAGGCGCGCTGCCCTCCGCCGCACAGCAGGCGGCGGTGCCGGGAGATGCGCCCGACGCGGCAGATGCCGACTGGCCCGCTTATGGCCGCACCCAGTTTGGGGACCGGTATTCTCCGCTGAAGCAGATTACCCCGGCCAATGTGGCAGGGCTGAAAGTGGCATGGGTGTTCCGCACGCATGACCTGAAAACCCCGAATGACCCCGGCGAAATTACGGACGAGGTCACGCCCATCAAGGTGCGGGACACACTGTATCTGTGCTCCCCGCACCAGATCCTGTTTGCGCTGGATGCCGCAACAGGCAAGGAGCGGTGGAAGTTTGACCCCAAGCTCCAGTACAACCCGACATTCCAGCATATGACATGCCGTGGTGTGTCCTATTCTGAAATGCACCCCGGCGATGTGACGAGCGATGGCTCACCCGCGCCAACAGAGTGCAGCCGCCGTATTTTCCTGCCGACCAATGATGGCCGCCTGTTTGCGCTGGACGCGGAAACAGGGGAACGCTGCCACGGGTTTGGCAGGGACGGGGAACTGGACCTGAAAGACGGCATGCCGATGCATGATGCCGGGTTCTATGAGCCGACATCTCCGCCGGTTGTGACGCAGAAGGTTGTGATTATTTCCGGCGCAGTAACAGATAACTATTCCACGCATGAGCCGTCTGGCGTAACGCGCGGGTATGACCTGTATACGGGCCGTCTGGTCTGGGCATTTGATGCGGGCAACCCGAACCCGAACGAACTCCCGTCCGAGAGCCACAAATATGTGGCGAATTCCCCGAACTCCTGGATTACGGCGTCTTATGACCCGCGGCTGAATATTGTCTACATCCCGACCGGGGTTGCCACGCCGGATATCTGGGGTGGCCATCGCTCTGCTGATCAGGAACGCTATGCGTCCGGTATTCTGGCGCTCAATGCGGATACGGGTGAGAAAGTCTGGTTCTACCAGACGGTGCATCATGACCTGTGGGATATGGATATCCCGTCCCAGCCGAGCCTTGTGGACCTGAAGCAGGCTGATGGGTCCGTCATCCCAGCACTGTATGCTCCGGCCAAAACCGGCAATATTTTTGTGCTGGACCGCCGGAACGGGCACCTGATTGTCCCGGCTCCTGAAACACCGGTGCCGCAGGGTGCCGCGCCGGGTGACCATGTCGCCCCCACGCAGCCGTATTCTGAACTCACCTTCCGCCCGAAGCGCAACCTGACCGATGCGGATATGTGGGGCGGCACCATGCTGGACCAGATGGTGTGCCGCATCATGTTCAAAAAACTGCGTTATGAGGGGCCTTTCACACCGCCTTCCCTGCAGGGCACGCTGGTGTTCCCCGGGAATCTGGGCATGTTTGAATGGGGCGGTCTGGCCGTGGACCCTGTGCGTCAGGTGGCATTTGCCAACCCGATTGCCATCCCGTTTGTCTCCACTCTGGTGCCGCGCGGGCCGAAAAACCCCGCACAGCCCGACCCGAATGCCGGACCTTCCGGCTCTGAAAGCGGTGTGCAGCCGCAATATGGCACGCCGTACGGGGTGGACCTGCATGCATTCCTCTCCCCGCTGGGGATTCCGTGCAAACAGCCGGGCTGGGGGTATGTCGCGGGGATTGACCTCAGGACCAACAAGATCATGTGGATGCACCGTAACGGCACTGTGCGGGACAGTTCTCCGCTGCCTCTGCCGTTCAAGGTCGGGATTCCCTCTCTGGGTGGCCCGCTTGCCACGGCGGGTGGGGTCGCGTTCCTGACCTCTACGGCGGATTATTACATTCGTGCGTATGACGTCACGACAGGCCGCCAGCTCTGGCAGGACCGTCTGCCTGCCGGTGGTCAGTCCACTCCCATGACGTATGAAGCCAATGGCCGCCAGTTTGTCGTGACGGCCGATGGCGGCCACGGCTCCTTCGGCACCAAGCTGGGCGACTATATTGTGGCCTATGCCCTGCCGGAGGGTGCTGAAAAGCACTGAGCGGCGCAGCGGGTATGATGCCGCCGGAATAAAACGAAAAAGGGCGAGCCGGGAGATCGGTTCGCCCCTTTTTTTGTGTGAGGGGCGCTGCTGAAAGGCCAGACAAGAGGGAGAGCCAATGTTTGTTGTCATGGGGGCTACGGGCCATGTTGGGGGTAGTGTGGCGCGGGCGGTGCTGGCGGCGGGGCAGGCCGTAACGGTCATCACGCGGAGCGAGGCGAAGGCGCAGCTCTGGAGAGAGCAGGGGGCCGACGCCGCTGTGCTGGATGTGCGGGATGTTCCCGCGCTGGCCGCCGTGTTTCAAAAAGCCCGACGTGCTTTTGTGCTGAACCCGCCTGCCAGTCCCGCGCTGAATACTGATGCAGAAGAACGCCGGACCATGCAGGCTATTCTGCGCGCCCTGCAGGGCGCCGGTCTGGAAAAAATTGTTCTTCAGTCCACCTATGGCGCGCAGCCGGGGGCCCATTCCGGGGATCTGGGCGTTTTGTATGAATTTGAAGAAGGTGCGCGCACGCTGGAAACGCCGCTCTGTGTGGTACGGGCTGCGTATTACATGAGCAACTGGACGATGGGGCGTGAGACTGTCCGGTCCACCGGTATTCTGGAAACCATGCTGCCTGCAGCGCAGCGTGTGCCGATGGTCGCCCCGCAGGATGTGGGGGCTATTGTTGCTCAGCTCCTGATGGCTCCGGTTGCTGAGATGGGCCTGTATTCGATTGAGGGACCGGCATGGTACAGCCCGGCAGATGTGGCGCAGGCACTGGCGGCGGTTCTGGGGCGGTCTGTCCGGGTGGCCTCTCTTGCCAGAGCAGACTGGCTGGCGGCGTATCGCCGGGCTGGTTTTTCTGAAGAAGCAGCGCGTTCCTACGCGCACATGACGGACATTTTTATCTCGCAGGCTTATGAAAGCCCCACAAACCCCCTGAAAGGCGCGACGGATCTGCATACCTATTTTCAGCAGGTTTTTGGGCTGAAACAGAACTGAGCAGAGAAGCTGCTTGCATTCCCGGTGGTGATTGGTGATTCTGCAACAATGTGGAATGAGCCGTATCTTGAAACCTGTTGTCGCTCTGCGTTGCACCGTCTGTGTCTGGCGGGGGCTGTGGGGCGTCCTGCCGGGCAGCGGGATGATCCGTGCCTGATCAGGATGGAAGGCATGGGGTTTGTGCGCGATAACGGGCAGGGCCGGTTTTTTGTAACCGACGAGGGCAAGGCCCGCCATGCCCGGGAAGTGCTGAAAGTGGCAGAGGGGGCTCAGCCCGCGTCTGCCCGGCATGGATGATCAGCCCCGCTGATGTGTGGGAGGCGCTGGATGCACTGGCGCTGGAACAGGGGCTGACGCCCTCCGGTCTGGCGCGCGCCGCCGGGCTGGACCCAACGACTTTTAACCCCTCCCGCAGGATCAGCCCGCACGCGGACGGACGGGCGGACATGCGCTGGATGGCGCTCCCCACGTTATTGCGGGCGCTGGACGTTCTCAAAATCTCTCCGGCCCAGTTTATTCAGGGGCTGGACGGTGCGGGGCGGGGAACGGGGCTGGCGTCTGTGACACGACTGCGCGGGTTGCCTTTGTCACGCTTGCAGGGGGGCGGTCTGTTTAACAGCGCAGGCCACCCGACCGGCGTGCAGTGGGAGGATGTGACACTTCCCTGCACCATAAGCGGGGATGCCTACGCTGTGCGTGTGGACACGGATGCTTTGGAGCCACTGCTTCGGGAAGGCAGTTCACTGGTTGTGATGCCGGATATGCCGCTAAGACGGTCAGACCGCGTCCTGCTTTTGCAACCCGGGATGCAGCCGGTTGTCGGGATTCTGGTTGACAATACGGCGCGGCACAGGGGCGTAGCACCCGCACCCGCACCCGCACCCGCATTGCCGGTCTCGGCATCCGCGTCGCATCAGCAGAACACAGGCGACGGGTCTGGACGCACTGCGGAGGCGCTGCGCTGGGGTGTTCTGCCCTATAAAAATTCTCAGACTGGCGGAGCAGACGCGCAGGGAAACGTGTGCGGTATGGAGGAAACTGTTGTGCCTGTGCAGGAGGGGAAATCCGGGGTGTGGGTGCATCGTATCGTCATGGCAACATTTTAAGAAACAGAGTATTTCAGTTATTTTCATAAAATCCGGAATAAATTATTCCCGTTCCGTAATTATTTATATGAAAAACAAATCTATTTCAAAGTGCTACACATAATGTGAACGGAAAGCGCTCAGGAATCCGTTCTGGTGCCGTATCAGAATCCCCGACTTTGTGATCGTATATTATAATATATACGACATAGGTGAGCATGATGACGGTGTTGCGTTACGGCTGGCGAGGACGGTCCTATTTCTTAACCTGTACGGCTCTGGTGTTTTGCTCGGTTGGGGTGGCAAAACATGCGCAGGCCGAGGCGGCATCGCCCAAAGCGGGCCGCGTGGCTGCAAAACGGCACCATCCTGTGGTGCCTGCCGCTAAAAAATCTGTGCCTGCGCGAGGCCGGGCTGCACCGGCTCCGCATCGCCCCCGAGCGGTAAATTCCGCAGCGGGGGAGGAAGTGCAGGTTACGTCTAACCACGCGCATTCCACGGGTGCAAATGTTGTGGTCTCCCGTGCGGCTATTGATCATTTTACTGCAGGTTCCAGTCCGCTTCAGGTTCTTGCAGCGACAGCGCCGGGTGTCAGTTTCGGGTCTTCCGATGCTTTGGGGATGGATACAGCCGCCAGCACTTTTTACGTCCGTGGATTCAACCAGTCCCAGCTTGGCGGCACGATTGACGGTATCCCAATGGGGGGCTTCGGGTTTCATAACTGGTATGGTTTGAATATCGACCAGATTGAAATTCAGGATAATATCCAGTCCATGTCCGTCTCTCAGGGGGCAGGAGCGGTGGATATGCCATCTGGCCAGACGCTGGGCGGCGCGCTGACTTTTCAGTCTTCCGACCCTAAAGACAAGGCCGGGGGCAAAATCAGCCAGAGCTTTGGCAGCTATAACGGTTTTCGTACTTTTGCCCGCGTAGACAGCGGAATTCTGAATGAAAGCGGGACAAAATTCTATGCGTCCTTTGCCCGTACGTCTCAGAATTTGTGGAAAGGCTATGGGGACCAGCGAGAGAATCAGGCGAACGTCAAGCTGGTGCAGCCCTATCAGCACGGTCGCGGAAAGCTGACAGCTATTTTTGATTATTCGGGTTTTACACAATATAATTTTCTGACCATGACAAAAAACATGTGGCAGAACTATGGTCAGGTCGCCATGCTGAAACCGGACTATGCCAAGGCTGTCCGCTGGGCGGCTAACGCACAGGCTGGCACGGTGCCAACTGAAGTGCAGGGTGTTCTGTCGGCGGATGAAGCGTCCAATATTTACTGGGATGGCTCACAGGTGCAGCGCAACTATCTCAGCGCGCTGGTGAATGAATATAATATTCTGAGCAATCTTAAATCCAACACTGTCCTGTATGGGCATGTTTCAAACGGCGATTACGGCGGCACGAACAACTTCCTCACATCCCCGACGTCCGGCATCCCCATGGTTCAGCAGATGGGGCACCCGGATGTCCGGCGTATCGGGTTTACGCAAAGTTTTACACTCAAGCTGCATAATAACGATATTCAGAGCGGTTTCTGGTATCAGAACAACACCTTTAACTATCCCACACGTCTGTATGAAGATGGTGTAAATGGCGCGCATGCAACGCTGAGTGGTTTTAAAAAGGGCACCGGCACCACGTGGTGGGCGGACTCTTTCAACAGCAACACATTTCAGTTCTACATCAAAGATGTCTGGCACATTATTCCGGGCATGACGCTGGAAGGGGGCTTCCGCTCTCTGACGCAGACAACGCATGGCGGCACGACCGTCGATAACACGGCGGCTCTGGCTTCCACCTGGGGCACCTATTATGCGCACCCGGTCTCCGGCAGCATGACGTCCTCCAACGCGTTTCTGCCGCACTTTGCCTTTGACTACCATTTTCTCGATCAGCATGAATTTTACTGGGATATTGCGGAAAATATGCGCACATATGACTACGCAACCCAGACAAACGGCGGCACACCCTGGGGCGCGCTCGGCAATGCCAAAAACTCGGCGCAGCAGGTTTTTGATGAAAACAAAAGCAAACTAAGGCCGGAAAGAACATGGAACTATGTCGTCGGGTATCGTTATAACTCGGCCTTTTTCTCTGGGTCAGCCGATTTTTACCACACTGATTATTATAACCGACTGGCGGGCATTACGTCCGGCCCTGTGAATAATACCTACAGCGCCTATCTGAACGTGGGGCGTGAAACCATGAATGGCGCGGACGTTCTGGGCACAATCCGCCCGTTTCACGGTCTGGAAATTACCAATAGTTTTAGCTGGAATGATGCGGAATATAAATCAACTGCTGTGCCGTATAATGGCAGCACCATCAGCCTGAAAGGTAAGCATCAGGTTTTCTATCCGAAGTTCATGTATAAGGCGAACGTCAACTATACATATCGCCGGGCCTCTTTTAACTTTAACACGACCTACAGCAGCGCCATGGCCATGACCTATACGAACGACGTAAAGGTGCCATCCTACTGGACGTCCTCACTGATGGCATCCTACAATTTTGGAAAAATTGGTCACGCGTTGCAGGACCTCAAGGTCAGCTTCTCGGTGAACAACCTGTTTAATCAGAATTACTTTGGCGGCCTGTATGGCACGGCGGCTATGTCCGGCGATAATAACGCCATTCTGTATCAGGCCGCTCCACGGGAGTATTTCGGCACACTTTCCGCCGAATTCTGATCGGGCCGGAAACTGCTGGTGGTTGCTGGCGCAGGTCAGGAGACTTGTGCCAGTGCCAGTGCCAGTGCCAGTGCCAGTGCCAGTGCTGGCTGCATGGTGCTTGGTGCGAGATGCCCGGGCGGAGCAGGGGCGAGGAGAGGGGAAGAGGCAGATCAGTGTAACGTCCCTGGTCCGGATCGTAAGGCCTTTGCGATCGTGGCGCTGTTCGGTGATTGCTGTCCGGTCTGGCAGCGACCCGTTGCCGGGTGGGCGTGGCGGCAGGAGGCTGGTCCTGCCGGAGAGGGTCACAAAATTTTTTAGAGAAACAGCGCCCGGCGGTGCAGAACTGGCTGACAAGTCTCTCCGTATCGCTTAAAGGGAGCAGCATGACCGACACACCCCTTTCGCTCATCCGTAATTTCTCGATTATTGCCCATATTGACCATGGGAAATCGACACTGGCCGATCGCATGATTCAGGCTTGCGGGGCGTTGACCGCCCGCGAGATGACGAATCAGGTGCTCGATAATATGGAGCTTGAGCGCGAGCGCGGGATTACCATCAAGGCCCAGACCGTCCGGCTGACCTACCCGGCCAAGGACGGCAAGACCTATGTGCTGAACCTGATGGACACGCCCGGACATGTTGACTTTGCGTATGAAGTCAGCCGGTCTCTGGCCGCGTGTGAAGGGTCTCTGCTGGTTGTGGATGCCTCGCAGGGGGTGGAAGCGCAGACACTGGCCAACGTGTATCAGGCCATTGATGCCAACCATGAAATTGTGCCGGTCCTGAATAAGGTCGATCTGCCCGCCGCTGACGTGGAGCGGGTGAAGGCGCAGATTGAGGAAGTGATTGGCATTCCCGCGGATGACGCGGTGGAAATTTCCGCCAAGACCGGCCTGAATATTGAAGGCGTGCTGGAAGCCGTCGTTACCCGTCTGCCCCCGCCGGTGGGCGATGCGGAAAAGCCCTTGCAGGCCATGCTGGTGGATAGCTGGTATGACCCGTATCTGGGCGTGATCGTTCTGGTGCGCGTCAAGGAAGGCCGCCTCCAGCGCGGTATGAAAATGCGCATGATGTCCACCGGGGCCGTGCATCAGATTGATCAGGTCGGTGTGTTTGCCCCGCGTATGACGCCGGTGGACAGCCTCGGGCCGGGCGAGATGGGCTATATCAACGCCGCCATCAAGACCGTGGCGGACTGTAACGTGGGTGATACCATTACAGATGACCGTCGCCCGGCGGACAAGGCTCTGGCTGGCTTCAAGCCCTCCATCCCGGTTGTGTGGTGTGGCCTGTTCCCCATTGTGGCGGATGACTTTGAAAAGCTGCGGGACAGCCTTTCCAAACTGCGCCTGAACGACGCGTCTTTCCATTATGAGGCCGAGACGTCTGCCGCGCTGGGTTTTGGCTTCCGCTGTGGCTTCCTTGGCCTGCTGCATCTGGAAATTATTCAGGAACGCCTGTCCCGCGAGTTCGATCTGGACCTGATCGCCACCGCGCCGTCCGTGGTGTACCACATCACGCTGACAAACGGGAAAGAGGAAGAACTGCACAACCCGGCGGATATGCCGGACCTCTCCCAGATTGAGCGGATTGATGAACCGTGGATCAAGGCGACCATCATGGTGCCGGATGAATATCTGGGCGCTGTGCTGACGCTGTGCACGGAGCGCCGTGGCGTGCAGGTGGACCTGACCTACGTGGGCAACCGCGCCATGGCCGTTTATCGCCTGCCGCTGAACGAAGTGGTGTTTGACTTCTATGACCGCCTGAAATCCCTCACGCGCGGTTATGCCAGCTTTGATTACCAGATGGACGGGTATGAGGAGAGTGACCTCGTCCGTATTTCCATTCTGGTGAATCAGGAGCCGGTGGATGCACTGTCCTTCATTGCGCACCGGTCTGCCGCGGAAACCCGTGGCCGGGCGATTTGTGCCCGCCTGAAAGACCTTATCCCCCGCCAGCTCTTCAAGATCGCCATTCAGGCGGCCATTGGCAGCAAGGTGATTGCGCGTGAGACCATCGGCGCGCTCTCCAAGGATGTGACGGCCAAATGTTATGGCGGTGACATCTCCCGTAAGCGCAAGCTGCTGGAAAAGCAGAAAGAGGGTAAAAAGCGCATGCGGCAGTTCGGGAAGGTGGAAATTCCGCAGAGCGCCTTTCTCGCAGCGCTCAAAATGGATAGCTGACGCCGGCAGGGCAGACCTGCGGCAGCGTTAAGGCGGACTTGATCCGTCCTGTTTTCGCTTTTATGTCGGAGGTCTTCCAGCCGGAGTTGGTATCACCGTCATGAACAGCACTTCGCCCCTTGATGTCGGCGACCATCAGCACGCCACCTTCCCCGATGGGCTGGATCTGGAATGTGGTGTGCATCTGCCCGCGCTTGACGTCGCTTATCGCACCTACGGCCAGCTTTCCGCCCAGCGGGACAATGCAATTGTCATTTGTCACGCATTTACGGGGGACCAGTACGTGGCGGAAACGCACCCGCAGACTGGCAAACCCGGCTGGTGGGCGCGCATGGTCGGGCCGGGGCGGCCAATTGATACCAACCGCTTTTTTATTATCTGCACCAACGTGCTGGGCGGCTGCATGGGCAGCACGGGGCCACGTTCCCTCAAGCCCGGCAGCACGGAACGATGGGGCACGGATTTCCCGCCCATTACCATCCGGGACATGGTGCGCGCGCAGTATAAACTGGTGCGTTCGCTGGGGATTGAGCGGCTGTTTGCCGTTGTTGGCGGCTCCATGGGCGGCATGCAGGCGCTGGAATGGGCCGTGACCTATCCGGATATGATGCTGGCGGTCATGCCGATTGCCACCGCGCCGTATCATTCGGCCCAGAATATCGCGTTTAATGAGGTCGGGCGGCAGGCGATTTTTGCGGACCCGGACTGGTATGGCGGCCGCTACTGGGAACATAACGTCGTCCCGGCACGCGGGCTGGCTGTGGCGCGGATGATGGCGCACATCACCTACCTGTCCGAAGAGGCGCTGACCCGTAAATTCGGCCGCCGGGTGCGACGTGACCCGAAGGATGCGCAGGCCCCCGAAGCCTCTCTGGCGATGTTCGGGGATGTGTTCGAGGTCGAATCCTATCTGCGCTATCAGGGATCAGCCTTTGTGCGGCGGTTTGACGCCAATTCCTACCTGACCATTACCCGCGCGATGGACTGGTTTGACCTTGCCGCCGAGCATGATGGGGAACTGCCCGCTGCCTTTGCCGGAACGCCGGTACGGTTCTGTGTTGTGTCTTTCTCGTCCGACTGGCTGTTCCCCACCTCAAGCGCGCGCTATCTGGTGCGCGCGCTCAATCAGGCGGCAGCCAACGTCTCATTTGTAGAGATTGAAACGGATAAGGGGCATGATTCCTTTCTGCTGGATGAACCGGATCTGGACAGAACCGTGCGGGGCTTCCTCTGCGGTGTGGCAGACCATGCGGGGCTGGCCTGATGCGTCTTGATCAACGGCTGATTGCGGACATGATCGAACCCGGCACGAGGGTTCTGGACGTGGGCAGCGGCGATGGCGCGCTGATTGACCATCTGTTCCGCCTGCGAGGGTGCGATGCCCGCGGGATTGAAATCGACATGCGGGAAGTGACCCGCTCCGTCGCCCACGGTCTGCCCGTGGTGCATGGTGATGCCGACCACGATCTGGCGCACTACCCCAATGATGCGTTTGATTATGTGGTGTTGCAGCGGACCCTTCAGGCGGTGGAACGGCCACGGGAAGTGCTGCGGCAGATGCTGCGTATCGGGCGGCATGCCATTGTGTCTTTCCCCAATTTTGGCCACTGGCAGCTCCGGCTGAAACTCCTGCTGAGCGGCCGGATGCCCATGACGGCTGTGTGGCATACCCAGTGGTATGAAACGCCTAATATCCACCCCTGCACCATCCGGGACTTTATCGCGCTGTGTGAGGAAGAAGGTTATTGCGTGCAGCAGTGGATGGCGGTGGATGAAGAGGGTGAGCGCGCGCCATGGCGGCGCTCAATCCGGCTGGCAAACCTGTTTGGTGAGCAGGCGCTGTTCCTGCTGCGGCGGGAAGGGGACTGCCCGCCCGCTGCCTGAACACTCTTCCTGCGGAAAATTCTGACCCTAAAGAAAGGCCGAGTAAGATGGATGTTCTGAAAGCTGTCGCAACGCGACGGGCCGTTAAGCAGTATGATCCGGATTTTCAGATCCCTGAAGCCGATCTTGCGCAAATTCTGGATGCCGCCCGGATGGGGCCGACGGCCTTCAATCTGCAAAACTGGCGCTTTGTTGTTGTAACAGACCCGGCGTTACGCAAACAGATCCGGGCCGTCGCGTGGGATCAGGCTCAGGTGACGGATGCATCCGTGCTGATTGTGGTCTGTGCTGACCTCGCTGCCTGGACAAAAAACCCGGCCCGCTACTGGCAGGACGCCCCACAGGATGTGCAGACCCTGATGGCCGGGATGATTGACCAGTATTATCGCGGGCGTGAGCAGGTGCAGCGGGACGAGGCCATGCGCTCCTGCGGTCTGGCGGCCCAGACGCTGATGCTGACGGCGGTTTCTCTGGGGTATGAGACCTGCCCGATGGACGGATTTGACTTTGATGCCGTGGGCAAACTGATCAATCTGCCGGAAGACCATGCAATTGGCCTGTTTGTGGCCATTGGCAAAGGGAGCGCCCCGCCAAAGCCCCGTGGTGGCAGTCTGCCGCGACAGGATGTTGTGATTTCCAACCATTTTTAAGGGGCTTCCGAGAGTTTCTTCTAAAACTTTGGTTAGTTGATTGCTTGGCCGGGTCTGCTCTTCACAGGGGCGTGTACCCGGCCTGTTTTTTTAAAACTTCCTTAAAAATTGAGAAAACCTGTTTTTTTGCCGCAGTCCGCCTGCCTGTGCGGGAATGGGGCATGAACAGAGCGTGACGATTATGAGGCGCTCTTCTTTTCGGACCAATATGGTACGGAAGGCTTGCGAGGCCTGAAAACACCTCTTATATACGATTTCAAGGCAGGGTTTTCAGACAGACTTTTTCTGAAAAGACGTGACGCTGCCAGTATTGTTAAAAAAAGTTCACGAACGTGAGTGGGAAGAACGCCTCCGTGTGTCCTGTTCGCTGCGTTCTGACACGATATGGTGCGTAGCTGAAAAAGGGTGTTCTCGTCTCGCTTTTCAGGCTGCACGAAAAGGTTTGCCCTGATGACCACGTTTTCTGATCTGAAGCTTGCCGCTCCTCTGCTGAAGGCTCTTGCCGAACAGGGGTATGAAACGCCGACCCCCATTCAGGCCCAGTCCATCCCGCATCTGCTGGAAGGGCGTGATCTGCTGGGTCTGGCGCAGACAGGCACCGGGAAAACGGCAGCATTTGCTCTGCCTATCCTGAATTACCTGCATGCCCACCCGAAAGTTGCCGGCCCCAAGAAGCCGCGCGTGCTGGTACTGGCTCCCACGCGTGAGCTGGTTTCCCAGATCAGCGAGAGCTTCAAGGCCTATGCCCGCCACATGAAGTTCACGCAGGCCGTTGTGTTTGGTGGCGTGGGGCAGGGGCGTCAGGTTGAAGCCATGCGCCGGGGTGTGGACGTACTGGTGGCGGCTCCAGGCCGCCTGCTGGACCTGATTGGTCAGGGCTATATCGACCTGTCCGGGCTGGAAGTGCTGGTGCTGGATGAAGCAGACCGCATGCTGGACATGGGGTTTGTGCGTGATATCCGCCGCATCATGACGTATCTGCCGGAAAAACGGCAGACGCTGCTGTTCTCCGCAACCATGCCGCGCAGCATTGCCGATCTGGCAAGCTCTCTGCTGCATGACCCGGCAAAAGTGGAAGTTACGCCGCCCTCCAGCACGGTGGACCGCATCCAGCAGGCCGTGATGTTTGTGGATGGCACGGATAAGCGTGATGCTCTGCTGACACTTGTGGAATCCCCCAAGGTCGCCCGCGCTGTTGTGTTTACCCTCATGAAGCATGAGGCCAACAAGGTCGCGGAGTTCCTGAACAAGAACAACATCGTGGCGGAAGCCATCCACGGCAACAAATCTCAGGGCGCGCGTGAGCGGGCAATGAGCGGTTTCCGTGCCGGTAGCGTCAAGGTGCTGGTCGCGACCGACATTGCCGCGCGTGGGATTGATGTGGACGATGTGAGCCACGTTTTTAACTACGATCTGCCGAACGTGCCGGAAAGCTATGTTCACCGGATTGGCCGGACGGCGCGTGCCGGGCGTGATGGCTGGGCGGTGTCCTTCTGTGATCCGGAACAGCGTGCATGGCTGCGGGATATTGAAAAGACGATCGGTAAGCCCATTCCGGTGGTGCGTGATCACCCTTGGCACTCTGAAAGTGCGGAAGCCTCTACCATGCGTCCCCCCGTTCTGGGCGGCGGTGGTGGCCGTGGGCGCGGCGGCCCGCCGCGTGGCGGGAATGGCGGCGGCGGTGGTCGTGGCCGTGGTGGCCCGCCGCGTGGTGGGAATGGTGGCGGTGGCCGTCCGGGTGGCGGCGGTCGCTCTGGTGGCGGTGCCTCTTCCGGCCGTGGCCGCGCCTACTCGTAATAACCCTGACCCTTTCGGGGGGCTGGTGTGTTCTGAAAACCGCTGTGGTGCAAAGCCGCAGCGGTTTTTTTTATGGGGTCAGCCGGACGGAAACGGCGCAGTGGTCGGACAGGGTGGGGGTGCCGGTTTCTGCCTTATAGGTCATGACGCGCAGAGACTGGGGTTGCAGCCAGTTCCGGGCCGCACCACCCAGCAGGATATGGTCAATAAAATACGTGCCATTATCGCACGGGCTGGCCCAGCCTGCGGTGGTCAGGCTCAGTGGGGCGGTCTTGTTCAGCAGCAAAAAAAACGGGTCATAAACCGTCATGCGCCGGTTGAAATCGCCCATGATAACAAACGCCTCATGCGCAGCCGTGCGGGCGCTGATCCAGTTTTGCAGAACGCCAAACTGTTGCAACAGCATGGGGCAGTTGTGTTTTTTGTCTGCAACAGGCGTATCCCAGCACCCGGTTTTAAGGTGCAGCACCAGAACACGCAGCGGGCTTGTCTCTGTCTCTATCGTCACGTCCAGCCCGCGACGTAACTGATGCGCGGCGGTTGTGGGGGCGACGTTCAGGTCCACCGCATCCGGGTTCTGGTGGGCGTGCAGGGATTTGCGGACGGCCAGCGCCGGATGCTGGAGCAGGGCATCCTGGGTGATGAAAATCTGATAGGCCTGCGGCGGGAAAAGTTTCTGTGCGGTGGGAATGGAATCCACTTCCTGCAAGCCGATCAGATCCGCATCCAGATGCTGCGCGTAGGCTGCCAGTTTTTCAAAGTCGGCGCGGGTGCGATGCGGGCGGTCCGGCGGGGCTGTGCCGGCCAGAGGCCCGTCTTCCGCCATCAGCCAGTCCATATTCCACGTCGCCAGTTTTAAGGGGCGCTGCGTGACGGGGCGGGTATCAGAGTCCGGCTGTGTGTCGCGCTCTATGGGGGCGTGTTCCGCCGTGGGGGCGGCATGAGCGGCGCAGGCAGTCGGGAGTAGTGTACTGCCCAGAACGGTCAGGGCCAGAAAGACCGCACGTGAGCGGGGCAGGGTTTTGAAATACGTCATGGGGCAAAGAAAAACCGGCGAAGCCTCTGCTTCGCCGGTCTTGTTTTGCGGCATCCGGTCTGAAGGCGGGATGGCCAGCATATCAGGCAGGCAGCGCTTCCAGACTTGCAATGGCCTGCGGGATGCTGGTGGTTTTACGGGTCTGTTCATCCAGAATGGTGATTTCACCAGTCCCGATGTCATAAAACCAGCCCTGCAGGAACAGCGTACCGCGCGACATGGCGGCAACCACGGCTGGGTGCGTTCTGAGGTGGGAGAGCTGAAGCAGCACGTTCTGTTCAGACAGGCTGCGGACATTGGCCGGACCGGCGTCTTCAGCCTTCAGGTCACCCAGAGCCGCGCGGGCGGCTTCTGCGTTGCGCAGCCAGGAACGGACCGTCGGCATTTTATCCAGCCCGCTTTTTTCCGGTGCCAGGAGAGCCTTCATGGCCCCGCAGTCAGAATGACCGCAGACGATAATGGCGGATACACCCAGACCGGCGACGGCATATTCCACTGCAGAGGAGACCCCACCCAGCATTTCCCCATAGGCCGGAACAATGTTGCCAATGTTACGGAGAATGAACAGGTCACCCGGTTCTGTCTGGGTGATCAGGCTGGGGTTAATGCGGCTGTCTGCGCAGGCAATAAACAGAGCGTTGGGAGACTGCCCGTCTGCCAGAGCGGCAAACAGGGTCTGTTTGGCGGGGAAAACCTCAGTATTGAAGTGTTCAACGCCACGCAGCAGCGAAATAAGGCCAGCTCGGGCTTCAGAACAAGTAGGCATAGGCTTCTCCAAAAAATACTCAGTGGGTGCAGGATTCGGTCCTGACCAAAGACCTTCGCTCTGCATGTTAGAGTTGAATGAAACGCATGGCACCGGCTTTTTTTCCATAACTCTGAAATTTTTTTTATAGAAACATCAGAGTCGAAAGAAAAAGCACCGAAAAAAAGACCCCTGCCAGCCTATACCGGAAAACCGGAAAGGCTGAAGCAGGGGTCTTACCTGAAAATCAGAGGAGAGGAACGCTATTGCTGGATCAGAGGAGATCATCCTCATCCAGATCCGGCTCGCTCATCTGGTCCGCCGGGTGGCGGATGGGGGCGGGGGCGGCCCCTGTGCGGGGG